>JBCCSZ010000012.1:0-46626 GCA_039199225.1 Bacteroidota bacterium
AAAAAGCCACAGAGGAAAGGACGGTTGTCTGGCGATTTCAACAAACAAACGCGGGCATCCAGCACAGCATCCAACGCGCGCAATTGTGCGGCAATGCCTTCCAACTCGATGCGGTGACCGTGGATTTTCACCTGTGCGTCGATGCGCCCCATGAAGTGCAAGGCGCCATCGTGGGACCATGCCGCTCGGTCGCCCGTGCGATACATCTTCACACCTTCCTCTCGAAATGGGTCTTGGACAAATGCTTTCTTCGTTCGTTCGACATCGTTGAGGTAGCCCTTTGCCAAGCAATCTCCGGCGATGTACAACTCCCCTGGGACCGTCGGTGGCAAAAGCTGTTGCTGTTCATCCAGGATGTAAATACGGGTGTTGGCAATCGGTTGACCAATGGGAATCGGACCGGTAAATCCCTTTTTCACTTCGTGGAAAACGCATCCAATGCTCGCCTCTGTCGGGCCGTAGAGGTTGGTCAGTCGGATGCTGGGAAAACGATTTTGGAACTCCCTTACATCCGAGGCTACGATGGCCTCGCCCCCTAAGATGATGTGCTGCAAAGAAGCCAATTGCGATGCCTCGACATCGGCGCGAAGGGCCTCTGTAAAAATCGAGGGAACAAAATCGGTCAAGCTCAGCGCATGTTGGTCGCAAAGCTCAGCTACATACTCCAAATCGAGGCTACGGGCTTCTTCGGGAATAATTGTCCGGCCGCCATGCAACAGTGGCCAAAGCAACTGCCATACGCTGCTGTCGTAAATCTGAGGAGTTGTGCGGAGGACCGATTGGGCTGCCTCTGTCTTGAAATGATCGGTCATCCAATCCAATCGGTTGACCAATCCTCGGTAAGGGACTTCGACACCTTTGGGTATGCCAGTCGTTCCGGAGGTATGAATGATGTATACGATGTCTTCCGGGCCGGTGGGTACCAGATTGAAGGTACTCGAAAGTGCTTCGGGAATTGCGTCGACGTAGAGGACGCTTTGCTCCATTTCTTTTTCGAGTGCGGTGGTTTGCCCATGCAATAAAACGAGGGGCGCTTGGATGTTTCTGAGCACGGCCTGTCGGCGGGCAGTCGGCCAGTTTTGACTGATTGGAACGATGGTGGCGCCACATTTCAGGATGGCCAAAAAGCTGCAGAGGTAATCCAAACCTCGCGACAGGATGACAGGAACGGGCTGTCCCTTTTGAACACCTACCGATTGCAACTGATGCGCCAAGCGATTGCTTTTGGCTTCTAGTTCAGCGTAGGTCCATTGATCGGATGCGTGAACGGCTGCGACTTTATCCGAGTATTGTGTGGCAGCTTTTCTGAGTCTTTGTGGCAGTGAAGACGTTTGTGGATAAGCCGCATTGTTATGGTTGAATTGATCCTGAAGCAATGCTTTTATTGGAGGCGCCAGGATGGCATAGTCGGAGAGCAGCCTATTGGGATCAGAGATGATTTGCTGTAGCAATAAATGGAAGTTTTGAGCGATGTCTTGCAGTTGCTCCTCTGTCCAAAAAGCAGCGTTGCCATCGAAGTCGAGATCGATGTCGTGCAGATCGGAATACTCGCGAACGAAGATGGCTAAGGGTGTCCGCTCGTGGTTGTTGGTCATCCCGGTGATCTTACCCTTCCAATGCGCAAAAGTCTCTGCATAGCTGTGTTTTTCGTAAGAGAGGGTAATCTGATAGAGGTAGTCTCCCTCTCCTAGGTTGAGGTTCAGACTGCGGTACAACTCATCAATGGGAAACTTTTGGTGTTTGAGGCAAGAACGCAATCGATTGCGAATGTCTTCGGCCAGTTCCATGAATGCCATGTCCATCTTGGACTGCAGTCGAAGGGGAATCATACCGGTGAACAGGCCCGGGGTCTTTTTAAATTTGGCACCACTGCGATTCAGGATGGGCGTACCATAAACGATGTCCTGGTTTTGGTAAGTCCGCCCAAAGTAAATCTGTAGAGCAGCTAGGATGAGGTGAAAAGTAGAAACGCGTCGCTCTTTGCCAATGGCAATCAGCTTGTCGTAATCTGCTCGTGGTATGACCAATGATTTCTTGAGGCTCTTCGACATCGGCCCTTGCGGCTTGAGGTGACTTAGTAAATTCAAGTCTTCCGGTAGAGGCTGAAAGAAGTCTGCCCAAAATGCCCGGTCTTTTTCCATTGAACTGGAACTGAGGTATTCCGAATCGGCCTTCAGAAAGGCTGTGTAAGGAAAGATGGGCGTAAAAGGTGCTTCGGCGTCTAGTTGAGCGGCATAGTGTTCACCGGCACGCTTCACCAGCAAGGAAATGCCCCAACCATCTACAATCAGGTGGTGGTAGCACAGTAGCCAACGAAAGTGTTGATCGCCAATTTTCAGCAAGGCATAGCGAAACAAAGGTCCTTCCACCAGATCGAAAGGTTTTTCAAATGCCACCTGTAGCCAATCCAAACTTGCCTGTTGTGGATTTTCATGGTGGGACAAATCGTGGAAGGGAATCTCTGCATGAAGGTCATCTAAAATTATTTGGCCGGGCGTCCCATCCGTTTCTGTCATTTTGATCCGTAGGGTCTCTACATCTCGAACCATCTGTTGGAGTGCTTTGCGGAAGGTCTCCACATCTACTTCCCCAAAAATATCGTAATAGCCCCCGATGTTGTACAAGGGTACATCGGGATGTAGTTGCTGGTCGATCCAAATAGATTTCTGTGCAGTAGAAAGCGGCTTAATTTGATATATATTCTTCATGGTCTCGCTGAATTTCAGCATGGATTAATGGATTAAGACATTTTTTCTTTGCGGTCTTTTCACGAGTACTTCTTCTTTTTTGGTCGCTACATCAATCACGATGTCGGCTCCCCAAAATTGATGGTGTGCGCTATATTCTTTTTCCAAAAACTCAGTGACTACTCTGGAAGCATCAATCTTCGATTTGACCAACACTTCTTTGAGGGCTCTGGCCCGTTCTCGACCGATCCTTTGGCGGTTCAGAATACCGCCAAGGGTGGAAGTGTGGCCATACAATTGGACGATGACGTTTGGGTATTTCTCCATCAGCAGGGCAAAGTTTTTCATTTGGAGCTGGGCGCCTGTCCGAAGGGCCACAGAGCTACCTGGAAAGCGGACAGCATTTAGTGAAAAGCGCCTCGGAAAAACAGCCAGAGAATCTTGCAGGTATTTGGCCACAACACCTTCTGTGGAGAAAGAATCGAAAGAGACAATGGCTGCGTTTATGGTTGAGTCAAGACTGGTCGGTGAAAGATTAATTCTCTTGGCCTGTTGATCTTGCCGGAACAAATCCGCATCCGACAGTGGCCCTTGTTTTAGCGGAACATTGAAGTAGTAAAAAGCCACTACGGCAGCGGCGGCCAGCAGTACGACAACCGCTCCGATGATCCATCCGGCAAGAGAAGATTTTTTTGATTTTTTGATGGGCTCAGGTTCTTTGGCTTCCAGTCTGTTGGCTTGATAGAGTTGCCAAAAGTATTCCCGCGAAGCGACCGGGTCGAAATCAAAAAGCGTCCCACCCTGGTGGAAATGCTGTGTAAAAACTTTTCCGATGGCATAGGTAGCTGCTGCTGCACTAATGGATATTTTAGCGCCACCCAAGGCACTCCCTAAGCCAGGGATTAATTTGACAAAACCCAAGGTCCCCAAGTCGCCCAGCAGTATACCGATAAAAGTCTCCACCCGACGTTTTTCAAACGAGACCCTATACACCTTTGCAAGCTCCCGCACCATCAGCACCTGAGAGGCGAAGATGCTCGCCACATCCAAGATCGGGATGGGAATCAGGCCCAAGGTAGCGGCATAAACCACTCTTTTCCGAATGATTTCGCTGGCCTTTTTCTCGCGTCTGACGCTTCGTTTAAACAAGGGCATTTTGATAAAATTTAAAATAAAATCATTAAAGCAGGCATTAGCAGGTCCCTATCACAAATGGGTCATTTGTAATCCCTGAAAAAATTCTATTCAACTTTTACTGAGTTTGTATGCTGCTCCGGTAGCTTAAACCGACACTGCTCATTCAACAATATTGAACCAGCACAATCGGTACATTCTTCCTCATCTGTATTCGTCTACTTTCGTCTCGTTTGAAAAATTACCAATAGTACTGCAGTGATCAAGGGGCTTAAGAAGATCGACAAAAAAAGCACCCCCCAAAAGCCGATGGCTACTTTGCGACCTCCGTAGGCAACCAGTAGACAAAAAACCAGATAGACCAAAGAAATCAATACTCCCATGATAATTTTCCTTAATAGTGACGAAATCGGATGCTAGCTCTTTTTTCGTTTCCCTCCATCCAATTCCTTTTGTAAAGCTTTCAATTCCTCCATCCTACCTTCAGCAGCCAGTTGTGCTTGTTCTGGCCAGGTGGTTGGCGTAGCGAAGTTAAATTTACCACCAGCTCTTTTGAGGATGTCTTCCAACTGGCTCACTTCGCAGGCAGCCAAATCCTCCAAGCTGTAAATTCCTTCGTTGTTCAGTACCTTCTCAATACCAGGACCAATTCCCTCGATCAAGGTCAACCCTTTGCTTTTGCCCTTGGCAGTTCTCTTCTTCTTCGTTTTTTTCTTCTTTGTAGTGCTCGTAGTATCTGTAGTCGCTTCCTCCGTTTCTTCTGCAGCTGGATTTGCACTCGTCGATGCTTCAGCCGCGCTTGTCTCCGCTGAATTGGTTGCAGCCTCCTCTGATGGTACAGCAGAGGTTGCAGCCGCGGTCGTCACAGCAGCAACTGCGCTCGTAGTGGTTTGGGAATGACTTTCAATCTTTTGCTGCAGTATGACCAAAGCAGATAACAGACGCTTGCTTTCGCTGATTAATTCCGCCTTGCTCAGGTTCTTCGGCGCAGGATTTTCATTAACCACCGTACCAGCTGCTACTGCTGTAGGAACAGGAGTAGGCGGAACCGATGATTGTTCTTGCTGGACCAATTCTTGTCCTGCTTTGAACTCCTCGTAAAAATACTTTCGGGAAGTAACAGGATCGAAATCGAGTAAATTACCTCCCTGATCAAAATGATTGGTAAACACCTTACCCAGCGCATAGGTCGCTGCCGCGCCGGTAATTGGCGCAGTTGCTACCCCGACGATACTACCGACCACCGGAATGGCTTTGACCCCACTGACGACGCCAAGTGTTCCAAGGTCTCCAACCAAAGTAGTGATGAAAGTCTGGACTTGTTTTTTTCTAAAATGCTCTTCTTTTCCGTAGACCCTAGCAATATCCTTAATCATGTTTACCTGTACGACCAACAAGGTAGCAACATCGATGATGGGGAACGGAATCAGACCTGCACCAGCGGCATACAGGGTTCTGCGCTTTGTGATAGCATCTGCTCTTTCTCTCCTTTGTTTGGCTAGAATGAGTGTTTTTTCCATGATAGATTTATAAAATGAAGTTTAAGTAGTAAGCTCAAAAAATTGATTTGGCAGACTTTGGATACCCATCAGATTTTGTCAACAGATTCAGATCGGCTGTCGCCTTCGCCTGCCAGGCAGATCAGAAGTTGAACGATCATTAGAAAAGCAATGATGTAGTCCAACTTCTGAATATATCCGTCAATGCACCCATTTCAACTTTGGTTTGCATCGGCCTGCCTGTCTGTTAACCTTCTTCTTGGCCAGTGCCAGCTTCCTGAGCTTCCAGTTTGCTGATTAAGTCATTCAATCTGCTGATACCATCGTTCAACTCTTGCTTCAAGGCATTGATGTCTGTGATTTCTGTAGTGCTCACAGCTTCTCCACCTCCTTCTTCCTGGTTGATGCCATTTACGTAGTCTTTTCCAGCCTGGAATTCTGCGTAAAATTGCTGCCGAGAAGTAACAGTGTCGAAATCGAGCAGTGTACCACCTTGGTCAAAGTGCTGGGTGAATACCTTACCTAGGGCATAGGTCGCTGCAGCACCTGTAACAGGAGCCGTGAATACACCGATGATGCTACCAACGACTGGCAATGCCTTGATACCGGATACGACACCCAAAGCACCGAGGTCACCGATCAAGGTTGTAACGATGGCCTTTACACGAGTTCTTTGAAAGGTTTCGCTTTGACCGTAGAGATCAGCCAAACTGCGAATCATTGTAAGCTGAACACCTAGTAAAGTAGCGACATCCAAGATGGGGAAAGGGATAAGTCCAGCACCTGCCGCATATAGCGTTTTGCGCTTGATGATATCCTCTGCCTCACTCATAAGTCGAGCCGACTTGTCGATTCCGGCTTGTGATGTTTCTGACATGATAATTTGATTAAACGTTAGATAATAAGTGATTGATTTTTAATTGTTACCGCCCAAAATAATGGGCAGGTCTCCGCTGTCGGTTCCGATGACCACCACCTTAGAGTTGGGCGACTTGGCCAATTCCTTGGTTGCGGTGATGCCTTCCCATTTGAGAATATCAATCTGAGAAGTATCTGTAAAGGCTCTGATTCCTTGAGCTTCTATTTCCTTTCGCAAGGCTTCGCGTCGTTCCAACTCCAAACGGAATTCATAAGCCAACATGTCCTGTTCGTAGACCAGCTTAGAGCGTATGGCCTCCATGACTTTTTCTGGTAAAATGATGCTCCGCACGACCACATCGATGACATTGATCGGATAGTGGTCGGTGATCAGTTGAACCGATCGATCGGCCATGTCCCGCTGGATGGAATCGCGACTGGTCGAGTACAACTGATTGACATCGTACCGACTGATGATGTCGCGCGTAATGGCCGTGATTTGCGGAATCAAAATCGTATTCAAGTAATCTGGGCCGATCTCCCGATGGAGCAATCCCAGCCGTTCTGCATCCGGGAAGTAACGGAAAGAAATCTCTGCATACACCTCCAATCCGTCCACCGTCAAACCCAGAATAGTATCTTGATGCTCTTGTATCCGAGTATTGTAAAGGACGACGTAATCCCAAGGGAATTTGACGTTTAGTCCTTCGTCAAAGTGCTTATCCAGTAGGGTTCCTTCTCCCAGCGTACTGAAGTAGATGGCCTGATGTCCAGCAGGTATAACGACGAAAAACCGGCTGGAAAAATAGATAAAGATCATAAAGACGACCATCAAAATGATCAGCCCCTCCAAGAAGTAACTTCGGATTTCCACCTTGTCATCTTCTTCCAAGGCATCATCATCCATATTGTTTTTTACCGTGTCTTCCATTTATCTTGTTTCGAGTAGCTTTTGAAAAGCTACCTCTATGTTTGTTTTTCAACTAAAGTTCCACTTTTACCAAGTGGCCTGACGCTCAAAAGCAAGCATCGAATCAATCTCCTCTCTAGGCAATTCCCGGATAGAGCCATTGACCATTTCCAGCAAACGATCGGGAACAGTCCAATAATGGCGATCGTGGGAAACGACAATAACCGTCTTGTTGCGCTCCTTGAGTTCTCTCAAAAGTTCGTAGTAGTATTTGTCTCTAAAGCCAGGGTCCAAATCTGCAGCTACCTCATCGAAAATGTAAATGGGTTTGTCCTCGATGATACAAGTGGTCAGCGCCAGTCTTTTTTTCTGTCCGGTAGATAGGTGCAGGTTGGAAAACTTCCCTTTGCCATACGTTACTTTCTCCGGAGGCAGTCCCATATTTTGTAGTACCCGATTGACCAAACCGGCATCTGCTTTTTCAACGCCATACAGCTTATCAAAAAGGTGAAAATCCGTAAAAATAGTTGTAAACAGATTGCGATATTGCTGATAGTTTTTTGCCGTCACAACCGTCCCTTCGCTTCCTTCCAAACCTGCATCCACTACGATGTGTCCCCCTTTTGGAGGGTACAAGCCCGTCAGCAATTTTAGGAAGGTAGATTTGCCAGAGCCATTCCCACCGGTGATAAAGATGAGTTCGCCCTTGCGCAGCGTCAGGTCTACCGGTCCTACAGTAAAAATATGCTCCCGCTCAGGTGTCGGAGGGTAGGAATATTGAAGGCCCTTGAATTGAATGCTTTCAAAATAAGGCAAGGTTTCAAAAGTTTGGCGATGGCTCTGGGCCTTTACACTCAGCTTGTGCTTTTTCATTTCCTCTTCCAACTGTTGCTCCAAGTTGATGATGTTCTGAATGGCATCTTTGGCTTGGTCAATCATACTCATGGAAGAAACCAATCCCTCAAAGGGTCCAATGATGAACAGAATGGCGGCCGTCACTTTGATCACATCTTCGGCATGCTCCGCATGAAAGTGAGGAATGCCAAATAGAACGACGCCCAGCAAAAGGAAGAAAAGAATTTGTGTGAAGATCAACATGATGTTGTAAGACAAAGAAGTCTTGATTCGATTGTCTCTCAACTCCTTATTAATCGTTTTATAGCTTTTATAAACACCCTCATTTTTATTGCGATTGATTTTTATTTCTTTAAAGCCTTGCAGTATGTGTCCTAGATTTTCAATGAAGCCCGTCAGTTTAATGGAAACGGTTTGCCACATCGTCAGGAAAGATTTCGAATGCCTAAAATAGTAAGCAACGCCGAGGCCCATTGTGGCAATGACCATCAGGAAAGACCACACGGAAATGGTACCGACATATACCAAGGTAAAACCAATCATAATGGCCGATTGGATGGCACTGATCATGGTCGTCGAGACATTGGTAATGTAAGAGGCGTCTTGTGTCAGGCGGGCATAAATCGGGGCCGTACCGATCAACTCCAAAATGTTCAACTCGGTATGACGAATCTTATTGGCAATCCGATTGCGAAGCCTACACATGACAGACTCAATGATGGCGCAAGACTTATCGAGCACATACTTTTTAGAAAATAAAATAACCATCACTCCACACACATACAAAAGGAAATACTTATTGCTCACCTGAGCATTGGCAACATTTTCCGCAGCTCTGTTGATGATGGCAATCAATACAGCATTGGCGATCCCCGATATGGCGATGAATATCAAAAGGGGACGGATGGGTTGTTTAATTTCTCTCTTTAAAAGATAAAATAATTCCATTCAATTAAAGGGTGTTAATTCATTGCAAACTGAGTTGCAAGCTGGTGAATTTTCTCTAGTGTATTATTTTCAATAGGTGTAGAAACCATACGGTCATTACGGTAAGGCCAATCATCCGTACAGACGGACGGCGCCATTTGCAATTTGTCAAAAATGATGATTGGATAAGTCGTAGATAAGACTTGCCAGAGTCTTCTATACAACAGCTTTCGAGTGTAGCTGTAAAGATGAAATATGCCTATACATATCGGCTTGCCACTAAAAGGATCAGTGGGAAACCTATGACCCAACGGCCATAAGGAATGATACTTTTTCATTTTATTTTTTGGGGTTACAAATTGCTTTGCATCTGCTTCGACTTATTTTGTCGACAGTAACCATAGGGGATGAAACCACTACGCACATAAACGAAAGACAAGATCGAATCAAATACAAGAAACCTGAAACGCTTTTGGCATACAAATGATTCTCAATATTTAACCAATTGACAACCATTTTATTGTAGATCCTAAACTAATTCTATTCAAATGTGAAGATATACAATCCTTTTGGATAAACAAGAAGACATATCGAATATTTCATACATATTTTACAAATACCAAAAATCAGGTGTCGTGAAAATACGTTATAAAAATACCTAATACGTATACTGCATCTTCACCAATTAAAATGAATCAATGTAGTATACTTTTAGAAGATCGTTTTACTATCGTCTTTGACCATAAAATCCTCCTTGCTAGAAATTGTCGAGAAGAAAGGCTCTCCGATTGGCTCATTACCTAAGTGAGCGATTTCGGTAATCAATTCCTTTGCCTTTTCATGTAAAAGCGCCCGGTATTCTTCTTGAGCAGCTTTCAGTTCCTTCGCTTTCTCGGTAGATATTTTCCCGCTGTCCAACAACTGTTGAATCTTTGGAAGGGCATCCATTAATTGCTTGTAATTGGTGTATATTTCTCGCCATTTACGATCCAATGTAACAAACCCATTGGGTCCTTGCATGATCTCGATGTACAGATCACTGGTTTGCTGATCAAAGAACTGCGTCAGCAGTGCGAGGTCCGTACTGTAATTGAGTAAGGTATTCTTAATGGATTCTTCGTAGGAACTCAACCGACTGGTGACTTCATCCGGCAACAAGGTTGAATCGGTTATGATGCGACTGACACCTATGAGGTAAAAGACTCTTTCTGAAACCCTCCCCATTATTGCAGTGACGAATGTTTCCTTTTGTTTGCGCAATTCTGCAAGACGGGTTTCTCGTTCTCTGAAAGTAAATTGTCGGCGTTGAAAAAAATTACCAATGGCGGCACCGATTGCAGCCGTAGCAGCTGTGGCTAATAGAGGCATGTTTGATTATTTGAGGTTAGTGTGTTTATAAATTGGCTGCTAAAGAGCAAGTCTTTAGCACATAAGTCATTGATTCAAGTACCCATCCATATTCCAAAAGATGGACCATCGCATATGAAGGTACACCTAACGATTAGCTATCATAGAAAATGGAAATGATACCGATAATTGAGTGAATAATTCTTTTGGATGGAGCAGCCTTCGAATCCAGCTGTCAAAGTAGTAGGTATTGCGCGAAGGGCAAACACCTGTCGGGAGTTTGATCGTGATTTTCATGTCGTTTTTTGAGGTCTAAAGGGTTTACTAGCCCAATATTACTACCTAATTTTGGAAAATCAAAATTCAAATGAAAAGAATCTTTAATTTATTCGACACCCGTAGAACTTGAAAACAAAATGCTTCGTCATCCGACTTGGGGCCGACACTTTCGCAAGCCCCTTGTTAAATTTTTACCCAGCCGCTCCTCTACACAGCTCCTCTCCTCCCCTGCTTTTAATCAATACTGGATCGGCCAACAAGGCAAACAAGGCAAACAACACTAAGGAAACAGTACACAATCCGAGAATTTTAAAATAGTGAATCAGATCGTAAGGATACCCATCCACAACACCACTTCCTTGCGACTCAAGACACTTAAATCAAAGTAATGCCTGATCAAAAAACAAGTGCGGACAAACAACAGGCCGCTCAGCAGCAACCACAAAAATTCGGAAATGAACCAATTGCTAGAAAACGGAATGAGGACGAAGGCAAACAGCGGACTGTAGTAGTACTGTAGTCCTTTGAAATAAGGGGCCGTATAGATGTTTTCTTTGCGCTGCAAACGCTCCGCTGCATCCAGATACACTTCGAAGTCTCCACCGTAAGCAATGGAATTGATACTTAAGATGACATAGACAACGGCCAATAACAGAAAGAACAACTGGCCTTTTCTTTCAAGGAGTATTTGCATCAATCGTTTTAGGAAACAGTCTCACTGTTTAGAATCATGTTGTGGACCCATTCATTGGGAATCATATCGATAGAGATGTTGATCCGCTCCGTGTGGCCGCTGTTGACAACCTTGTGTGGATCGGTCAGGCGCATGTACCAGCATTCGCCCGGCAGCATCGGAACAACCGTCCCATTGAGGTAAAACTCGACACCTTCGTTGATCAAAACGGGAATGGTGAGCCGAATGACCGATTTTTCGATTTGTAGCCCTAGCGTCGGATCAGTATGCTCCTTCACAACCGCCCCTGCCGCCAAACGCAATACCCTAACCAGGGTCACCTTGGTATGCTGCTGGAACATTTCGACAATGCTCTTCAAATAGGGCGAAGCTTTCAGCTGACCAGAGTTCGCCCACTCGGTCCAGGAACCATCCGCATAGTCATCCGCAGGAGGTGGGAAGGGCAAAGAAGGGTCGATGATGTGAGCGGGCGCTCTCAGAGGCAACGCCTTATAATAGATAAAATCTTCAAATTCCAAAGCAGTGATCTCGCTCAACATCTTATCTACGTCAAAGTTAAGAGGGAGCTTTACCCGATCTTTTACCGTATCGACAGCAGGACTAGAAGGCATCATTTTTTTCGTGTTTGAAGGGGTTTACAATTGGTTTCGGCAGCTGAACTACCGGCAACCATTTAATAGCTAAGCACAATATACAGAATCAAAACAATTCCTCCAACGAACAACCCATGGAATTAAAATGACATATGATTGTGTGAAATTTATCCTTCCAAGGGGGTAATGCGGCTCAGTATGGTTTCGCACAGTTGGTGGGTGGTTCTGATGTCTTCCAGACTTTCGGCAAGCGGTTCGCTAGTATCCAAACGGTCCAGCCAATCTTCAAACATTGCATGGAATCCTCTTTTGTGTAAAGTGCTGGTCCAATTGCCAAAGCCCAGAGCTTCTTGTTTTCCTTCAAAGTAGTGCGTTCCGCTGTGCAGCTCCTGAATTTCCCACTTATGCCCGGGTGCAAAGTACTCAACCCGCTCCTCGGTTCGACCGCTGAGTCGATTCATAGTTCCACACAGGAGCGTGTCGCCTTGCTGCCACTGCACATGTAGGTCCTCCAGCAAGCCTTCCTGCATATGCGCCTTCACTTGCAGGTCGCTGATGGGTCCTTCGGCGAGGAATCGGAGGCTGTCCAGGACATGGATGAAATCGTCGAATATAAAAGTACGCGGATTTTCCGCCAGCTTGACGCGGTTTTTCATCCATAGGATATGTCGGGCAGGTGCTTGGTCTTTCAATTGGCGGATGAGCGGAGCGAAGCGACGATTGAAACCTACGTAGAGGGGCAACTGTTTTTGGGCGGCCAGTTGTAGCAATGCGTCACACTCCTCGATTCGGTCGGAAAGCGGCTTGTCCACAAAAACGGGAATATTCGCTTCCAGTAGTTTTCTGACCAATTCGAAATGACTGGCCGTTGTACTATGCACCATGGCCGCATCCGGCTGACCAGCGATTAAGCGATCGATGGATGCATAGGTTTCTGACACGCGATACCGCTGCGCCAATGCCACAAGCGTATCTTGATTGCGCGTACAAAAGACCGCCTGTATTTCTGGATGGTGAACAACGAAAGGTAAATACGCCTTTTGAGCAATCTTTCCAAGACCGATGAGTGCGATTCGCTTTTTGCTGGGCAATGTCATAGTGTTCAATCTTTCAGATGAAATCCCAAGATAAAGATAATCATTGTAGTTGATGTAAAATAAAAGTGCCTCCCCGACCACGACGACGAGGAAGCACCTTCGAAAATTACAAAAATCAAATCTCAAATTCAACAAGTATAGCTGTTCCTTTTCCAGGGGAAGATTCAATCGCGCAGAGTGCCTCCAACTTCGAAGCCCGTTCTCTGATCGTCCGAAGTCCATTCCCACTGTTTTTCAGTTCGTCAATTTTAAAGCCCTTCCCATTGTCTGTCACCCTCAGCTTGAGTCGACCTTGGTGCAGCTTCACGGCAATGGTCGCATGGCTACAGGCGGAGTGTTTGGCCAAGTTGTGAAGGGCTTCCTTGAATAGCAAGAGCAATTGCTTCCGCTTTTCCATATCGATGCGCAGCGTGCGAGCGACGATCGGAAAATCTATTTCTCCCTTTATTTTCTTCATCTCGAAAGTCTCGCTGGCAAAGCGCCTCATCCGTATCAACAATTCCTTGAGGGAATCATTGTGGGGATTGATGCTCCATACAATGTCGGAAAGAGAATCTTCACTGTACTGAATCTCTTCCTCCATGCGAGACAAAAAGGTCGATACAGCATCTGCATTGGTCAGACGTTGCTTCATCAAAGCTGTCAACATAGCCATATTGCACAATGCCGATCCAATGTCATCGTGTAGGTCATTCGATATTTGCTGACGTAGATGATCCAATTGCCAGCGGTAGTCGAAACGAAGGGTGTAGATGCTCCACCAACCTATAAGACCCAACACTAGAAAAGTCAATAGGAAGATTCCAACATTTGTGAAGAGCGGTGCCAATAAAAATACCAGATAAACATACATATGAAATGATGTTTTAATTCGTTTATTATCGCAATTCAAAAGCCATTATACTGGCCAGATGAAAAGGGTAACTTCTCAGTAATTTTGTTATCTTCAAACAGCTTCCGATGAATCAACGGAAGGGATGTAATACGCTCTAAGAAAAATCAAAAACAATCGACAACAACTCAAAAATAATAGAAGTGAATGAAAGGATGAATTACGAATTTCTCTACATATTCCCAGGAGTGACAGTATTATTACATCCTTTTTGAATTTCCAGATCGCTAACTTTTGGATTTTGAATAAAGCAATTTCTAACCGATGCCTCTGTCGGTATTCCATCTTCTCTTAGTTCACACAAACACTTCAAAATTTTAGCTGGATGATAATCAGCAGGATCGGCAGGGTTACCAAATTCAACGCCACCAAAATCCAGTGTGCCACCCATAAATTGTACGAAGCTACAATCGTCAACATTTTCACAATACCTGCTCCAGTCCTCAGACCCAGGTCTGAATACCACATCATCTGTTATAATTATAAAATTGACTTCGAAGGATTCCCTTGGCGAAGCTACCCTTAAGAGACTTCCAGGACATTCAGAATTAATACTTGCATCAATATCGAGGTCTTTTATATTATCTACAGGGACGACAATACGGTTTTCTTTTTCTACTGGAAACTTTTTTTCATTAAAAATGACACTGTCATTTACGATCAAATGAAACAGATATCCCATAACGTGTTGACTGTTATCCCAAGTAAACTCAATAGCACCACCCTGCCCAGAACTATCTGATAAAACATTGGAAATCAGATTTTTAGGAGGCTCACAAGGTGTAATTACATCCTTCGCTGATGTTGTATTGGAAATCGTATCTCTCAAAACAGTTTGAAAAAGCGGTGTGATGGCTGCATTCAATTCGTCATTCTCTTGAAGCTTTTCAATGTCAAAAAATGCTACATTACGAGTGGCTGGTGCGGTCGTAACATCGGCTGATCGACCATTGACTGATAATTCCAACAAATACCTTACAGCGCCAGGAACTTTTTCCCATTTGTAGTAAAGCCTTTCAGTTTCATCCCCCGTTTTTACTCGCTCGACCAACTGCAGCTGGGTAATTCCAGGTGGGAATTTGGGTATTTTATTTCTTTTACAGGCCCACATGAAAATAAATGCCAGCATAAATACGCAAAAAAGTAATCTTTTCATTGTTCTTGTTTTTTGTAAAAAAATTAGTGTGTGATCCCTACGATAATACGATGATTCCAGCATAAAATTCCCGATCACTGATTACATTATCGGTGATTTATTCCCTGCCACTAAGATTTCAAAAAAGCCTCAGCAGTCTATTTTCCTGAGAAATGAAAGAAATTATACGTTTATTTACAGCAAGCAATTGTAAAATACAGATACGTACAACAAGCTCTACAACTAAGTATTTTTCATCTATCAGAACATCCAACCAAAACCTTATTATCTATTCATCCAAAAACGTTTCATGTGAAAAACTCAAAGCTGATAGAAATTCTGCGCTCCTTTTCAAAACAAGACCTAAAAAAGATGGATCAAATGGTCCATTCTTCTTTCTTTACCCAAAGTGAAAACCTAAAGTATTTATTCTCCTTTTTACATAAATTTGCCCCCAATTTCGATGATCCACTCCTCAACGACGAAGATGCACATAAGGCCGTTTACAAAGACCTTAGCTTCAAGCAAAATCGCATCAATAAACTGCGACACAATCTCTACAACATTGCCCTTCAATACATCTACTACAATTACTATACGGAAGACAATCTGCTCAACAATATTGCCATCCTCAATTACGCAGAAGACAAGGGACTGACCAAAGTACTAAAAGGCCACATCAACGAAATCGAAAAGAAGCAGGAGCAACTAAAAATCAAGAGTGGCGATCATTTCTACATCGAATTTTTTCTGCAACAGGTTCGGAGCAGATTGAAGTACCTGGAAGATAAAGGGAATGGCGATATACTGCTGGAAAATGTCTCTATTGCACTGGATAAGTTTTACATTCTAAACAAATTGATCTTGTTTAGTCATCAAATCATTCGGGAGAAAATTACCGGTCACGATTATTCCTACAGCATGAAAAAGGAAATCCTGGATGCCATGCCCGATAGCAAACACGTCAACATTCCCATTGTCAGCCTGTGGTACAATACCTTTTTGATGGTGCAAGAAAAAGATAATTTCCAGTACTACAAAAAACTAAAATCCTTACTGGATGAGCAAGCTGGGCAGTTGCCTAAGCTCGACATTCGAAATATATGTGGCTGCCTTCAAAATACAGCCCGAACTTTTTTTAGGGATGAAGCACTGTTCGAAGAACTCTTCTTCCTCTATGAGCTACAGCAAAAGCATGGCGTATTCACCTATGCAAATGGCAATTACCTCACAGCTACTATTTTCTTTAACATCGCAAAGGTGGGATTGATTTTGCAAAAAACTTCTTGGGTAAAAGAATTTTTAAATAAGCATACTTATAAGTACAATTCCGAAGCGAATAATGTCAATGCACTCTGCCAGGCAGAATTGGCCTTCAGTGAAAATGACTACGACCAGGCATTGCATTTTTTGCAGCAAAGCGATGTAATGAATGTCTACCTAAAGCTCATCCGCCGACGGTCCTATCTAAAGGTTTTTTATGAAAAGGGAGAAAAATATGCCAGCTCTTTCAAAGCAGCCATCGACCGCAACCGAACATTCATTTCCCGCAACAAAGAGAGCCTGAACAGTACGCAACTAACGGCTCATTGGTCGTTTGTCAACACCTTAAAAACCATTGCAAATTACAGACAATCACAAGATAGAGACTCCAAGCTCATCCACGAATTAGAGGAAAAGGTACACCGGGCAGAATACATTGCTGAGAAAAAATGGCTCCTGCAAAAAATCAAATTTTTGAAGTAGTTGACTGCCTATACCATTTACTCCGAAACTCCGCGCATCCCTAAAAAACAAAATACGGTTCACTCGGCTCGGAATGGGTTTCGCCATCGGCATCTACTTGCAGGAGGCGATACATTCGAATGGCCCCCTCTTGTGTAGTGGATGGCACATTGGTCGTCACAATGCCATTGTCGACAATTAAATCGGTTGATTGGTCGGCATAAGCAATTTCAATCAAGAACCCCAGGCGCTGGATGTCTTCGTCGATTTCAATGTCTGAAAACAACCAGCCGTTTCGATTGCCTGAATAGTTTTCCAGCTGGTTTTTGAGGTCTACCAAATCCGCTGTTTTGATTTTTCCAGGATCGTTTCTTAGGGTGCTCGGCAGGTCCGCCAGGTGGTAGATGCCCTTTAGTTGTACTGGCTCAGGAGCAGCCAAAAAACTGAGATCAAGCAGACTGTTTTCTGGCCGAATGCGCTCAGGAACGCTGTTTGTCAAACGAAAATGCCGGGCGTTTCGCCAATGGCAGCCTTTGGCCAATTGCAACAGATCATCCCGTTGCATATCTTCCAGCCTTGTTTCCCTCGGAGCAGTCAGCAGGTCCTCCAGTAGCACCAAACTACGCCCAGCCGAAACCGAACGGCCCCGCCATGAGACTTTCACTTGGTCGCCTTCCAACAAACGAACAGCCATCAAGGAAGGCGTGATGAGCTGATCCACATTGGGACTTTGCACAACGGCCCAGAGCGCAGACAGGGAACTTTCCTTTCCGGCCTCCGTTCGCGCCCGCAATTTGTAGGCGTAAAGGGCTGAGGACTGGCCATCAATATCGTCGTCCGTAAAAACCAAACGCCCATTGGAACGCGCGCGCAAAGGTACAGCATTCAACTTGGCAAAAGCCTCATTGTAGCTAGAAACCGCACTCAACTCAATGATCTTTTTCACCTTGCCGACCAAGGACAGCTTCCGATAATTCTCAAGCGCATGCCGCTCTTTGTCCGACACGGAAGCATCAAGCTGATCTATTTCGTAAGCCTCTGCCAGCAACAGATCATCCCGAACCCGATAGACGTCGTAGGTCATGTCTTGCGCGCCTTGCCAACTCAGGTCAAATTGCGATTTGCCATCATAGCCCGGGTAGCTGGCCGTCGGAATATCCAAACGCTCGATGGCTGCTGCTTCGGTCGGAAAGCTGGGTGCCGATGGCAAGACGGCTGGCTGGTCGTCCACCCACAAGCAATTCGCTTTCGAGGACATCACCGACCAGTTGTAATACGTATCACCGGCCCTGACTGCACAAGCAATCGTGTGTACAAGCGCCTTGGTAGCGGGCGAAGCCAATTGCCCCATATCCACCTGCTCCATCACAAATTCAATTTTTGGATATACGATGACTTCTCCGTTTTCAGGCAAGTAGTAAATGATGTCGTCCTTCAGCTCAGACACCCGAAAGACCACCGAGCTACGCCCTAGTTTCCATTCGTCGGGAATGGCGCCATTGTAAGGCTCCAAAGCATATTCGCGATCGTATTGCTGAAACGAGCCAGCACTCATTTTCAATTGAACACCGTTGGCGTAAGTATACAATTGGTAATCAGAAAAAGGAGGCTTTTCAAAAGCGACGAAAAAACGATCCGAAGCCGGCTCTACAAATACAGAGATGGGGTGACGCTCCGGCTGGATGTTTTTGTTCAACCCAATATCAATCCGTTGGTGCATCCGACCGTAGGTCCAGTGGTCGGCAATTTTCATATCGCACTGCAAATAAAATGTCTGCGCTTTCAACTCCTCTTCAATCGCGTTTCGCAGAGGTTGCTGGAAGTAATCCACATAGGCAGTCTCCACATCGACAAGTAGTAATTCGATCTGATTCGTGCCAACAATCAAAAAATCCCTATCTGTATTTTGTTGCAATACATTGGTAAAAATCTGCCCCCACAGGCTGAACCGATAGGGCATATAGTTGATCAAGGCATAAAAGTCAACATCAGGCGAAAAGGAACAACGAAGCACCTTTCCCAATTGCTCCACCTGCACAACTTCCAGGGAATAACCATTGACATGGTCTGCCGACAACAACAATTCAAAAGCATTGACCATATGATCGCTGTCGTGCTGATCCTGCCGCCAATAAAAAGCTCCTTGCAACTTGTCCAACCATTGGGTCTGACCATCGGCCGTTATGCGATGAGGGCGCTCTAAGGACAATGCACCTGGCGCTTGCGGTACCGGATCGTGGAAGACGCCAGCCCCAAGGAAGTATGTAGCATTCTCGCGTCCCCAAATGTCGTAGCCCGTGATGCTGTACTCGTATTGATCGTCGATCCGCACCGGTAAGGGCTGCTCGATGTCCCAATGTATTCCTTCGACCATGGCCTGCGATTGATCTGCCTCCACGATGAATCGCTTGCTGTAGGACTTTAAATCGATAAAGGGCATAACGGGTCCAAATCCGGGATCAATCTCCACTGGAGGGTCCAGCAAAGTACTGCCGCCAAGTCCACCAAAGCCACCCATTTCGAGCGTGGGATCGGGAAAGAAAAAGCCATCTGGAATGGTCAAAACGGGTAGCAACTTTCGGGACAAACGGACCAGAACTGGCAGAAAATTTCCCTGTGCATTGGATGCAAAGCGCCACTTTAAACGATTGCCAATGGCATTCGCCGCCGTTTGGTCCTGCAAGCCTTGGATGTCGTCGGCTTCGAAGCTTTGAAAGGGCGTAACTGGATTTTGAGTTGCATCTGGTAGCGGGTCGCAAATGGCATAAGCGCGAATGGGCCAATCGGAATCGTTGAACCGCAACTTATCGGTTTCGTAGTTGGCGCGCAAGACGAAGTTATTGCTTTGGGCTGTGCCTTCGAGGGTGACATACAGGCCAAGCGCCCGCGCCATTTCTGCATCAGCTGCACTGATGTACAACAGCTCGTATGGATTGAGTAGATAGGTGGATTCCTCTTCGCGATTGTTGCCAAAGTAGTCCTTGTCATCGGATGTCATGGAAATTTCATGAAAGAAAGTTGCATGCGCTGGTTTGGCGGCCAGGAGGGCATTTTTCAAAAAGGTGAAGGCGCCCATCGCTTCCTCAGATATGGTCTGTGTTTGTTGGATGCGGTTTCGCACTTCGGTCTCCTCATCGCTCAGATTGTGTCCATACAACCAAACAGAACCATTGAAAGAAGATTCAAATTGCTGGTCTAGCTCTAGCTCAAAAAATTCAATCCGCGGGATGATGGCATTGGCACCACTGATGCGAATGCTTTGCAAATCCATGCCCAGAGGAAGATAGAAAGTTCGCTGCTCCAAGAAAGAAAGTTCAATTTGCAAGCGATCCATGGAGCCGCTCGAATAGGTGATTTCTATGTTGGTGGAATGCTGTGAATAAATATCTTGCGGATTTTCGATTCCAATAAGGCTGAACTGAATGCCTCCGATGGGTAAGCCACTTTGGAACAACATTTCTATGGGTCGATTATCGGATACGCGCGTACCGCTGCCCAAGGTCTGCCCTTCGAAGGTCACAGACTCCCCTCCCATCCGATTGATGAATTGCAGTAAAAAGGCATAGTCAGGTTGCTGTGGAAAATCGACTTGGTCCAAACCAAAGTCAAGGACATAAGAACGGCTGAAGACCGTCCCCTCTTCAAAGGGTTGATGGACAAATAAATCGAAGCCCCCTTGGGGATGGCCCGCAAAAATGGATGTTGCCCAGCGCAAATGCGCGCCGCTCGGCACCGTGCGATAAGTCTGCGCCAATTCGGACCATTGGGATTCGCCCGATTGAAAATACAATCCACTGATGCCGATGGCAGGGTCAAACTTTTTCATGAGCGTGAGCTTGTGTCGTTAACAATCAATTGAAGGGAAAAGCGATCGGAAGCATCAGTGGTTTGTGTCGATCTCAGCGGATGAAGACTCGGATACTTCCTGTAAAAGTCAAGCATCTTTTCATTGTCGTTGCCAAGATTGAATGCCTGAACAAAGTTTCGGGTAAATTGAAATTGTAAGGACAATTCGAGTTGAAAGCTTTGATCTTCCGATTCAAGTGGCGGAAGCTGCTCCCGGTTCCAATGCAAAAATAGTTTGCAATTGTCTTTGCTTCGGAAAGCCACCACATCAGCAGGCAGGGGATGATGGTTGCTACGTCTTCCTTCTGCTAACTCGACCCATTGCCCAGATGCCGTTAGTAGTACCCGATGCCAGTTGATGGGTTCTTCAAAATGTAGCAATAAACCATAGAAGGTCGCTCGCCCAAAGAGGCTAAAGACTTCCGTTCCGGTCGATCGATTGCTTTTGGGGAATTGAAGAATCGAAGCAATCTGTCGGAAGCTGCGATCCTCTTCCAAGCGATCCAAACTGTGGTTGAATAAATCATAGCCTACACTTTCTATGCGATGCCCAGATTGCAATAAGGCATCCAATTGGTCCCGACGGTCGCCCTGCGGTTCAACGTCTTGGACAGCCCCCGTTGCCAAGTGGACCTTTCGGCTCAGGTTCCAAACAAACTGATTGACCCGCTGGCGAATCAATGCTTCAAAGTTGAGGTAGGCAGAGGTTCTAAAGGAAAAATCATAAATCGAATTTGCTTGACCATAGGCTTTCAAGCGAGCTTCGTATCGACGTTGGGGTTTAAAAGTAAACGACTGCTCCACCTCTCCAAAAGTCCAATGATTCGATTTGCGATTTTTCTCAACTTTATCAAAGGCGCCCGTATAACAGCTCGTAGATTTTTTGACAATCTCCTGGGTGCGCGTCCACTTGGTATACTGCCCGCGCGCCGATTGTACATCCTTGATTTCAGCCCGTGCAGAATCTGAAGAGAAATGCATTTGCAAAACAGCCCCTTCCCCATAATCTGCCGGTTTGGCTTTCTCAAAAAGCTTTTGCAAGTAAGTACATCCTGCCTTGGGATGCAAGTCGATCAGATCATTGCGAAAGTGTAAAAACTCAAAAGGTAAGTCTTCCAAATAAGGACGAACATCAGTTGGCGCTCCACCGGTTTTGAAGTAGCGAGTCTGTAAAAATTCTTGGGTCTCTATTTGTGTTGGAGTCTTTCCATTCCATCGCTTCCCCTTTATTTTCAAGGCCACTTTGTAAACTGTATCAGCTTCCAAAACGACATGCCCTTTGTTCCATTGCTCAATTTGTCGCTGCCAAAAATTTCGAGTCTCTGTTGCCCATATCTGACGGCGCTGCGCCTCCCACTGTCCGTAACACAATTTCTGAATGCAGAAACAAGTCCCTTTCAAAATCAATTCGCGAATAACGGCTGGATCAGAATCTTCAAACTCAGCCAACTCATAGATGTACTGGGTATCGAATTGCTGCTGGGGTTCTATCCTGATGGTCTGACCTTCTTCCGTTTTGTAGTACAACTCAAAAGGCAACTTGGAGTCCACCGTTAAAGCAACATCGTTGACGACTGTTTTGAAGGTGAGCAGCAATTCATTGCCTTGATAGGATAATAGGCAAGGACCGTATGGGGAGGCTATGGGATCGAGCGACTCACCATCGCACAGACTGCCACCGCGTTGCATCCTGCCTGCTCCATGAAAGCTAAAATCTTCTGTCTCCAAGGCCCCTAAGATCAGCTCTGGCTCTGAGCTTGGAGCGGGCGTCCAACAAAACTGTTGTATCAAATCGTCTGTTGGGCAGAGGTGGTCTTGTATTCGACGAAGCTGTGAAGGAGGCAATTTTTTTACATCCGAATGGCGGAATACGCGAGCCGGATCGGTGGAGCCTATTTGCAACACCACCCGCTGGGTCCCCTGGCTTTCACTGGAGGGTGTTTCCAATGCAAAAGAGGCCAGCCCTTCAAATGCCTTGTTGTCATCCACCCAAGCCACTTGCTGGCTTTGTGCATCCAACTGCTTTTTATAAATCACCAATTCTTCCAACGAATATTCAAAAAAGAAATCGACTCCTTCTTTGCCCACTCGCATGCGATGAGGTTGCGCAGCAGGCAGTCCAAATGCCGTTTTCGGCTTATTGCTCAAGCCAATGGACTTTTCAAAAACCAGATTGATTACCGCATCCATTGGAACCTCCTCGTAGTCGTCTGAGAAATTTTCTTCCGATAGGCTTTCCCAGGTCAGCGAATTTTGCAGCGCTTCATTTTGGTCGAGCTGTAAGGCCAAAAAAGGATCGGTAAAAGGCGGAGGCGCCACTTCCTTCCATTGTAAGTGGACCTTGATTTCAGGACTGGGAAGCGGAAAAGGCAACGTCAATTTTATGCGCGCCAAGATATCTAATAAATAAGGCTTCGGCGTTTGAAGTTGTGCCTTGGCTTGCAGCAGCAAACCGATTTCAAACCAAAAGATTCGCAGAGCAACTTCCCCCTTTACCTCCAAGAAGGCATCCAGGAATTCGGGTGACCACACCGCTCGCAGACCACCCTGCAGATAGCAGGCCAGGCGGATACCGACCGGCCCGAAATTCCACTTTTTATCATAGCCAATGAAAAAACCAAAAGCCATTTCTTTTGGATCAATCATCAGATAAGCATTGGCTTCCAGGAAGTCCAACAACTTTGCTTGAATGCGCTTTGGCTTTGGTTTTTGCCCTAGGTGGAAGTACCATTTGGAAGCATCTTTGAGGTGTAAGAAAACCTCCATCAGCCCCCGAACCTCTAACAACTTTTGCTGATTGTAATTCAGTTCGATGTTGAACAAAAAAGCTTCCTCTAACCCATCGTACATCAACAAAAACTGGAAGATGCCTTCAGCCGTATTTCCCTGCGACGACTTACGCGACTTGAGGAAGTTCGCCTTGCCCGACAGCATAACAATGGGTCCTGGCAAGCTCAGTAAAAAGAAAGCGTTGGCGTGAAACAAATAACCACCATCCGTAAAAGTACCCAAGCTGGCCCCTAAGCCAAAAGCAAAGCCCTGGTCAACCAAAGTCCACTTACTTCTGTCCATAGCTCCCATGGGTGCCTCGCGATACCAATCGCGGTACCAATGTTCATCGGCCTTTTTGGCTGGCTGCATGTTCTCTGCAATCAAGCCCGACAAACCATAAAAGGCAATGTTAGGTCCGACCATGATGCCGGTGGGCAAATTCATGTCCACATACACAAACCAAAAGCGCTTAAAACGACCATTGGATTGCTGCTGCTTGGCGATCAATAATTGCGCACTGACACCAAATTCTAAGGGAAGGATTTGCAGGGCGACGCTGCCTTCCATACCCGATACACCCTCCAAGTCATCACCTCCCAACTTCGGTGCATTGTCTTGATCGAAAAAAGTCAGTTGCCCCTTAAAGCGAATGGCTTTTGGAATGGTAAAATCCAAGCTGACGCCTTTGAGGCGGAAGCCATTGTTGCCTTTTTGATCCCAAAAATATTGAAAGCCTTCCACCGCAGCTTTGGCAGGCAAACTCCCCGCCAGTTGAACGGCGCCATCCAAGCCAATAAAGTTTTCCGCATTTGCGCCCTGACCAAAGCCAAGCCCTACCCTCGAAATACCGATCTTGACCCCCAGGTGGCTGTAGCTCAACTTGTCCTTCAAATCAAACCATCCGCCCGGAAAGTGCAGCGATCCATCCGACCCAATTTTGAGCTGTTGAATCGCGATGCGCAAAGGCTTTTGCCCCTTGGCATCCAAGACAAAGCGACCATTTAAGACAATTTCTCCCTTGGCTTCGTCCCCCTCCGTCCCCGTCGAGCGGAGGTCGAGGCTGGTGATTTCCAAACGGACGTATTCCAGGTCCAAGCTGGCAATAGCAGGCACCAAAGCCTTTTTATCTTTCGGAACCGGTGCCGCTGCCGAAATGCTGATGCCCCCTACCGCATCGATGCCGATGCTCAAGTCGATGGGCGTCTTAGGCTTCTTCGGATCGTCAAAAAACGGCAAGCCCAGCCGCCCTTTGATCGTACAGGCCGACAACTGATTTTGGAGAAATTCTGCATGAATGAAATGCAAAGACAAATCGAAGCCAAAAAGCTGCACGCCCAACCCTTCCTTCCAAGTGGTTCGAACCTTACCGCTAAAACCTTTTTCCTGTGAGATGGACGCCTCCTGCAATTGTAAGCTTTGCGGAAGCATGCGAAAAGCACTTGGCAAAATCAGATGGGCCGATGGAACCTCAAAAGAGAATTTTTCCTTCTCGTACTTCAGACCAATCTTGAAGTGGTCCAGGAAAAAACCGCTGCGACCAATCGCCATGGGATGCGGTAATTGAAGATAGGCGCCTGCTCCAAAATCGAAACCCTTGTCTGAGTCAAAACCCAAACTTTCAATGGCCAGATCGACGACAACATTTTTTTGTTTGTCGCTGATTTTGTAAACAACCATTTCTCCCTCCTTGGGTTTGGCGGGGGTTCGCTCGGCCAGCAAGAATGCTTTATTGGGCAGTGCAATTCGGACGGCTGGCTTTTGGAATTGCAGGCCGAAGGCAGGCATTTGGTCCTCTTGGCCACTGGGTGTTGCCAAAGGTGTCTTGAGTTGAAAATCGACCGTGGAAAAGGTTGTCGTCAAGGCTTGGTCGGGTGGAAAGAACTGCAGGTAGGCCCCATCGCCAAAATCCAGTGCTAGGCTGGCCAGTAAAACGGCAGTACCAGATAAAATAAAATTGCCATCCCCGTCAGACATTTTGTAATCTTTCAATCCGACATCAGAGAGGAAGTCAAAATCAGCTTCCCCTTTTCCCATTTTTTCGACTAGGGCCGCTATCTTTTTCCGTACCGGGTCGGGTTTACCATCGGATGACTTGAGTGAAATTAGATCGGCTAAAGGAATGAAATCAATCGAATCGATCATAGCTGTTTTTTTCGAAAATTTGTGGGCGCCTATTGTCCCATATCGAGCTTTTTCAAAATTTTATTGAGTGCCACCAATTCACTGGCATTGGCATTTTGTCTTAGGGCAGCAACCAGTTTGGTAGCATCCCCCTGGCAGTTGTAAACCGACTTCCAAATGAGTTTGACGAAGCGTTCTCTTTTGGCAGCACTGGTACTGCTGAAGTAGTTTGCCGCCCCTTTTAGATGAGGGTGCTTTTGAATATCGGCCTCTAATTGTTCGGTCAAAAATTCTTTGCCCAGCGTTCCGATCGGCAGAACCAAGTGCATCAAATGCAGCAGTAAAACAGCTACAGCTCCTTCTACAGATTCTCCCAGATTTTTAGGTCTTCCGGCCGGGACATTGCTTTTACTCAAATCGTATTTGACCCCTTTCTTTTTCTTGTAGTCTTTATAGGTTGGACTGTAGGAAATTTCAAATTTTTGCTTTCCCGTCAAGTAGTTGACAATGGTTCTGTCCTTGCCAAAGTAAGTACCCAAAAAGGTAGCCCAACCTTCCTGAAAGGCCATGTAAGAATTGAAAATATGGTGGTGGTCGTGGTCGTGGCCATACGCCTGTGCGGGTTTGAAAGCCTTGCTATCCACGACGTGCGCAAACTCATGGATATACGTTTGGCGTTTCCAAGCATCACTTTTCTTGAATAAGGTGATCACGTTTCCAGCATTGGCCGTTCCAGCCCCTTGCTTGTAGAGAATATCCAATGGGTCGGACATTTTCCAGGGCTTCGCCTTTGGTTCCTGGCTATCGGCGGTGATGAGTTGCAGCCAAGTATTCGCTTCAAAAATGGCCTTAAATAAGTGTATGATAAAGGCAGTCTCCGACTCAACCTTAAAGCCTCCAACCGGTAGGCCAGCAAACATTTCGACGGCCTTGGAACGCACACCTTTAGTCCCCTTGCTTATCACCTTGATCGTTGGTAGGTCATAGGCATCTCGGGCATCGTCATGCCGTAGCGTAAAGGTTCTCGAATCGGCAGAAGAAACACTTTCTTTGAGCTGCAAATATATTTTTTCAAAGGGCTTTCCACCGATGAATTCATATTGGATTTTTCCAGAAAAATCTGTCAGGCCCTCCCCGTAGTAATTGGCCGTTTTTTCCCCTTTCAGGACAAATGCCATGGAAGGCGGCAGCTTCGCCCAGTAGTTAGCCTGTAAGCCAACAAGCATGTTATTTTCAAATCGAACACTTACGCTGTGCTTGTGATTTATCTGAAATAAAGCAGGATTGGCGGCGCTTCCAACACTGACACCCGGATACTTCGTAAAAGAATCTTGTAGCGATACTCCGTTGACAAGCCCATCAGCTTTTAAGTGTAGAGTACTAATTTTATCCGGCAAGTTGACCGTACCGACTTTGACGCCTTTGGTCCTCAACTCCAGGTACAATTGACCATCTTTTGCAAATTGATTGGCGGAAAGCGGAATGGTAGCAGCATACTTTCCATTCGCATCTGTTTTGCCAGAATGCAACAGGCGCTTTTGAAATCCCTTTCCGACCTTCTTTCGAACCCATAGTGTAATAGGAATATTGGATAGATAGTGAAACAAGTTACTTTCTTTCAGAATGAGCATGTGAACATGCACTTTAGGAGCCTTCAGCGAAAGGGCTGATTTGTACTTTTTAAGCTTGATGCTGAGTGCGCCATTGACCAGAAAGTCTTGGGTCAAATAGGGCGAGTCACGCACCGCAGGTACCAGGATGGTAAACTTATTGAGGTCGATTTCTTTGGTGTCCCAAAAGATGATTTCTCCTTTGGCATTGGTCTTTCGTATGTGCTTTTCACCCGATTTTTTGACTGTTATGTGAACCTCCACCTTGGCCAAAAGGGTCTTTACGCCCTGGTGGTCTATACTCAACTCCAAAGTGTGGGATTTCAAATTAATCTTCCTAGTCGTGCTCAAATAGTGATTGCGCTTTTCAAGTAGCTTTCCACTTTTTACATCATTCAGGTATTTGTTCAAGATGATCGTTCCTTCATCCGCTCCAATGACTTCCTGTATGGTGCTTAAAAACAATTGCGAACCTTCCGGGTCCTGCTTGATTTGTAGTTTGTAGGAAAAGGGCGTAAACTTTTTATCCTCAAAATCAAAGAAAGGAGATATTGAGAAACCACCGAATATCCCTAGGGCTTTAAAGCTCTTTATCAACTGCGTCTGACCATCTTTTTGTTTGTAGAGCCAAACGGTAGAATCATTTAAATTGTATTTTAAGTGGCTTTTTTTGGAACCCTCATCGTGTATCAATTTAAAGTCGATACCCATCTCCAAAGTGAAGAAGCGAAATTCTTTTTGCTTGATCTTACAGAAGTCGGCCAGACTCATTTTTTTCGCATTGAAGCGATCGGGTTGTGCTGGTAAGAGCTGACCCGTTTTTTTATCGTATAGACGCATTTGCACGGTACCAGCATCTGGATTATTGTACAATCTATACATAAATTTTTGCGGAATACTGGGGTCGACACCCTGCATAAAATATTCGTGTTTACGGCCTTTCCAATCAATGTCTAATCGGACAAGCAAATCTTTATAGGCGCCATAGCCTACCTCCGATGTTACATAAAATTGTAGGGTACCCTCCTTAAGTACGTGACTGGACAACAAGGGTATATTCAATACTTTATCCGTAGCAGAGCTGTCCCATAAGTACTTCCCCTGTATACCCGCATAGCGATAGGTTGTACTGGAAGAATTGGCTGTGAAAACACCAATTCTACCTGGCACAAAGTATCCATTGATCTTTCCATCCTGCAGCTCAAAGCTCGCATAGACCGATTTGGCATCTGCTACCGAAAAAGGAAAAGTCACCTTCTCCTTTATCCCTTTTTGAAAGGGTTTCTCTCCCATGAAAGCGGCCGGTTTGGAGCCTATGGGGTATTTGTTGGGAAGAATGCGCAGTGATCCATCTGACTGCTTTTGAAGGTCGTGGTCATTTTTACCATCTTTATCCATCCAATACAATTTCACATTTTGAATGGGTTGGTCGTCCAACGTCAGTTGCAGTCTGACCTCTGTTTGCTTTCGGGTCGCCAACTTCTTATCCAGAGAGTCATAGACCAGATTTTTTTTGATGGCGGCCGATCGTTGAGCATCGACATATCTGAGCGTTTGTTTGAAATAAAGATCGGCCTGTACAGAATTGGTCAAGTTCTTATCGAATTCCCAACGCTGATTTTCCGCATTGACCATCTGTAAACTAAAAGGTGTGCTGTCTTTCAATTCCAGGATGCTCTGTCCAGCTTTGACCGGCACCCTCATTCGTCCAGCATCAAAAAGCTTGAACAATTCAGAATAGGTTTCAGACTCTGTGTAGTTCCACTTTTTTATCTTCTGCAACTGCCTCCGAAAGTATTTAAACTTCTCTGAATCTTTGGGAAATCGATTTTTGAAACAGTGATCAAAAACTTTCTTTCGAATGCTCGATGTTGTCAAAAAGGAAAGGTCGAATATATAAACGCAAGCAATATCAGGCGCTTCCAATCCACCTTTTAACTGCGCCTTGAAATGTACGGGAGAAGTGACCACTCCCAAGCGGTCTTTGCCGAATCGGGAAAACTTGATGTAACCATCCACAGGAGCATACAGCATGCGCTGGCTCAGCGTTGCATTCTTGAATGTAAAGCTTAGCTTGTAGGGATCGTCGGCATTGATCTGGAGAACTTTACGACCTGCAGCATCAGCAGGCACTTGGAGTGGCGAGTAAAAATTGGTAGCCATCTTCGGGGTTTGATTTAGGCTACTAATATATAGATTTATTTTAATAAGTCATAAACCGTCTCCATTATCTTACGATAAGTTTTGGGTAGCTTATATAGTAGGCAATACCCGTTGGTTCATACGGGTACTACCTACCTCCGTCTTGCCAATACGGAAAGGAATTTCGTTCTAGCTTATCGGCCCATTACTGCTTTTGTGCTAAGCATATGAATCTGATGAGCACAAAAGCAAATTGTTAACGCACCGACTTGGCATTGTTATAAAAGATGTGCATAACCACCGCATGCGGCAATGTGAGCGAAGACAATATAACAATCACCAAATAGGCATTCGAGATTTGGACCACGCCAAAGATGCTCAATGCAAAGAATAGACCTACCATCAGGTAGCTCAAAATGGAAAATGGAAAAATGACTTTTACAAAGTCAAACAAAGAAAAAGAAGGATTGTCCTTTTTCAAATAGTCGTATTCCTGTTCCAGTACGCTCCAGGAATGTACAAAAACAAAGAAGGCCGTGATGCCCACTAAGGTCGTTGAAAAATTCATAAAGACCATCAGGAAGATGAAGAACAGCGATTGACGTAAAAAGATATCGGTTTTTATTTTGCGACTGAGCAGGAAATACAATTTGAAGACAATTGTCAATGTCAAAAAGACTAAGAAGACCGTACCGTTCTCCAAAAAGTATAATACGTTTTGATAGAATGCCGGATTGTTGTAATACTCCACGTAGTGCGCCAATTGGTCGACATTTTTGCTGAGCAATAAGGTAATGACAGCCATTCCCCAACAAATCAAAAAGACAGGTCGCTTGCTCAAAATTTTGCTAGAGGAAAACTGCGCCTCACCAAAGTGAAAGGCCGAAATGACAATGAAGAAAAAGGTAACTTCCAAGGGAAAGTAAAACCACAAAACAGCATTACCGATTCCTAAGGTCCAATACAGGAGTGTAAATAGATGAGAGATTTCTTTGCGCTCTTTCTTGAAAATGATGTGGTCCATCGCACCATGTGGAATCCCCAAAGTAAAGATCAACAAGAGCGAGTAACACAATTCAAAGCTTTGAACATCTAGTAGAAAATAGTTGTGGCAAATACTGGTGATGACCAAAGGGGTCAAAAGTAATAGTTTGTAGATAGAAGCCTTCATGATGTTTTAGATTACCTTTTGAAAAGCACCAAAGGTGTCTGAAAGAATCAAACACCTTTGGGTGGGTTGTTTCGATTAGGTCAGGGGGGCTTCGTTCAATAAGTCTTGTGCAGTAAGAGGTGCTTAATATTGAACCACCTTTACAATCATATCTTTGACCAAAACAGGTTTATTATTCGGATTGTTGTCTGCCTTCAGCACCACTTCGATGTAATCGTCTGTAGACAATTTTGCTTGGGTATCCAAACTCAGGTTGAAACTTTTGCCTGCATCAATGTTGTAAGCAGTCGCCTTTGGGAAAATCAAATCTTCGCCATTTTTCATCAAAGCAACCGAGTAGTTACCACTGTTGTAAGATGAAATACCAGACAAAGTAATGACAACATCCACAACGATGTCTTTCATACCAATGTAGCGCAGACGGTTGTCTTGTACATTACTGAATTTCTTCAATTGGCTGGTCTTGGTGGCGCCTTCAACTTTTCTGAAAACCGGCTGGATAAACTCCGTATTGGTTTCGTTATCGTTCATGTAGATGGCAGCTCTTGCCCGTGAATCACTGATTTTTCCACTATTGGTCACCATTTCCCAGCCTGGAGTATCCGGACCAAAACCAACAGTAATATTTTCTTGTCCCTGGAATAAATTACTGACCATTCTACCCTGTCCAATAACAGCACCTTTCTGAACCTTGATACCATCCGAACCACCATATACAAAGTAGTTACCCGCCATAACGATGTCTTTGGCAATCAGGTCTTTCTCAAATTCGATGGCTGCATCTGCCTGGATACCGGTGATGTAGTTGTACACCATTGTCAACTTCGCCATCTTACCACCGACATTCAATCCTTTCTTGGTATGCCAATAGTTCAAGTCAATACAGGTCGTATTAAATCCTTTGATCCGTCCGACTCCTTTAGATGTCATACCTGGTGCCTCCAAAACAGAACATCCTTGGAACAGATTACAGTAAGAGCTTTGCGTATCATCGCGAAAATCATAGCCCATCGTCTTTGGACCAGCACACATAACGGAAATTTTCTCCAAGTAGACATTGTTACTGCGGCTGCGTAGGACACCTCCTTCACAGGCAGATATAAGTCCATCCTTGCCAGGATCCATCCCTTGCAAACTCGCTCCGTTTAGATTAATGTGCCTGTCGCCAAGATCAATGCGCCCGTGAACCAAATAAACTTTATCGGGATTCAAGGTAATTTCTTTCTGAGCATTTGGCTTAGGAAAATCATCCGCATTCTTTACATTAACGACATTCGACTTCTGTGCAAATACGCTTACGCTCAACGTCAATAACAATAACAGTAGTGAGTTTCTCATCGTAAAAAGGTTTAAAAGTATTTTAGATATTGGCCTATGTTGTTTAACAGTTTCGCATTTTGGTTAAACAAAAAAGGTGCCAGAAAATGTCGATAATTAATATTTGAATGAAGATTTTTTACTTTTTAGCCATCTCACCCAGAATTTGTTCCATTTGAAAAGTTGCTTACCAAGGAGCAGATTGAAAAAATCCGAAGAATTTGAAATATATTGCTAATTATCTATCCAGCCATAGGTTGGTTCACCCCTTAATCCCATACGGATGCTTCGCTTTTACTGCCTCCTCCCGATCCTTTTGCTTTTGATAATTTTTTCTGGTTGTGGAAATGCTCCAACAGATGGGAGTACCTGGATCAAGGAAGGCTATACCGGAAAGCAGTATCGCAAGCTGGCAGTCGTTTGTGTCAACGAAAGCAAGAAGGTTCGCAAAAAATTCCGGAAGCGCATCATACGGGCTTTGAAAGCACAAGGCGTGCAGGCAGTTAGCGGTAAAGATATTTTTCCCGATGGTTTGACGGAAGCGGACAAGGACCCAGAGTATATGGTCAATCGCTTGAACGCCCAGAATGTGGATGGCTTGCTGGCTGCTTACATCGTTCGCGAAAAGTTAATGCCAAAAAAGAAAACGAAAGTCAAAGGCCAGGGCGTCTATTGGGTCGGCAAATTCATCTACCAGCGCTTTGTCATCGACGAAGAAGACGACCAGGAGAAAGTAGAGGGCGAAGACGAGGAAGAAATTCAGGAGTCTTTCGTCATTGAATGTGTGCTACACGATGTTTCTCCCGATCTGACCGAAAAGAAGGAAACCCTGGTTTGGCGCGAATTTACAACCATTGAAAAGGACTCTACGACCAAAGCAGCAGCTCAGTTCTTTGCCGATAGCCTAGCCATTCACTTGGTTCACATCGACCAAGTCGTAAAGTTGTAGGTAATTTTGTCGTTGCGCCTGCTGCTAATAACTGCTGGCCACAAACTTGCGATTCAGCATGCGCCCTTCCGAACGAATCGAGTAGATCATCGGCACCAACTCAACCGACAAATGTGCTAAGGAAAAAGAAACCTGGTGGTCGCCTTGGTGAAAATACCTATTGGTAAGAGTTTGAATTTTTTGCCCTGAGAAAGTGATCAAATCAATGGTGACATCCCCTCCCCTGGCCAAGCTGAAGCTTATTTGATAACTCCCCCCGCCTTGAGGTGCGATGCTGCTGACAATGGCATCCGAGCTGTAGGGCGTACGGGTGCTGGTAGTCGCACAGGCCAGACCAATGTCGGGCAGCCGGTCGTAGGAAGCACCCAGTACCTCATCTACCTTATCTGCATCGATGCACAACCAGTTTTCCAGAATGGTCGCATATATGGAGCGAAAGTCCGTACCAAATTTTAGATTGCCAGCTGCATCCAAGTCCATCAAATCCGGATTCTTACCGTGCGTATCCGAGCCATCGAGCGTCGGACCAAATAGCATCACTGGAAGGGCCGTCCCATGGTCGGTTCCGCTGACCCCGTTTTCTTCTACCCGACGACCAAACTCAGAATAGGTCATGCTCAAAACCTCCTCGTCTCTATTGCCAGCATTCAAATCCAGGTAGAATTCCCGAACAGCCGTACTCAGATTTTCCAACAACCCCAAATGGTTGCCGCCGCCATTTTGTCCGACATGGGTATCGAAGCCATCCAAAGTCACCAAATACAATTGTGTACTTAGCCCCCCTTTGATCAAGCGAGCCACCAATTGCAACTGCTCACCCAAGCTACTGCTGTAGGTCACATCGTTTGTCCCCTGGGTGTAAGCCTCGAAAATAGCAGCACTGTACCTAGAAGCCGCATTGGCAACGGTGCGCAAGAAGAGGACTTGATCGCCATAGTAACAGTCATCCGGAGCAATGTTGTTGTTGAAGATGACGCCCGTTTCTGCCACTTCGGACAGTTTATCTGCCGTTGGAAAATTAGCAGAAATATCTACCTTATTGACGTCGTTGAACAAAACGCTGGTCGGACCGCCGATCTTAATGGCAGGAGGTACGGCGGGAGGATTGTCCAAATAATCCGGGTTGACGCTGGCGTAGTAGCGGGCCAGCCAACCATCGCCATTTTCATTGACATTGCTGTTGCCGCTGGCCATAATGTCCGCACTTGTGAAATGCGACAGATTGTGGAAGGGATAGCCCACGGAATTGATCACCCGCATCTGCCCTTGATCCCAAAGGGGCTTGAGGTTGTTCATCACCTGCGGCATGGAAAAATCATCGTTGAGCCGAACCAATTGGTTTTCCTCGTGGCGAAGCGTAGGCCGCAACATCCGATATTGATCATAGCTGTACATCGGTACAAAGGTGTTGAGTCCGTCGTTGCCGCCTTTCAGACGGATCAGCACCAACTTACGGTCTTCTGCCCCACCGGCAGCAGCACCTGCCAACGGAAAGCCGTATAGGCCCGTCAATGGCAACATATTCAAGCTGAAGCTGGCAGCTCCTGCCAGGCCAATGGTTTGGAGGAAGTTTCTTCTGCTCCAAGTATTGTGATCTTCCTGATGCGCCTTTGGATCGCTGAGATCGGCACCTTTCCGTTTTTTAGGCGTTTGACACATGATTGACTTATTTTAGCTGATACTCCGGCATGCGGATAAGATATTTCAACAGGCCGTAGAGCTGCAATGGCAAGGCCCAATAATTGACATTCCAAGTACCGTCCTGAAAATAGTTTTCTGGAATTTCACCCTTGAAACTGATCAAGGCATCTTCATAATCTGAATCGAATTGCAAGCCTCTGGGCAAGTAATAGTGGACCAGGTCACGGCAAACAAGCTCGACATCCGACTCCTCTGTCGTAATGGTTCGAACCATATCGCCCAAGCTCCCAAAGCCAAAAAGTAGCAAAATGCCCAGTTGGCTTTCAAAATATTCCCAACGATAGGCAATGCTGGTGGTGTTGATCCAACTGCGATTGCCTGGCCAGCCGGCCACATCCACTGGGTTGAAAAGGGCCTGCCCTTGTTTGGTGGTATCGCCATAAATACCCAAGACCGATAAATCGCTGATGTCGACATTGATCTCATTGAAAAATAGCAAGATCATTTCCAGATGCCCCTCGATGATGGTTCCCATATTCTTGGTATCGTAAAAGTGGGTACTCTTGAAAAGGGCGCGCATCAGGGCAGCGATGCTCCAATTGCTGTCTATAAATATGGTAGCCAATTCCTGAACCATGTCCTCATCCACGGTTGGATTGACAAAGTTGCAGTACAATTTAGCTGCTATAAAGGTTGCAATCTCATTGGCTCGTTCTTCAAACAAAATCCGAATCACATCATCGTAATTCCAATTACCTGTTTGTCCAAAGATGGTCTTCACACCTGCATCGTGGGTATTGGGATCAAAGCTGATTGGCCCCCATTCCTCGGGCATGTCCGTGTAGCCGGTAAAGGCCCGCGCCGTTTCGACAATGTCTTGCTGTGTGTAGCCATTGTCAACACCCAAGGTAAACAGCTCATAGACCTCTCGGGCATAGTTTTCATTGGGTATGCCAAGGGTATTTTGATTGCCATTCAAAAAAACCAGCATGGCGGGCGTCAGGCCAATGTCGTAAACGAAGTCTTTGAAGTTGCCCAGGGCGTGTTGTTGCAATAACTTGTGGTACTTGTACATGTAGGAGGACGACTCGTAAATGTCGAATCGGGTTACAAAGTGGTTGTGCCAAAACAGCGCCATGCGGCCGCGCAGGCCATTTTGTTGCAACTCCTTGATCCATTGCCTGGCCCAGCCGTCTTTTTGCAAGACCGATTCCAGGAGCGCCAATCCATATTCACTTTTAACCTTTTCCGACCATTCCGGTTCTGGGCTCAGCGGCAGGTTCAAAGCCTCCTCGACAAGGGCATCAACGATGGTCTGTGGATTGCCTTGGAGTGCTTGCTGGACGGTTTCGACATCTGTTCCAAAGGCCATTCGGCGGTACAAGTGAACGGCTCGCTCCTTGTTCCAGGGCATGGTGGCATCCGGGATGTAGGGGTCGATGTTTGATACAGCGCAATTCATTGTCAGGTGGTTAAGTGGTGTAAAAGCTATAAAATTGAAACGCCCACAGGCGGATGCTGGATGCGATATGAAAGGGATTTTTTGTTCGTTTGTCTAGAAAACGGGTTAGAGATGGAATACCCTAAAGAAAAAAGGAGGAAATTTGGGTACTTCCTCCTTTTTCAGGTCCTTCAATCGCTCATTGGCTGGTTGCCGAATAATTCATCGCGCGCTTTCTCTATGGTTTCCAAAAGTCCCCTTAGTCTCTTTTTTGCACGGTTCAGAGTAGTACCAACATCACTCACCTTGAGTTCCAGCTCCTTTGCAATCTGCTTATACTTGTATCCTTGAATATGTAATACAAAAACTTTGTACTGCTTAGGCTTCAGATACTTCTTAAGCTTCGGAAGATATTCCGCTGGAAAAGGTGTTTCGGTGGGGGGTGTAAGATCAGCATCTGGGCTGACAGAGGATTCGAGCTGTACGTTTGAGCTGTACTTATCAAATTTTTCTTTGTTCTTCTTTTGCTTCTTAATCTTCTCTAGAAACAGATTTCTCAATGATTTCATCAAGTACTTGATACCAGCTTCCTTGTAGCCCTTTTCAAACACCTCTGGTTTTCGGTGTATTTTAGCGAGTAGTAGGTTAACCAATTCAACTGCCTCAATGCCTACTTCTGGTTGAGAAGAACACAGTTTTCTCGCGCTAAATAGTAAAATGGTAAAGTAGGTCACAAAAACATAGTTGACAAAACAAGAAGCACCTGATTTCGATGTAGATTTCGACTCCAACATAATTCTAGTTTTTGGCATTAATAATTAGGTTTTTGCTTGCCACAGGCTTCTACAATATAAACTAGTAGTAAATCATACCTGGCACAGAATATTTGATGAATTAATCGTTAACATTATGAAAATTTTATGTTAACTGGTTAAATAAAAAAATAATTCGGCACCCCTGCGGGGATGCCGAATAAAAGCTTTAGTTTCCCATGCTTTTCTTTTTGTTGGAAGACTGCTGTGAACTAAAAGCAGAACCCATAACTTTTTTACCTTTCTTTGCCTTGCGCTTCTGCTTTCTAAGAAGCTCCTGAAGGCTGCGTTCTTTTTCCTGTTCGACAGCCATAAAAAGGTCGGAAACAGATTGGACCTTGAAGTGCTGGTAAGACAGCAACATGCCCTCAAAAACACAAAGGGCATCCTCCAAATTCTCCACATCAACCATGGGATATTTGGCGCATACCTGCGTTTTGAGTTTGTCCATTTCCTGATGAAGTACCTCATTGGTAACTTCTTTTCGAAAAAATACATGAGCGTAGTTTAGCAATCGATCATACAAGTGGTTGTTGTCCACTTCTGTTAGGGAAAAACGGTTTAGCACGTCGGAAAGAAATTGTGTCAACAGACCATCCAAGGCCGAGGCCGGGCGTCTGACATCCGTCATGGATAATTCCAAGGTGCGACCGTCTTTGCCAATTTGATCGAAAGCATCTTTCGAGCTTTCTAAAATTGACATCGGGTATGAAATTTAAGTTTGAGAGATACGTAAAATCCTCCTGTTAAGTGGCGCACCTTAGTTTCTCCGCTGCTTGGCTGCAATTTCTCGTTCAAAATATTTTTGCAATGCCTCTTTGTAATCCTCATAAGTAGTCAGTTTTTGGTACTTTTCGTGAAAACGTATGGTGTGCTGTAGGACCTCTTCTGGTCCCAAATCTATCCTATAAGTTGCAACTGCCCAGAACAAAATCCATCGCCAATCTTCGGCTGGTATGGATTCCTTGGACGGCTCGCCCCCGTTAAAACTGGGGCCGGAAGGTTTTGAGTTTTCTTCATCGCTTTGCTTCCGGCCCCTCAGATTACTTGCTTCAACGGCAGACAATATCTCTAGTATGTCTTTAAAGTGATCCATTTATACTTATTTAATGTCCTGATGATAATTTTATCACAGGATCGCAAAAATTATTTTCGCTTTTTTTGTCTATTGAGCTTTTACAGCTAGGTGGGTATACAAAATGGACGGATGGATCATTCCGGATTTTGCTCTCTGAGCGCCTCTATAATTCCGGTACGCAATTGATAGTCTAATGGTGGGATGCAAGAATCGATTGGCCCCAATACTGCTTCGATTTGGCGGCAAATTTCCTCTAAAGAACGGTAGTAATCCAGGTATGCTAAGCGGGTGGCATCCAATCCCTGCTGCTTACACCACTGCAGGTAGTCGCTGCTTTCCCGATAGATTTCCAAAGAAAATAGAATCAAAAACAAGCACATCAAGGGAGAATTTTCAGAAAAATCACCATATTCATCGTCAACCAGCAAGGACCAACTTTGTGTTCCAGCCATAAAATCCACCCAGATCAAAGATTTGGGCGCTGGCTGCAGGTGGCGTTCAAAGCGGAGTGGTGCTTTTTGAAAGTATTTTTGAAGCTGTTGGATTTCGGGATACATTTCAGCCGTTTTACAGTTCAAGGTCCTTACATCAAAACAGAGGATATCGGGTATTGACAACATGATTTGAAGTCCGACCTTGTGAAAATATCAAACCATTGACATGAAAGTCGAATTTTTCTTTGAAAAAAATGCCAGTCTGCTGACAGACTTAAACGCGACGGTCCACACCAGCCACCAGCAAAGGCGTCCCGATGTTTTTCGTCCCTACGACAGAGAAAAATTCTTTCCCTGGTTTGTCCAATTTCTCAGCAAAGAAAACACACTGTGTATCTTCGTTAAGGTGGAAGGAAAAGCCATTGGCTACGCATTGATTACCCACAGAAAACCTGGTCGCAATCCCTTTGTCAATCCAACCTTTGAATCCTGGTACATCGACCAAATGAGTATTTTGGAGGAGTTTCAAAACAAGGGCATCGGCGGCCAGCTTATTCAATTCATCAAGGAAAATGCTTCCCAAAGAGGCATCAACAACCTCCAACTCGACGTTTGGTCCGACAACGAGCTGGCCCACCACCTGTATCAAAAGCAAGGCTTCAACACCATCCGTCAAATCATGGAATACAAGATGCCATAAATTATCTGAGGCTATGATCAAATTCTTTCGAAAAATACGACAGGACCTACTCAACGAAAACGCCATCGGTAAGTACCTGTTTTATGCACTTGGCGAAATCATCCTGGTGGTCATTGGCATTCTAATCGCCCTGAGCATCAACAACCTCAACGAAGCTAAGCAACAAGAAGAAAAAATACTTTCCGCCCTACAGCAAATTCACAGCGAGCTGGCCCAAAGTATTCGCGAAGCCGACGAGGTCATTGAATACTATCGCGAAAAAGACTACCTGATTAACCTGTTTTTACACAACCAAATCACTGCGGCCGATTATCGAAAAAACGATCCGGCACTGACCTATCTAATCGTTAACCGACGGCTGCTCTACATCGTCGGCAATGGCTTCAACAGCCTCCTTCCCTACATCAACAACGCCCCCCAAAAGTACGCTCCATACATCCATCGCCTCAAAACAATCTTTGTTTCCGATAGAGAATTGATAGAGGGTCAAAACCTGCGTATGGATAAAATCGTTGGGAATATTTTACAGCACCAAAGTAAAGAGACCCAATGGTTCGCCGACGATTACTACTTCAACACCATCAGCGAGGAGGCCATTGATTACTTCCTGAACGACGCCTTTTTTCGCAATCAAGTACAAAATTATTTCATTGAGGGGGTCAGCAACCACTACCGCCACATTTATGGCTTCCGATTGCGGGCTTTATTCATCTATCGGGACCTTACGGAATTACTGGGCTTGGAAGAACGCATGCACAAAGACCCTACAGCCTACTTCGTCGATCCCTCCCAATTTCAGCATTTGCTAGGCACCTACACCAATGGCCAGGAGGTGCTTACCATCTCTCAGCAAGGCAAAAGAATTTTTGGCCAGTATGAGCAACAGCCGCAGGTGGAAATATTTCCGCTGAGCCCAAATTCCTTTATTTCTGCATCCGACATGGCCTTTAAGGTCGTCCAATACGATGCTGAAGGACGAGCAATTGGCTTCCAGCGTCACTACGGCAATGAGCGGGAGTTCTTTAGAAAGGAGCAATAGACAAAAGCATGAAACAGCTCTTCGCCATCGCCTTATTGATCTCTGTTATTTGTTGCATAAAGCAAGAGCAATATTATACAATCTTCAAGTTTTGGGGGCCGTCCAGCTAACTATCCCAGAAACAAGGTCCTCTTTGGTCAAGCCCCGTTCAATACCAAGCCGACTTTGTTGCCCATATTCACTATTCTTCAGAATTGGACGTATTCAAATCAATGCTTTACTAAAAACTAGATCATTTAAGTGACCGATGACAGAAAGGAAGGGATGCCTGTGGCATGTCGATATGTATATACCACAAAGACTTCCTCTATCCTCGCCGAATTACTGAAAATGCCCAGCAATCGCCTTGGTCATCTGGCTCTACAAAAACGCATTCCTAAAAATTATGGAAAAAGGTAGGTTCTCAGTTTCGCATCTTGGATGTTTGCTAAACACAGTGGCTAAGACTTCAACATGTGTAAACTTTCCCCTCAAAATCAATGCATAACATAAGCAATTTCAGGCAATTTCAACAAAATCAAATTTCGTTTGTCTGTATTATTGGCAAAGATACACTCAAACAATACCACCGTTTAGGTCCATGGCGAAAGCTTCTACCAATTGGAAGCAGCCGCATCCCACATCTTGGAAAACGAGCATTTAATGTTAAAAAGGTAGGTGTTGGTCCACGACAAATTTATTACTTGAATTATTGGAGTTTACTGATTTAAGTATCATATTTGTCATTATTTAAATTTAGTCTAAATAAATATAAGGTGCTTACTATTAATCACTGGCTAAACAGCAGATCGCTGTGTAGTCCTGAAATCTTATTGCCTTTTTGGATGTTTCTCTTGCCACAAATCGCTGGGACCAAGAGATGGGCAACTTTCACTTTATTCTTCAAAGCTTCTAAAAAGTACAAGCTAGCTAATTCAAATTCGAACGATCACGCAAAAGAACTCACTGGGTCGTTCGTCGACAAACAGTATAAACAAGGCACTGATTGGATGGAAAAATCCGCCGTACCACCATTCAACCAAAAGGTGGATGTCTATGCTATGGCGTGGAGGAGGCTGACTCATAGCTTTGGGTTACCTGATACGCTATTTCTTTCTTTTCCTAATTCTTACATACACTTACTCTTATGAATCAATTTTATCTAAGGCAAGGGCATATCCTTGCAATTATCTTATTGCTGCTGGGTACAACTGCCTTTGCTCAAACCGGAATCGTCATTGGTAGCATTACCGATAGCAAAGGCGCTCCGCTTCCAGGAGCAAATATCCGGGTAGATCGCACCATACTTGGAACAGCTACCCGCCAGGACGGTACTTTCGCCCTTACTTCCGTCCCCGTAGGTTCTCAGACCATCATCATCACTCTTGTCGGTTACCAGCGCGTTGAGCGCGAGGTCTTGGTTCCATCCGACAAGGAGCTGCGCTTGGATGTATCGCTGGCAGATGACATCCTTCAATTAAGTGAAGTGGCGGTTACAGCTACACGCCGCGAGGAAGACATTTCACAGACACCGCGGGCGCTCGATGTCATTTCCAGCGAGACGGTTGATTTTTATGCCAATCAGAGTTCAGACCTCTCGGCAACCCTCGGAAAGTTCGTCCCTAACTTCACTTCCCCATCTGTCGGCAACAGTGTGTTTACTGCCACCCTTCGCGGCCGTGCGCCCCTCTACCTACTCGATGGCGTACCCCTTCAGACCAACGAAGGACTTCGCGGTGCCGTACTCGGTAACCTCGACCCATCTGCCATCGAACGCATCGAAGTACTCTATGGCGCCTCGACCATCTACGGCGGTGGCGCACCCGGTGGGGTCATTCAATTCTTTACAAAAAAACCCAGCGAAAAACCCATTGATGCCAATATCCAACTGTTCACCCGCAATTATTTAGTAGACGGTACTTTTATGGATGGCGAAGCGATAGATTTTCGTACAGCAGCTACTGTATCGGGAACCAAAGGAAAGTTCAACTACCTGGTCAATGGAGTATTTGAAACAACCAATGGTCAATTCCGCCCTGATGGAGAGCGCATTGCGCCCAATGGAACTTCTTCTTACGACGACTTTTCTCTACTTGCAAAAGTTGGCTACAACATCGACAATACGCAATCTGTTGGCCTTACCTTCACTAGAAGCTATCGGGAGCCAAACGACTTATTCTTTGCTCCCATCCTTTTGGAAGAAGACCTCATTGCCGATCCAGATGGTGCCGCCGCTGTTGGCCAAAAGGTTGAAACAGCCTTCCAATACGATAAGCCCATCAGCCAAGAGTACACTGCTCTGAATGCACAATATGAAAATACGTCTCTGCTTGGAGGAATTTTCCGCATTCAAGGCTACTTTTTCGATCTAAACTTCCAACAGGGAGGCTCAGACATTCGCCCTTTCCTCACGCAAAATGGTGGAGGCTTTCCCGACTCTTGGCCAGGCTTGTTCCAAACTAGTACGGCAGCCTCTCAATATGGTATGCGTACGGAGTACGTGCGTCCAATTGGCCAGGACATCCTCCTGACGGTTGGTGGTGGTATTCTTTGGGCGGATGATTCCACGCCAGTAACACTTTCTACAGACGGTCCATTCGATGCTGAAAATCGCTTCGACGGAGCTGGTGGCACACAAGACCAAGGTGCGCCTACAGAGTTGTTCAATGGCGGTGCCTTCTTTCAGGCCGATTACGATGTGACGGATGAACTTCGACTCTCCGGTGGTGCGCGATTTGATGTCATCTCTTTTGAGGTACTACCCTTTATTCCAACCTTCACTCGGGTGGAGCCAGGGCAACAACGCTTGGGAGGCTCGGGTTCGAATTCTGGAATTTCACTCAATCTCGGTGCATCCTACGAAGTCATTAAAAATACTTCCCTCTATGCCAACTTTGCACAGGGCTTCTCTCTTCCCAGTCTGGCATTCCTGGTTGTCAATGTCGCTCCTGGCGTGGAAATCGAGGGAGATGAAATCGTCTCGCCACAAATTGTCAACAGTGTCGATTTTGGAATCCGTGGAAAGGTGGGAAGCAATTTTGCCTATGGACTGGCCGGTTTTTATGCTTTTTCGGAAGATGGCTCGCAAATTCGATTCGATGCCGCAACAGGCTTTGGTGAGCGCGTACAAGCTCCTCAACGCAACTATGGCTTTGAAGCGACCCTAGAGGCAGCTCCGGCAGAGGGTTTGCGCATCAGTACCAGTCTTTCCATCACAGAAACAGATGTAGACCCCCAGGACGATGGTACCTTCCAACCAGCTTCTTCGGTCGAAACGATTCCATTGACAACTTCGCTACGAACTTCCTACAACCTTTCATCTGTACCAGGTTTGTCCTTCAGTGCCGAACTGTTTACTGTTGGCAATCGCGATCGGGCTTTCTTATTCCTCGTAGATTCCGACGATGATGGCCAAATCGATTTGGATGACAACGACAATCCAATCCGGGCCGATGGTTACCGGCTTCGGGGATTCTCGACCGTCGATATAGGGGCAACTTACAGGTTTCCGGAGCGTTGGATGGGAAGTGTTGGCGGAAGCTTATCTTTTCAGGTACTCAATCTGCTGAACGAAACCTACGTTCCACCGATCTCACAACGCCAGTTCGGCCAGATTTTCGCCAATCGCCGCCGGAACGGCTTTGGACGGAACATCACAGTCACGCTTTCATTTGACCTTTGATAGAACGATAAAGCATGAACTAAAACAGAGCAGCTACGTGGGCTTTTTCTAAAGTCCACGTAACTTTTTTTAAGGAATAAAAGGCTGGGAATTAGTTTCTCTGAGGAGCAATCACCAGTCGCTCACTGAACGCCTGACCGTTGCTTACAGCTCTCAACCAATAGATACCATCCGGCAAGTTGTTGATGGACAAGCGATAGGGGAAGTCTTCCTGGCCAGGAAATGCTTCCAACAGCAATCGACCACTGGCATCATAGAGGCTCAGACTTCCTTCAAAAGCGCTGTCACCTAGGCTTATGGATACCTGATGCTGCGCAGGATTCGGGAAGACTTTCAATTCTGCCTTCTGCTTAAAACTCACTTGCCGCACCTCAGAATGAGTGAAAGCTCCGTTCAAGTCGGTCTGCTTGATGCGGTAGTAGTTGAAGGCAGTCGGCTCCGTATCCACAAAGAAGTAGGATTGTTCTACCTCCGAATTTTTAGCACCTTCGACCTCTCCGATGGCTTCGAATTGTTGTCCATCCTTTGATCTTTCTACAGTAAAGTAATCGTTGTTCAGCTCGCTAGCCGTCGTCCAAACGAGGTTGACTTGTTGGTCGTCCTTTGGATAAGCCTCGAAGGAAGCCATTTCTACAGGCAGTGGCGCATTCCGGGTTGGCAACAGCTCATTGAAGCCCGATACATTCAGGGAAGAACGGATGGCAAAGTCTGCAAACAGTCCAGTCGTTGCATCTGCAATTTCCCAGTTCACGCCAGCATTTCCATTGGCAACGTCTACACTGAAGGCCAACACGAAGGAGCCTGTTCCAAAGGCACTCAAGTTGATTCCAGAGCCAGAATATACGAAAGAGAAGTAGGTATTTCCATCTGTGTGCGCAAAGCCAGGACCTTGAAAGATCATACTTCCACCATTGGTGTTGTCATCCAAAACAGTAAAGCTTTCATTTCCCGTCACCGAAGCAGTGGGAATGTACATGATGGCAGTAAATTCTGCAGCCACCGGTACAGCTGGGAAGAGTATATCCGGATTCAAAGCAACAGCAAACTCTGCATTGACATTGGAACCAAATGCACCACCAGCCGCAGCGAGGTAGTCAATATTTTCTGGGCTGGTTTGGGCATTCAAACTGCCTAGACCAAAGCCAAATAAACAGGCCAGCAAGAAGGTTTTTCTTAAGTATGTAAGTAGCATCAGCGGTTGTTTTTTAGTAGTTCAGAGATTCATTTAATGGCTTTCTAACTTTCCAATTGTCATTGGTATTTATTGTTGCTCTGTTCTTGTGGCGTTGGGATCTCCATCTAAGATGTTATCGATGATGTAAGTAGCATCACTTGGAATGGTGGGCGGTGGGAAAACCCGAGGCGTAATCCGAACGATGCCATCCATATTGACATCGCCTGTGCTGTAGCCCATGTAGGTGCCATTGGGATCGCCAGACAAGATGTCGTCTAGGATGTATGTGCGATCTGAAGCCAGAGAGGGCGGTGGAAAAACCCTGGGCGTCACCCGAACGTAGTTGTCATCGGCTTTGGCATTGCCGCCCCACATGGCAAAGACCCCTGCTGTAGGCTGCGCCATTGGCTCTGTTCCGACTGCTTGTCCGGAGCCTGTGGAAAAATCATAAGTAGAAGCAGTAGCACTCAGGCTTTGAACGGCGGGCGTGCGAACTGCCAGGTGATTGCGGTGTCGGACCACGATGTAGTAGTCGTCTGGCGGAGCCATATCGAATCGAACGGGCGTAGAACCTCCATCTACATCGACAATGTCCCCATCCCTTTGCAACAAGGCCGATCGGGTGTGCAAGACCGTACTCGGACTATTCTTATCCCTCAGCTCCAAGAAAACCCAATCGACAATGGCATCATTGCCCGTCACGTTGAGTACATTGGATTGCACCATTTCTCCTCCTCCATCGATATGTGTAAAGCCAGCTAGGTTGGTGTAAGGCTCCGTCATCGGAATGTAGCCCGCAACCCGTAGGTCGTCTCTCATCAGCCCGGAAACGTCAAAGGCCCCTTGAAGAAAAGCTTTCACGTTCACCTCTACCCCATTGGCGCTTCCGATAACGATTCCATAATCTTCCGCCTCACTGAAGGCTCTGTAATTACAAGGATCGGTCATAAGGCCGTTGCCACTGAATCCAGAACGAACGCGAAGCGTTGTCGATCCAGCCATGGCATTGGCAGGAATTGTGAAGGGCGCAATGATGGTCGAAGCATTGGAAGGTGTACTTTGATAAAGCATTTCACCAGCGTCTGTAAAGCTGCCGTTTTGATCCAAATCCACCCAAATGGCTATGTTCTGGGTCGTATAGCTGCCACTTCCGCCAAAGCGAAAGTCCACTTCCACCTCATAGCTGCTGCCCGGCATCACATTGGCGGAATAGCTAGCCGTGTAGACACTGAGCGGCCCGTTACAAGCATTGTTATTATTGTTAATCAAAGTGGTTCCTCCACCCGACTCTCTCATTTGAAAATCGTAGATCGCTACCCCTCGTGTACCAAAGACTGTACAAGAGTTGCTTTGGTGAGAAGGGATGCAATACAAAGCACCGGTATTGATAGTTGCCACGTTGGAGTAGTCGTTGCAATTGTCATTGGAAGCCTTCACCCTGTACTGGTAGGTCCTGTTGCCTTCAGCCGTGTCGTCTACAAAAGTCGTTACATCTGGGGCAACGCCGCCACCTACGACTGCCTTCCAAGTAAGGCCGTTGTCTTCGGAGCGCTCAATCAAATATCCCGTCTCATTGTTGGCATTGTCCATCCAATTAAGGTCGACCGTGTAAGAAGCACTAATGGCAGCCGTAAGATTGGAGGCATTGGTGACATTGGTCGGCCCACAGCCTGTCAGATTGTAGGCAGAATGGCCTTGGCGAGTGATCAAGGCATTGGCAATCCGCGTATACTGATCTGGTGTCAGAATACCGCCACAAGCATCTGAGTAGTACGACATAACGTTGTTGATCGCTGGCGCGTAAGTATTGCCATAGATGTCCTGCTGGCTGTTTCCATCGTTTACAAAATTACAGTTGGAATCATTGCTTCCGTTGGGATCGGCGGGCGTATCGCAAAGCATATCGCCATCTGTCGTACAGTTGGAGTTTGCGCCAGAACGAGGGACGTGCTCGGCATTGGAGTTAGTGTTGCCACGCTCTGTACCACTGTGGGTATGTGCCAGGTTGAAGGTATGTCCCAACTCGTGGACCAGCGTACCGTTTGGCCAAGCAGCCGTACAATCATTGTCCATCAGAATGGTCAAC
>JBCCSZ010000013.1:0-44752 GCA_039199225.1 Bacteroidota bacterium
GTACTTTTGTTCCAGTAGAAGATGTACGCTTTGCCGAGTATTGGTATTTGCGCAATCCCAAGCACTTTTGGAGTACGGCTCTACTGATTGCTTTATTTTTCATCGGGCGATGGTTCGTTGCGCTGAAGGAAGAAAAGAGGCTGTATCTTCTGGGTGCTTTGTTGGCCGTTGGTATGACGCTTCCTTATCTTTTGGGATGGAATTTATGGCTGATTCCATTGATTGCATTGGCGTTCTTATTTACAGCTCTTGGTGGGTATCTGTTTTTTCCATTGACTTCATTGCGTGTAATGGAGAACTTAGCCGAGAGGCTGGAATGGCTACTGCCTGAATCTGTTATGCGTTCGGCAATGAGTAGGCAGCGTTTTCAGAAAATGCGCGTCTTACAAAAGCTAGAAGAAATTGGGAAAAATCTATCTCTGAACGATCGCCACAAAGAAAAACTGGAGGCGCTTTATCTGTCTGCCAGCAATGCTGGGTTTTCAGCTTTTCGGTTAACTATTTTGAAAGGACGACTGACAGTAGAGCGGTTTTTTAGACGACAAAAAATCCGATTGGATGAAGGGGGCTTTTCTGCCTTTGCGGCGGTATATCCGACTTTTCTATTTGGTGGTTTTGCCTTTTTCAAGTTGTTGTCTTTTTGTCAAAGTTTGGGTTTACCACTGCCTTTGTCGCCGGAGCGGATTGCCAACATCGCTTGGCCGGTGGGAACTTATTTTTTATTTGAATGGAGGTTGCGCCATGTTCTAAAAAGGAATCGTCAGAAACTCTGGGGGATTGATCCTTATAAGCTATTGCATCTCTGCTTACCACTGGGACTGATGGCGGTCACGGATGCGGGCTTTGCCGTTATATTTTTGCTGTTTCTACTCATCAGTGGTGCTTTCAAAGGATATTTTAAGTCTACAGAAAATGCTACTCAAAATGCTTGGCTTACTTTTTTCAGCCTGCTGGCGAGTTTAATCATTGTATTCGTTTTTGTGCTTTTTGGTGGAGACATCATCAAGTTTATCCTCGGCTATTTATCCGAATCCAACTATCGCTTTGCTGCTGCCATAGCTATGGCTGGCCTGGTGGCTGGTTTAGGGTTGTTTTTCATGTTTGCTGTCAATCGAGATAAGGTCAATCAAAATCGAAAGCGCATTTTACAATTGACGCTGGCTTTATTTGTCGGCAGTATTGTCATGGCGCAGTTTGTTCTATTGGACAACATTGGGAAAAAGTTCAATCATGTTCGCTACCGAGCGGAAATACACTCTGAGCGCCCCATCGACCAAGTGATCGCGGATGCTGGTTTTCATTCTGCTGCATCTACTTACATTCTCAGGGCTGCGCAAAATCAATGGTTGATCAATACGTACTTGAAGCAAAGTCAATCCAGGGCTGGTCGGTCCAAAGGCTTTGACCTGCAGCCGCATTTCAATAGAGGAGCCAGTTACATCACACAAACAACCGATCTGGTTGTCTTGCGTTTTTTGATTGCCGAGCATTCGGAATTCTTGGTCTTGCTGTTGATCTTTTTACTTTTTCTAACGGGCTTTTCTTTTGCCCATACTTTTGGACTGCAAAATACGCAGCAGCAACCAACTCATTCAGTTATTTTCAAGGCATTGTTGCTATTATTTACAATTTCATTTTTCATTTGGCTAACGGCTACCAATCGTTTTATCTTCTTTGGGCAAGACTTTCCATTGATTAGCCTGACCAGTATTTTCACTGTTTTATTTTCGCTTGGTATCTTACTGTTTGTAATCAGTCTGACGTCTTCGAGTACCTATATTGAACGGGAAAAAAGAATTGCTCAAAACACGGCAGCTTCCTCGGTTCGACTGCGCTACCTTTCGCCATTTTTAGTTCTGCTATTGATGTGTTTGGGCTTTAAGTCGAAGAAAATAAATTCCAATGTTACTCATTTTAATATTGGTCAGCAAATTGAAAATGCGCAGGATGATTTCCAAATTTTTAATGAACAATTAGCTGCGATTCAACGCGAGTGGTACGACAGAGGAATGGTTCCCCAAGACAGTCTGATTGATCAATTGCTATCAGAATTGGACGAGCGTACAGAAAGTGGTAAGGAGGTATTCACCAATGAATTTACCCGCAGCATGTACACTGATCATTTTAGGCATCTGGCCAATAAACGCGATCCGTATGAAATCCTTCATTTGCTGAAACAAGACGGTCGCTATCAATTCAATCTCAATCGAAAGTATTACCTGATTGAGCCGCCCAGTAACTATCGGGAAAGTTGGCGAGGGGATGTTCTGGCTGCCTCTGTTTCCCAGGGACTAAAGTTTATTGGAAAAAATCCCTCCATTGCATCCGCCGCTGTACCCGATGTTTTTGATCCCAATTATACCGCTATTTTACCCGTATCCATGCGCCAGCTGAAAATGGCTGTTATTCCTTCCAGTTGGACACCTGAAAAAAAGGCTTATGTTTTATTAGCGGCAGATAAAAGGGCTGGACAGAATCCCAATGTGCTGATTCGAAACAATCAAAATCGAAACATCACTTTTGAGCAGTCGGCTTCCGATCCTAGCATTCGTTTATTGGAAAATGATCAGTTGCGACTTTGGGGGGAAAGTGGTGCAAGGTCTTACAACCTAAGTCGCGATCCTGAGCGCTATCTGGTGAAAAATATTTGGTTGAACGGTCAGCAAAAAATGTTTTATCCATTGGGTGAGAAAATGCTATGGGCCTTTCATTATTCTAAAGCTGCGCAAAGTGCTTACAGCCAAAATGAAACTTTTCGAAAGGATGTTTATACGTCCATCGATTTTGGTTTGACGGATCGCTTGTATGGGCTGATGGATTCATTATTGCAGGAAGAGGACAATCGGCAAGCAGCAATTACGGTTCTGGATGCCAATGGTCGCATTCGCGCCATCAGTGATTTTAAAGCTGGTTTGGAAGTTGATCCGAACGATGTCAGAAGGCTCAAAGAATACCAGGATTCTTTTTACCTCAATGTTGATCGGCGAACAGAGCGCGAGTTATTTGGCAATCTGAATTTGATGAAGTTAAAAATCGGGCCGGGCTCCTCTATCAAACCCATTATTTATGGAGCCATCACTTCACAGTTGAATTTAAATTGGCCTGACTTTGTACAATTGGGCAGACAAGAAATTGGGCTGGGCAAACCGATTGATCCGGCGATTGCCAAATTGAATATAGATGAGGATGGTCATAAAATATACGACTTGATCCGCTATGGTGGAAAACCCATCGGTGGGCAAGAGGGCTATCGCTGGCGTCAACCCTACGAAGCTGATTTTGATGCGGTAAACAATTATGATTACCTGGTAGGCTCTAAGAACTTGTACCACGGCCACATTTTATTTTGGGGCTCTTACAGCAAACAAGCGTTGGCGCCACTGAGTCGGTTGTTACAAGCCGGGCAAGTGGATCGATTGACGGAGAGTGGTTTACTGAATGAATGGTCGAAAGGTCAGAAAGCATTTCCCGTCATTCGTTTTGGCGGAGAAAAAGCCTACACTTTTAATCCAAATGCCTGGCCGGTATCAGCTGCTCATGTGGAGGGGGCGCAGACCTACTTCGGTCACCGAAACGCCTTGGTCAAAACGGGTCTATCCAGAAACTTTGACCTTGCAACTGTCTTCCAAAAAGGTGGCAGCCGATATGTTGACATTGATGGGTCAAGAGACTCGATCTTCCAGCGTGCCAGTCGTCGGAATTACAGCTTTCCGGAGCGTTCTCACTTTTACCAGTCCGACAGGGTTTCGGACGATCGTCGGGGTATGCGAAATGGCTTGGTCTTAAGTACCCTTGGCGCCTTTCCCTTCCAAGTGACTCCTCTTAAAATGGCCGAAATGCATGCATCATTATTGAGCATGAATAGAAACTACAAAGCCAGTCTCGAACCAGACGGCATCTCTTCGTACGATTTTTTCAACTTCGATGATGCCGCCGGTCTAAATAGCTGGAAAAGCGAGGAGAAACTTTTGACTTTCTACAAGGACTATATTTTTAAAAATTTATCAAATGTCATCGATGACCCGGAAATGGGGACGGCTAGAGCATTGAAAATTTTCATCGATGCGCGCAATGATAGGCGCTCGCGAAAAGGAGAGATCCCCTATTACTATTGCGCCAAAACAGGAACCATCGACGATCCTTCCAGAGAGGAGGGCAAGGAGCAGGATCGTTTGCTTTCAATCACCATTAGTAAAAAAGACTTGTCGGCGGTTGGTTCTGTGGAGGAGCTTAGGAACAATCGATTTTATACAATTTATTTTACGGAATACTATTTCGGTAAGCACAATTGGGCCTTGATACAAGAGACCATCAAAGCGGTCGAGTCGTCTGAATTATTCAAAAAACACATGCAATGAAAATTAAAAAGCACATCCAACAACTGCCAGTATATCTGGTTTTTTCATTGATTGCTCTCCTCTGCTGGAGGTATATTGCCCGCTTTTCTACTGTTCGAAAGCCTTCTTCCGCTTGGACCCGAAGTGGTTCTCCCCGGAAGGATTCCCTGACAGCAGAGCGCCATTTTGGCTACATCGCAGAAGATAAATTTTTAGAGTTATTGCAAAACCTGAAACGCGTTGAATGTCGCTTTGAAATTGATGATAGTCAAACAAGATTTTTAACCATCACCAAGGCTAATAATTGTTTTGAAGAGGAATTTGAAGAGCTTTTTTTTAATGCTTACCCCATGCAGGTTTTCTTGGCCATGCCAAACAATCCTATTCAAATAGTCGATGGAGGAAGTGGTTATCAATTCCGCATTCCAAGAAAAACGATCGAAGGCAGAGCATACGTCTTGCTGCCCTATGATTTGTTGATGGGCGTCTTTCAAGCACTTGGAGGAAACCAAAATATTTCCAAAAGTCTATTGGTGAAAAATTAATTTTTTCCGATAGAATGCAATTCAGTTTAAACACTTTAGCACATGAATGGCAACTTTAATCAATCAGTTATGATACAACAAGACCTCAAGCGATTTGCCAAAACGCCGGCTGGACCCATACAGAAATTCTTCTGGTTTTGTGCCGGCGCCGATACCGAAGTATTGGAGCATTGTGCAACCGAGCAAAATCGATACGCCAATGTTGGAGCCGTTATTTTTCTGGTTGCCTGTCTGGCTGGTATCTCTATGTTTTTTGCGACACAAACACTGACGAGTAACATCTTTTTAGGCATACTGGTCTCTGTGGTCTGGGCGTCGATTATATTTGTCTTGGATCGTATGATTGTTTCTTCGATTGATAAAAGCAAGCCTTTCTGGCGTCAACTTTTATCGGCTTTTCCTCGCTTGATTTTGGCTGTTTTAATTGCCATTATTATCAGCCGTCCCATTGAGGTGCGCATTTTTAGAGCGGAGATTCTCAACCAAATTAAAAAAGATGAAGTACTTGAGGCAACAAATTATCAACAGCTTTTGCTGCAGCAATATCAGTTGGAAGATGTTGTTCGTCAAGACAGTCTCCGCAAAGTGCGACTGGAAGCAGAAATTGCCAGAAGAGGCTCCGAACCTGAAACGGCCACTTACAATCAACTAAAAGAAGCGGAAGAAGAGATGCTGGCTGCTCTACAAAAGAAAGAGGCTCGTCGAAAAGAGAAATCCTACCAAGAAGCACTGGTAAATCTCAACTTTTTGGGTAAACAGCCGGATACCAACCGGGACTATTACGAATTGGTCGAACGAAAAGAAACCCAGGCTGATGGCAGTATTTTGCTGGTAGAGGAAGCTGTCCTGATGGCCAAATGGGCAGAAGCCAAAAAGCAGTGGAAAAGAACGGTCAATGCTGTTGAGCGCCCCATACGCTTGGAGAAAAAAGCCTTGAAAAAGCTACGGGGAGAAATTTCAGAAGAGGTTTTGGCTTATAACAAAAGCATAGATGCAGACATCGCCCTAGCGACTCAAAAACAGCGAAGCTCCGACTCCCTCGTGATTGCCTCTAACACAATGGTCCGAACTAAAAAAGACGATTTTATTCAGCAAAATGAATCCACAGGTATTACTTTTTTCAAAGAATTACGCGCACTCAACAACCTTGGATACGACATCGTACAGGTTGATGCCTACGGCATTCCACAACGTCAGAAAAATGCCTTGTATTGGGCCAAGTGGCTCATCCTATTGTTATTTTTGGTCATTGAAATCGCTCCACTTTTGGTCAAGCTGATGACGCCCTATGAAGAAGGTGGTTACGACAGCATGCTGCGAAGCAAAAAGGAAGTAGACACCGATGTCTATGAATTGAGCCAGCGCACAAGGCGGCGCATTGAGAAGGCAAAATTAAAGCGATTGGAAGGAATAGGTGAGCAGTAGGCAGTTTTTGGACCACCTACTGCAAACCGAACTGAACTATATAATGGTGGAAGATTGTTCGTTTAATTTATCTTGATTCAAAACGGATTTTCCTTCGGTGATTAATCCGGAAATGACATCACCAATAGCAGAGCAACCATATTGAATAGAGGTGTTCAAGTCTGCTGTGCCGATGTCTTGTTGCAAACAATTGTAAACTGCTTTGCGGATGCGTGCCGCTTCATTTGTCAATTCAAAATGATCGAGCATCATCGCAGCGGATAAGATGGCGGCCATTGGATTGGCAATGTCCTTGCCAGCAGCCTGCGGATAAGAACCGTGGATGGGCTCAAAAAGTGCCGTATCCCGACCAATAGAAGCAGAGGGCAGCAAGCCCATAGAACCGGACAAAACGCTGGCTTCATCCGAAAGAATATCGCCAAACATATTGCTGGTCAAAACAACATCAAACTGCTTGGGGTATTGAATTAGTTGCATGGCTGCATTGTCGACAAACATATAATCCAATGCTATATCCGGATATTGGCTGGCCATGGCACGAACGGTCTCGCGCCACAATCGGGACGTTTCCAAAACATTGGCCTTGTCGACCAACAGCAATTTTTTGCGTCGCTGTCCTGCTGCTTTGAAGGCCAAGTGAGCAATGCGTTCAATTTCTGCTTTGGAGTATTCACAACGATCGAAAGCTTCGCTGCCGTCTTCACTTCTGCTGCGTTCGCCAAAGTAAATACCACCGGTCAGTTCGCGATAGATGACAAAATCTACACCCTCGACTTTTTCGCGCTTGAGCGGGGAGAGGTGCAGCAAGTTGGGGTAAGTAGAAACGGGGCGAACATTGCAAAACAGCCCTAGAGATTTGCGCAAGCGGAGCAACCCTTGTTCCGGGCGAACCTTGGCGTTGGGGTCGTTGTCGTACTTTGGATCACCGATGGCACCAAAGAGAATGGCATCGCTGTTTTTACAACTGTTCAAAGTGGTTTCCGGTAGGGGATCGCCGTACTTGTCAATGGCAATGGCACCGACCGAGGCGTGGCAGTAGGTAAAGTGGTGATCGAATTTTTCGGCAATGGCATCCAAAACCTTGATGGCTTGTTCGGTAACTTCCGGCCCGATGCCGTCACCAGCCAAAATAGCGATGTTTTTTTTCATTTTTTAAAAGACAATTTGTTGTTGTTCGAAGGATTTTATTTCGTCTTTGATGCTGATCAAATAATCAATGTCGTCGTAGCCATTGAGTAGACACATCTTTTTATAAGGGTTAATGTCAAACGATTCTTTTTTGCCACTCTTCAGTATGCAAATTTGCTGGGCCTCCAAGTCCACCTCAAAAGTGGCATTGGGGTCGTTTTCAATCGTTTGGAATAACTCGTCCAAGAAAGCATCGGACACCACCAGCGGCAGTAGGCCGTTGTTCAGCGCATTGCCCTTGAAGATGTCGGCAAAGAAGCTGGAAACAACTACCCGAAAGCCATAATCGTACAAAGCCCAGGCAGCATGTTCTCTACTGGAACCACAACCAAAATTTTTCCCAGCGATCAACATTTTACCGCTGTACGTGGGGTTGTTCAATACAAAATTCGCTTTCGGTGATTCATCGCTATTGTAGCGCCAATCGCGAAATAAATTATCGCCAAAACCTTCACGGGTCGTGGCCTTCAAAAAACGAGCAGGTATGATTTGATCAGTGTCCACATCCTCGATGGGAAGTGGAACAGCCGTCGATTGTAATTTTTCAAATTTCTCCATGATGAGACCTGTTTGTTACACTAAATCAATTCTCTAACATCTACCAAGTGTCCGGCAACAGCCGTCGCTGCGGCTGTCAATGGACTGGCCAAAATGGTACGGGCGCCGGGTCCTTGCCGACCTTCAAAGTTGCGGTTGGAGGTGGAGACGCAGTATTCTCCGCTCGGCACCTTGTCTTCATTCATACCTAAGCAGGCCGAACAACCAGGCTCGCGCAGCTCAAAGCCCGCTGCCTCAAATATCTTATCCAAACCCTCTGACTTGGCCTGTGTAGCTACTTGCTGTGAACCCGGAACAATCATCGCATTGACATTGCTGGCTTTTTGCTTGCCCTTGACATAGTCTGCTACCAAGCGCAAATCTTCGATGCGAGAGTTGGTACAACTTCCGATGAAGACAAAATTGACTGGCTGCCCGATGAGCGATTGCCCGCCTTCGAAGTCCATATAATTGAGTGCCTTGGCAAAGGAGGCGTTGTTACCTGCTTCAGACAAGGTCGGAATTTGCTTGCTGATCCGTACACCCATGCCTGGGTTGGTGCCGTAGGTGACCATCGGTTCGATGTCTGCGGCTTGGAAGTGGTATTCCTTATCAAAAACAGCCTCTTCATCTGTAAACAGGGTCTTCCAATAAGCTACAGCTTGGTCGAAGTCTTTCCCTTTGGGTGCAAATTCACGCCCTTTGATGTATTCAAAAGTGGTTTCATCCGGTGCAATCAGTCCGCCGCGAGCGCCCATTTCTATGCTCATATTGCAAATGGTCATACGGCCTTCCATGCTCAGCGAACGAATGGCAGAGCCTGCATACTCCACAAAGTAACCCGTTCCGCCCGCCGCTGTCAATTGAGAGATGATGTATAGGATAATGTCCTTTGAAAGTACACCTTTGTGCAATTCGCCATCCACCGTAATGCGCATGCGCTTGGGCTTGGTTTGAAGGACACACTGGGAAGCAAATACCTGCTCTACCTGACTGGTCCCAATACCGAAGGCGATGCAGCCAAAGGCGCCATGCGTGGAGGTGTGGCTGTCGCCGCAGACCATCGTAAGCCCCGGGCGTGTAATGCCAAGCTCTGGTCCAATGACATGGACAATCCCCTGATAAGGATGCCCTAAGCCATACAGCTCCAAGCCAAATTCCTCGCAATTCTTGGTCAGCGTATCGACCTGGAAGCGCGATAATTCATCCTTGATGGGCAGGTGCTGGTTGAGCGTTGGTACGTTGTGGTCGGCTGTGGCAACCGTTCTCTCCTTGGAGTAGATGGGTAGGTTTCTCTTGCGCAGCCCATCGAATGCCTGTGGGCTGGTAACCTCGTGGATCAAATGCCGGTCGATGTACAAAACCTGTTGGCCGCCTTGGACTTCGCTGACCACGTGGGCATCCCAGATTTTATCGAATAGTGTTTTTGCCATTTGTAAATCAAGTGAAAATGTCTCAAAAAAATTGCCGGTGTTTCGCACCGGCAAATATAGTGATAAAGGATGGTTTCTAGTTTAATAATTGCTCAAGTGGATCTAGCGACTGGCCGCTACCATATTGCCGACCCGGTGGTTTCTAACCAAGGTGTCCAGGTCCTCGTCCATGACCTCCTTCTTGCGATCTGCCATGGCCAAAAAGCCTTTGTAAATGGCATCCAATTCGCGCTTGGTGAGGTTAAAACCGATTTGCTTGCAGCGGTAAGCGATGGCCGCACGGCCCGAACGGGCGGTCAAGACGATCTTGGAGTGGTCTACACCAACCTCAGATGGATCGATGATTTCGTAGGTCTCCCGCTTTTTGATGACCCCGTCTTGGTGGATGCCGGAAGAGTGCGCAAAGGCGTTGGCACCTACGATGGCCTTGTTGGCTTGGACGGCCATGCCCATGCGCTCAGAGACCAAATGACTGATGGATGTCAGTAGACGGGTATTGACACCAGTATCAAATTTCAAGTAGGGATGCTGCTTCATAATCATAACGACCTCTTCCAGGCTGGTGTTACCGGCTCTTTCGCCAATGCCGTTGATGGTACATTCTATCTGACGAGCGCCATTTTGTATACCTGCAATGGAATTGGCAGTCGCCAAGCCAAGATCGTTGTGGCAGTGGGTGGAGAGGACCGCCTTGTGGATGCCCTTTACATTGTCTCGCAGGTAAGCGATCTTCCGACCATACTCCTCTGGTAGACAGTATCCTGTTGTATCGGGAATGTTTAAGACCGTGGCTCCTGCTTTCAAAACCGCCTCAATGACCCTTGCGAGGTACTCATTGTTGGTCCGTCCGGCATCTTCGGCATAAAATTCTACATCTTCCACAAAAGACTTGGCGTATTTCACAGCGGCTACAGCGCGCTCGATGATCTTATCAGGTGTCGATTTCAACTTGAAGCGAATGTGCGACTCAGAGGTACCAATCCCCGTATGTATTCTGGGGCGTCTGGCATGGATCAAAGCCTCTGCCGCTACCTTGATGTCTTTTTCCACAGCTCTGGACAAACCACAAACTGTTACATCCCGAACTGCTTTGCAGATTTCCGTTACAGAATGAAAATCACCAGGGCTTGATATGGGAAACCCAGCCTCGATAACATCTACGCCGAGACGCTCCAACTCACGGGCGATCTCCACTTTTTCTGGTGTATTTAGTTTGCAGCCAGGTACCTGCTCTCCATCTCTTAAAGTCGTGTCAAAGATATATATCTTATCAGTGCTCATACTTGTTTATTTAACGGGATAATGTAAGTTTGTGATGACCAAATATATCTGCTAACCGTTATTTTATAGAATTGATTTTAGAGCAACTTACAATTGCTATGTCTACTATCATTTGTGTAAGTAATTGATTCATAAGGGTTTAGAATTTCTTTTTTACAATGCCAAAACAGCAGACCGACTACTTGATCCAATTGATCAAATCACTCTCCAAGGCGGAAAAACGCTACTTTCGATTGTTCGTTACCAGAAACCAGGCTTCTGACGATATTCTTTTTCTACAGCTTTTCGACCTGATAGACAAGATCAAACGCTACGATGAACAACTGATTTTGCAACGGATTCCGGGCATCAAAAAGCGGCAATTATCCAATCTGAAAGCACACCTCTACAAGCAACTGTTGCTGTGCCTAAGATTGATGAATCGGACCAATAATCTGGACATTGAGTTGCGGGAGAGGCTCGACTATGCCAGGGTGCTTTACAACAAGGGCTTGTACCGCCAAAGCTTGGAAATACTCGATAAAACCAAGTCGAAGGCAGCCCAAAACAAGCAGCACCACCTCGTTTTAGAGACCATCGAATTCGAAAAACTGATCGAATCTCAATACATTACCCGAAGCATCGAGTCCCGCGCCGATCAGTTGACTTCTGAGGCACTGCAGACCAGCCGGATGATTTCCAGGATACACGAGTTTTCCAACCTGTCCTTGCGCTTGTATGGCCTCTACATAAAGGGCGGTTTTGTACGCAATAAGAAGGAGTATCTATTCATCAAGGAATTTTTCAATGCCAACCTGCCCAAATACAAAATCCAGGACCTCGATTTTTACGAAAAGGTATACCTCTGCCAGGCTTTTTGTTGGTATTACCACATGACGCAGGACTTCCTTTTGTATTATCGCTATGCGCAGAAGTGGAAGGAGTTGTTTGATGAAGAACCTCAGATGATTCGGCTAGAGTTGGCTCTTTACCTCAAGAGTTTGCACAACATCCTGACAGCCTTATTTATGCTGTGGCAACACGATAAGTTCTCGACGGTCCTGCAAGAGTTGGAAAAAGTTTGTGAAAATCCCATCATTCGGCAGGAAAAAAACCTGGAAAGCCTTTCCTTTCTCTTTACTTACATCCACAAAATCAATAAGCATTATATGGAAGGTACCTTTACGGAGGGCCTTCAACTGGTCCCAAAGCTGATCGAGGAAATTGAAAATGAGACCTACAACTGGGACGATCGTCGGATCATGGTTTTTTACTACAAGATCGCTTGTCTGTATTTCGGTAGTGGCGACAACGAAAATGCCATCCATTACCTAAACCTCATCATCAATCGGGGCTATATCGGCATGAGTCAAGACATCCAATGTTTTGCGCGTATCCTTTGCCTCATCGCCCATTTCGAGTTGGGGAATGACCTTTTGGTCGAATACCAAGTCCGATCTGTTTATCGCTTTTTGAGCAAGATGGAAGACCTACATATGGTACAAAATGAGATTTTGAAATTCATTCGAAAACTACCCCGCATCCAGCGCAGCGACTTAAAGAAAGAATTCATTCGCCTGCGAAACAACCTTGCCCGCATTCGGCAGGCTCCTTTTGAAAAGCGTCCCTTTTTGTATCTGGACATCATCTCCTGGCTAGAGAGCAAAATCGAAAATCGCTCCGTCCAGTCTGTCATGCGAGAAAAATTCCAAGATAGCATAGGGCCGTTGGAAGACGACTAAATTGGTCTTTTGCACTACGCATTCCTGCATTTTGCGGATTCAAAAGAACAAACACGCAAACAATATCCCTGTAGTCGTGCGTTCAATAACTGGACGCCATTTTCCTCAGTTTATACCAGCTATCGAACAAATGAAGAACCTGACCTTTACACTATTCGCTTTATTGGCTTTTCAACTACAAGCACAAATCAGCGGAACCATCACCGATGAGAAAGGAGAACCCCTGCCATTTGCAAGTATTTACCTCCAAGCCAGCTCAACCGGCACGACTTCCAATGCGGAAGGCCAATACAACCTTGAGCTTCCTGCCGGTAACTATGTCATTGTCTTTCAGTATGTTGGTTACGAGCAAAAGCTCGTGGAGCTTTCCTACGATGGTCGTTCCAAGCAATTGGATATCCAACTAAAGGAGGAGGCGGTTACGCTCAATGAGGTGACGGTCCGAGCTGATGCAGAGGACCCCGCCTACGCCATCATCCGCAAAGCCATCGAAAAGCGGCCTTACTACCGCAAGCTGGTCAAGGGATCGAGCTGCAATGCCTACATCAAGGGCATACAGTGGATTTTGGATGCGCCAGAAAAGATTTTAGGGCAGGAAATTGGGGATTTGGGTGGTTCGCTGGATTCCAATCGGCAGGGCATCATCTATCTGTCTGAATCCCTGGCACGCTACCACCGCCAGCAGCCCGATCGCGTCAAAGAGCAAATGATTTCTTCCAAAGTGAGTGGCAACGACAATGGCTTCAGCTTCAATCGAGCTTCCCTGATGGACTTCAACCTCTACGACAGCCACATCGAAATTGAACGGGAGATTTTATCGCCCATCGCTGACAATGCGCTTGCTTACTACCGCTACCGCTTGGAAGGGACCACCTTCGACGAGTCTGGCCGCTTGGTCAACAAGATTTCCCTTCTGCCAAAGAGAAAGGAAGACCCTGTATTCAGTGGGACCATATATATTACGGAAGACCTGTGGAACATCTACAGTGCCGATTTGATCCTGACGGGTACTTCGATCAAGCAGCCTGTTTTGGATACTTTGATCATTCGCCAAATACATGTCCCTGTGCGAAAGCCAGATACCTGGATGGTGCTTTCGCAAACCATCGATTTCAAGTTTGCGGTCTTTGGTTTCAAAGGGCATGGGACTTTTACGGGTGTCTTTTCAGATTATGAAATCGATCCGGCCTTCGAGTCAGGATTTTTCAACAATGAGATATTCAAAGTAGGAGAGGAGGCCAACGAAAGAAGTCTGATATATTGGGACAGCTTGCGGCCGATTCCGCTGACGGAGGGAGAACAAAAGGACTATGTCAAAAAGGACAGCCTGCAAAAGATATGGGATTCCCGCGAGTTCAAGGATTCCATGGACCGAAAGAACAACAAATTTACTTTTGGCAACCTTTTATTCGGCTACCAGCACAGCAACTCCTACCGACGGCGTTTTTGGAGCATCGGTTCCCCTTTGACCACCATTCAATTCAACACCATCCAAGGATACTATGGGGATTTGCGACTAAGGTTCCGCCGAGAATTCGACGAATACTACATGCGGTGGTACTCGATTGAGCCGACTTTGCAATTTGGACTGGCAGATGAAGCATTTCGTGGAGGCGTCAATTTTCGATACAACTTCAACCGTACGCGATTCAGCCGGCTGTCCATCTCGGCAGGGAAAATGACCGAAGACATCAACAGCACCAATCCGATGAGTCGGACCCTCAATACCTACTGGACCCTGCTCTTCCGGCGCAACTTCCTCAAATTGTACGACCGGACATTCGTCGACATCAACTACCGGCAGGAAATTGCCAATGGCCTGATGTTTTACGGTGGGCTGGAATACAGCGAAAGAGCGCCCCTGGTCAACAATACCAACTTTTCTTACTTTGACCATGGCGACCGAGAGTATACCTCCAATCGACCCTTTGAAGGTAGTCCGGTGGATGCTTGCGAGCTGTGTGTCACAGATCACAAAGCCTTCATTACCAGTTTTTCCCTTCGTTTTCGGCCGGGACAAAAGTACATGAGCTATCCGGGGCGGAAGTACATCCTGGGAACCAAATATCCCAGCTTTATCCTGCAGTACAGAAAAGCATTTGCTGTCGACAAGGAATACCTCGATTACGATATGATCCGCTTTCGCATCGAAGATGATTTTACCCTAGGTATTTTTGGGAAAACACAGTGGAATGTCAGTGCTGGAACCTTCCTGAATAATGAAAACATCCAATTGACAGACTTCAAAAACTTTCAGGGCAATGAAATTTTCGTGTCCAACCCAGAGCGATATGCCAACAGCTTTTTCCGCTTGCCATACTATGGCTATGCGACCAACGAATCCTTTTTGGAGGCCCACCTACAGCACCACTTCGAGGGCTTTATCTTGGACAAAATTCCATTGTTGCGCAAGTTGAATTGGAAATCGGTCCTCAGTGCCAATTTGCTGATCGTTGAGCAGGACCGCCAGCTGTTTGAAGAGCCAAAAGACCTCTATTGGGAAATTGCCTACGGCTTCGACAACATTGGCTTTGGTGCTTTTCGGCTGTTTCGGGTGGATGTTGCGACCTCTTTCGAAGGTAGTCAATACGATGGAACAAGTGTCATCCTAGGCATTCGACTCTAGCGGCAGAAAAAGCATCTCTTCCATCGGAGGAATCAACTGCTTGTCGACCGCCATTTGAAACATTTGCTCGACGGCCCGCCGGCCGTTTTCTCCGAGGTCCAGCGTGTAGTCGTTTACATATAACGCGATGTGTTGCTTCATCACCTCTGGCTCCATCTCCTGCGCATGCTCTTTGACGAAGGGCATGGCAGCTTCCGGATGAGCAAAGGCATATTCGATGCTTCGCCGCAAGACCCGATTGACTGTCAGGCGGATGTCGAGCGGCAGCGATCTTTTGGCCACGATGCCTCCCAGAGGGATGGGCATTTGGGTCTGTTGTTCCCAAAATTCTCCCAAATCCATCAACTTGACCAGGCCCCGCTCGGCATAGGTAAAGCGATTTTCATGGATGATTAGGCCCGCATCAAAAGACTCGTCCAGCACCTTCTTTTCAATGTCTGAAAAAAGTACCTCTTCCTTTTGTTGTGCTTTTGGAAAGGCCAGTCCCAATAAGAAATTGGCCGTTGTGAAACGCCCTGGGATGGCTATTCGGCTGGCCGCTATCTCCGATTCCGCAATGGGCCTTTTGGCAATCAATAATGGTCCACAATTATTTCCCAAAGCACTACCACTGTGCAACAATTGATAGGCATTGATCAGATAAGCATAGGCGTGATAGCTCAGTTTGGTAATCGCTAACTCCTCTTTGAATGCCATTTGGTTGAGTGCTTCGACATCCTCCATGACCACCTCAAAGGTCAGCCCCTCCGTGTCGACTTTTTGGTGAATCATCGCATCGAAGATGAACGTATCGTTGGGGCAAGGCGAAAAACCAAGGCTTAGTTGCATATTGTCTGGATTTGATTTTGGCAAAAGTATTCCATTGTATGAAGAATAACTTTACTTTTGCGGAAAATATCGATTATGCTGGACATCAGTCAATTAGTAGTATTGTACGAGGACAATCACCTCATAGCTGTCAACAAGCCGGGAGGATGGTTGGTTCAGGGAGACCGGACGGGTGATGTGCCTCTGTCGGAATTTGTGAAAACCTATATTAAGCTGCGGTATAAAAAGCCGGGAGATGTCTTCCTCGGCACCATCCATCGGCTGGATCGTCCAGTGAGCGGTACCGTCATTTTTGCTCGTACCAGTAAGGGGCTTGAGCGAATGAACCGCCTATTTCAGGAGCGAAAAGTACAAAAGGTCTACTGGGCATTGACCGCTCAGCGTCCCTATCCATTACAGGGCCATTTGGAGCATTACATCCTGAAGGACCCTGCCAAAAATAAAAGCAAGGCACTCGATCAGATTGGCCGGCGAACCAAAGATGCTAAGCTAGGGAGCCTGGATTACAAGATGATTGGCGAGATCGATGGGAAGCACTTGATCGAAGTGAAACCCATCACCGGGCGGCCGCATCAGATTAGGGTACAACTATCCACGATGGGCTATCCCATCATTGGAGATTTGAAATATGGTTATAAAAATGCCAATCCGGACGGCTGCATCCACCTGCACTGCCGCAGTTTGAGCTTTGAGCATCCCGTCAAAAAGGTTCCGGTAACCATAGAGGCAGATCCACCGGATGTGATTGATTGGAGGGCATTCGAGACCTTTATGTAATGCCTTCATCCAATGCTTGATTTTCTGGACAAACGGTTCTCGCTTATAGCGGCGGTGGGCAGCCTGGGGATGGCTTTGTGTATGTACTTGGAAACACAGACTCTCCGAAGTATTTGGTGGGCTTGGGCATCGATTTTCGCGATTGCCATTCCATTGGGAACCTACATTATTCGAGCAGGAGGACTGCACAAGGACGACCTTTTCAAAGGAACACCTTATCAAAAGTTGAAGGGCTTGCGATTGAAAGCAGCCAAATGGGGCTTGATATTGCTCATTATGATTGGCATAACCGTGACGATGGGTTCATACCTCAATCTATTGATCTTGGGTGGAAATTACTTATTCCAGGGCAAAGAACAGATGGAAAGATTTGAAATCGTCGAGTTGTCTGCCAGGTCGCCTCTTTTCAGTAAGCGTTCGAAGCGCAAGGTACCGAATTTAGTCATCCGAAATGCCACTCTCAAGGACGAGGTCCGAATCAATGAATTGAACTTCGACGAATTCGACGCTGAACAAACCTACATCGACATTCAGACGTACAAAGGCTTATTGGGTTGGAGCGTGGTCAAAGCGTATGTGGTCGATAAAAAATAAAAGGCCCGATCGATGTCGGGCCTCTTTTTCAGAGATAAATTCTACCTCCTACTTTCAGACTAAATAGTATATGTTTGTGCGTCACGTCGTAGGTGTCGCTCGTCATCGTTTTAAGTGGTATCCGAACATCTGGCCGGATGAAGAGGCTGGTCTTATCGCCAACGAAGCGGTTGAAAGCCAATCCGCTGCGGATTCCAAAGCCGGTTTGGCGCTGGTAAAAGAGGTCGGATACTAAGGAGGAATTGCCAAGCCTCAGAAAGTTTTCCCTGCCATTTTGTACCTGCCCTTTGTAGGTGCTGATGAGATTCCAATCGACACCAGCCGTCCATTCCAAGTCGAACAGTTTGATGCCTTTGAATCGTTTGCCGATACCGGCTGACAGGTGCAGCATCCGATAGTTGTTGTAGTGTTCTTTCCGACGGTTTACGATTTGGGTGGTACTGACGGGTCCATTCACTTGTTCGATAACTTGTCCTTGATTGTTGACGATCACGCCTATGACGCCATTTGAGGTGATGGCCTCTTCGCGACTGCTGCTGAATTCCAGTTTTTCGTTGACTTGCTGAAATTCCACGCCGCCGTACAAAATCAGGCCATTGCTGTTGGTCAGTTGGAAATTCGAACCAATTGAGAAGCCAGGAATGACTCTTTCGGCGTTTTTTCGCAAAGAGGCAATCCCCGGTTCTCTATCGCTATTGAGTATTCTCAGTCCAAAGTTTGGCCCAGCGAACCCCTCTACGGAAGACCACCATCGATTGCGGCGAACTTCGATTTTCTTGCCTTTCTTGGAACTGCCACTTTCCATTTTTTCTCTGCTTGGCAGCTCGTAGAGGTCTGTGCCAAAGGCCCGTTGGGGGCGCAGTGCCAATTGGGGAAAAGTAGTTAAATACGAAATGTCCAATGGTTGATCTTCTGCTGAAGGGGTAAGGGGCTGGGCCGATTGTGTAAAAACTATATTGGATGTTGGATTCGTTTTCGCAGGTGTTGGCGGAATGGTTCCGGAAGGCCGCTTTGAGCTCAGCCCACTGCGATTTGTTTGCCTTCCGGGACGTTGGGTCACTCTTACTGATTGTTTTGGGCTTGTGGTTTCTAGCTCTTTGGATGCCTTTTCGCCACTCTTTTCAACCTTTTGGGTAGCTTCCGTTTCCATCTTGGCAGTAGCTTTTGAAGCCTTTATTGTGTCGGTCGGTCGCTGCATCCAAAGTGCGATGGAAAAGACAGCCATTCCAAGGATGCCCAAGCCGAAGAAGAGCCAAAAGAATGGTTTCCGCCTCTTGTCCTCTTCCAACTGGTCTTTGATGTCGTTCCAGACCTCGTCTGTATCGAGTCGCTCATCGTTCTGCCCCTGAAACAGACCTTTGAGGTGATTTTCCAATTCATTGATATTCATCAGGAGTGCATTTTAGCGGTTTTTTTTAATAAGGTTTGAAGCTGCTGCCTGGCACGGGTCAACAATGCTCTGGAACTGCTGACTTGAATGTTCAGCATCTTGGCAATCTCATCGTGCTTATAGCCGTCGATCACCTTGAGGTTGAATACCTGCCGTTCGGTATCGGGCAAGAACTTCAACAACTTGAGGATGTCTTCAACATGCAACTTGGAGTCGATCTCTGGCAGCTGCAGCCGATGATCTCTGATAACATCTGTGGAAACTTCGTTTTTCCGATAGCTTTTGCGGAAACTTTGCAAGGCTGTGTTGATCGTAATTCGCTGTATCCAGGCTTTGAAACCAGCCTCCTCTTTGGCCGTGCATTGATCTAGCTTTCTAAAGATGATGATCAAAGAATCTTGTAGAATGTCCTTTGCATCGGCCGTCGAACGAGCATAGCGCTTGGCGATCAGGGACACAAAGGGAGCATAGCGCCCGACCAATTCCCGTTGGGCGCTTGACTCCTTCTGTCTACATAATCTTAAAAGATTCTCTAATTTCAAGGGTGTTATTTTTTTATGGTTTTAGTCTACATTTGAAACCTCCACTGACACGGAACTCCAAACTGGTGGAACGTTCGATGATGGTGCCGTCTATGGTGCCTTCTATAAATTCGTTGTCTTGCTGTGTTACTTCGATGGTGAAGTCGCTATTGGTTCTGTTGATCAGCTCTGGAATGGTGGGTTCCATGGCAGGGAAGTTGACGCTTTGCAAAAAGGCGGCTTGCGTGTAACTACCCAAGCCCTGGTAATTGGTCAGTCGAATGAAAAACGATCCGCCGGTATTGACGGCATTCATAACGACATTGCGCTGGCTTTGGTTGATTTCCAACTGGAACTCGGCCGGAGAGACGCTGAAAGTGTTGTTGTTGAAACTCAGCTCCACAAAACTAATGGGGTCTTGGCAGGCGGTCAGCGTTCCTAGATTATTGAGTCCATCGACCAGTATGGTTTGGGCGGGACTGATGGCTTGCCCAAGTACATCGTATCCAGTAACTTCGATTTCAGGTACTGCTAAGCAAGCCATGTTGAAATTGAAGTCGAACGCGCCATTGTCCTCCGTCGGATAGATGCTGCTAAAGCCTGGGTATCGCACTCCAATCTGACCGATGGAGACGCCGGCATTCATGCAATCGTTCAACTGTCCGATCAACTGGACGGATAGATTCATCGGAAGGGAGTCTGTATATATGGTGTCCAGCTTGGTGGAATCCATAAATGGGCCAATGACGGATTCGTAGATGAGGTTTTCGCAATCGTCCTCGATCCGGATGTCGAGTTGGGTGTTGATGGGCAAGTGACTGCGGAAAAAGCCGCTGGTATCGCTGAATGCCCGGAATCGGAAATTGGAATTTTGATCTTCTATTTCAATTTTCAAATAGCGGGCAATGGTAGAGTCTTGGAATAAAGTCCAGCCACAGACGGGGGCGCATTCAATGGGTACATCGCAATTCCAGGTACCGGGCTTTCCAACAAATACGACGAGTTTATCGCCTTGTCTTTTGCAGATGTCGTCCTGTACCCAAATGGCTTCATCTTCATCAAAAAACCAACTGGGCATTTCCTCGGGAATGAAGCCAATCCCATCTACCATCGGCACGTTGAGCTGAGCATCAGCCTCCGCATTGAGCGTGAGCGGCTGTCCTTGAGCATCTTCCATTTCAAAGTGGATCATACCAAAGGTGGAAAGCGCCCTGTCGTTTCCATTTTCATCGATGGCCAGTAGGGCGCCTGGCATAATGTCTGTCAGATTTGGATCGCTTGGGTCAAACCAACGGGCATACAGACTTACTTCTCCCCGAAAGGGGCGCCCATCCATGGTGGTTAGGGTATTTCTATCTATGACAATGCTGCCACCGCCCGGCAAGTCGGCCACGCCACCGATATTTGATATAAACTTTGTGGGATTGCCTCTGTTCAGCAGCGTGACTTCTACAAAAGCTTGGTTATCGGCCTGCACCAAAATTTTTGAAAAACCATCGAAGTAGCCAGATTTGTTGACTTTCAACACATCACCGGATTTTTTGACGATGCGCTCTCCAAATTTAAAGCGGCCCGATGGATCGGTGGTCGTTGTCAAACCACCTATTTCTACAGTAGCAGAGGAGATGGGTTCTCTGTTTTCATCTACGACCCGCCCTTCAAAAGAAGATCGAATGAATGTCTCGGGCTCTGTGGTGACGACCGTCGTTGTCGTTTCATCGAAGTTTTTTCCGCAGGCCGCTAGCAAGAGTAGTAGGCCGAAGAATGTTATATAGCGTATTTTGGTCATTTTTAAAAGCTGTTGCTTGGTTTGCATGATAAAAGACCGTCCTTGCAATTTCGGTTGAACACTCTTAAGATGGCTGGGATGGATAAATCGCTACAAAAGAGACGCTTTTTTTCAAAATAATTATTGTTAGGTCAATATTTGGGCGTTGATCTTTCCACTGAAAATAATCAATTTTTTAGTTAAATAAGGCGTTTAATTTTTGAACTGCTTATCTTTCGTTTTATTTAATCACCTGTCCAAAATCTCGTTTTATCCAACGATGAAGCACCTCATTTTTACCTTATCTCTTTTGTGTGGCTGGGTTATTTGCAGCTCGGCTCAGCAAAGACCACCATATCCCGATAATTCCTTGGCAGTTGTTGAATACCTCGAAATGGGCGTACCCAAAACCGATCATGTGTGGACCGGTCCGGATTATGTGCAGGCCATGAAGTGGTTGAAACTGGTCAAAGGTGCCGACAAGCTCTCGCTGCCGAGAATGAACAGTGATTACTCTGGTCGACTTTTTGGTCGGATGGTCGCCCTGGAAAACCTCGATCGGCTGGTCGATGACAAAGTACTGCTACAGGTACGGCTCGAAATTGTGGACAGCATGGCCAATGCCTTCAATGAACTAATCAATCTCTACATGGAGCCCAACCAACGGCAAGAACGCTTTGCGATGGAAGTGGCGGGCATTCAATATTTTCGACTCTACCTCACTCAAAGAGTACTCGACCTTCTCGATGAGATGGGGAGACTGCTGGGCAGTAGAGCCAAGGACGATCAGTTTCAACAAATGATTGAAGCACAACAAGAAGCACACCTCCAATCTTTTCAGGCGCTCACAGCCATATTGGAGGACCCAACTGGGCGCTTCAGTGCCGATGCGCGCGCGTTCATAAAATCTGGCCTCGTCGATCGGATCGATGAATTCACCGCTAGGCTAGAGGACGCTTCTGCTACCCAGCTTCGCAAGCAATTGGAAACGCTCGGACTGAATCTATAAGCCTTTCATCCTTCGGCAACTTTTTATGATAATTTTTTTTAATCTTTTCGAGACGATCTTTTTGTATTCTATAAAAAGTAGTTAGCTTTGATGTACACGTGTATGCGTGTACCAAAACTAGGTGCAAAATCCAAAACCTGTCAAACAGCTCATCCCTGTTTCAGCCTCCAACCTTTAGCACCACACATAAACCTCTTTCCGAGGTGCTTATTCCCTTAATCATCAACACAATGATTAACTGTATCTAGTTAGTCCTAGAAACTAATTGTGCAAACAAAAAACTGTATCTGTATGCCCTCAAACCATTCAGTTGCGAGATCGGACCAACCGATCCCCATTCCTTTATTCGTTCACCCAAAAGCTGTAGTTATGCACCCTTTTTACACCAGGCGGCTTAGGCCCCAATGGGTCTTGGTCACCCTATTTTTACTTTTAAGCTTTTACCCTAATCTACAAGCCTCCGTCGGCTGTTCCGGTCCTCCTGTAATCACCTGTCCACCCGATTATCAGGGCTGTCCGGGCGACAACTTAAGCCCAACATTCATCGGCACGGCCACGGCGACCTTCCCCCAGGATTGCTGGCCGCCCGACATCGGATACGTCGATCACATTGTATCGACTGGCTCTTGCTCCGGCGAGAAAATCATCGAAAGAACCTGGCGGGCCATCGACCCAGACGATCGCAACAAGCGAGACAGCTGTGTACAAATCATCCGACTAGAAGCAGACGGACCTACCATCACTTGCCCTGCCGATCATACCGTAACCTGCGAAAGCGACATCAGCGTGCATCCCAGCGATGCCGATGTGCATACCGATTGCTCTTTGGGCTTCAGCATCAATGTCAGTGGCCCCATCGTTACCGGAGATCCCGATTGCCCTGGGACTGTCTACGAATACAAATTTACAGTCACCGATGATTGTGGCCGAACGGCCTTTTGTAAGCAGCGTTTTACCATCCATAACCCAGGCCCACGAATTCACTGCCCGGCAGATGTAACCGTAGAATGCCCTTCAGACATCGATCCGCATCCCAGCGATGCGACCGTCACCACCAGTTGCCAATTGGGCTATCAAGTGGCGATGGAAGGACCAGACATCTACGGCAGTGGATGCAATGGCAAAACTTTTACCTATACCTTCATCATTACCGATAATTGTGGCCGGAAAGACAGCTGTGAGCAGGTGTACACCCTCAGAGATACAACCCCTCCGGTGTTCACCCACGTTCCACCCAACGAAGACGTTTGTGGCTATGCTCCGCCCTTTGGTACCCCACAGGTAACAGACAATTGTGGCATCGTACATCTTACATCTTACGATCGCTTTGTCTGGGGGAATTGCCAACAAGGCGAGAAAAAAATTCGTACTTGGACAGCAACAGATGAATGTGGCAACTCTTCTCAGGCTACGCAAACCATTAAATTCAACCACGATAACCATCCGCCCGTATTTCAGGATTGTCCCTATGACATCACCGTTACAGCCAGCAGTGGTTGCGATAAGGTTGTTCACTGGACACCGCCAACTGCTACAGACAATTGTGGTACGCCGATGGTCACTTCCAATTTCCATCCCGGGGATCGATTCCCAAGTGGCGTCACAGAGGTGCGCTACACCGCGCGGGATGCTTGCGGCAATGTCAGCCATTGCAGTTTCAAGATTACAGTACGCGGCAATAGCTTACAACTCTATTGTCCCCAGGATAAATATGTGACTTGTGACAGCCGCTACGATGGGGCTTATGTCAGCTGGAACCCACCCCATATCACCAGCTCCTGCTACAGCGGTGGTGGCTGCAGTGGGCCGGCGCCTTACATCAGTGGTTTCATCTACATGGGAGAGCACAACGGTAGCCGCTACTATTGTTCCAACTTCCGTTCTTCCTGGAGTTATGCCAAGCAATATTGCCAAAGCAAAGGTGGTCATTTGGCAGTTGTCAATGACGCTCAAGAGAATGGCTGGATTGCTTCCCAGTTGCAGACTTCTTCGGCCTACATCGGACTGACAGATGAGCTACAGGAGGGCAATTGGCGCTGGGTCAATGGCGAACCAGTGACCTATACCAATTGGATACCTGGCCAGCCCAGCAACTCGAATAATCAACAGCACTATGTCGAAATGTTTGGTGCCAACTCTTACTACTACGGCAAGTGGAACGACCACTACGATCACCAGCATCGCGAGTTTGTCATGGAGATTCCTTGCTCTGATGTCAACATCGTTCAAACGAGTGGTCCGAGCAATGGCAGCCGCTTCAGTCCGGGTACCACCCGTGTTTGCTACCAGGCCAACGATGGTCGCGGTGGCTATTCAGCCCAGTGTTGCTTCAACGTACATGTTCACCCCTCTCAGCTGAAATGTATCGACGATGTACATGTTTATTGTGAAAGCGGTAAAAATGGTGCTTACGTCAATTGGAATCCACCTACCATTGACCATTGTGGCGATGGATGTGTAGAAAAGAAAGATATTCCCGGATTTATCTATATGGGAACCCATAAAGGACACCATTACTACTGTTCTGACTTTAAAGCAGACTGGCACCATGCCAAGCAGTTTTGCATTGACAATGGTGGTCACCTCGCAACTATCAACGATCAGGAAGAGAATGACTTCTTAGCTTATCAAGTGGCAGCACCTTCTGCCTACATTGGTCTACACGACGAGAACCAGGAAGGGAATTGGGAATGGCTCAACGGGGACAATGTCGGTTATACCAACTGGATACCTGGACAACCCAACAACTACAATGGCGCGCAGCACTATGTCGAAATGTTTGGACGCAGCACCTCCTACAGCGGTAAGTGGAACGATCAGTACAGTTACGAAAAGCGGGAGTTCATCATGGAGCTGCCTTGTTCTACACCTTACCAATATGTCGGCCGTCCGAATGGAAGCTGGTTTGATCCGGGTGTGCATCAGATTCGCTACAAGGTTAAGGATAAGTATGGTTACGAGCAATACTGCAACTTCAAGGTGATTGTCCATTGCAACGGCGGCGGCGGCAGTGGTACCTACTGCGATTCCAAAGGACGGGATGATACCTACTTCTGGATCAACGAAGTAAGAATGGGCTCTATCCAAAATCCATCTGGTAAGGATGGGGGCTACAAAGACTACACAGACAAGCAGACAGATGTTTACCGTGGCCATTCCTACTACCTGCATCTGATACCAGGCTTTAAGAACTACAATACCCGCGTTTACTGGCGCATTTGGGTGGATTGGAACCAGGATGGAGACTTTGGCGATTATGGAGAATTGGCAGGCTATGCACACAGCAATTTATCGGTCAGAGGAGTCATAACCATCCCCGGAAATGCAGTCACAGGCCGTACGCGCATGCGTATTTCCATGAATTATGCTCATTATCCCGAACACTGCGAGACCTTCTACTATGGCGAGGTGGAGGATTATTCCCTCTACATCCATCCTTATTACTATCGGGAGGGCAATGAGCCGCAAGCCGAACTTGGCGCTGCCCGCTTGGATGTTGAAGATTTGGAAGAAGCCAGAGATTTTCCAAAAGTACATGAGATCGACAACAGCCAAACTTGGGTGACAGATCACAAACTACCGCCATTGGTTGAGGGTGGAAGCGGCGAAGCAGACATGTTGCTGTTCCCGAATCCAGCCATAGATCAGGTGAATGTTCAGCTGTTCGATATGCCAACAGCGAGTTTATTGAGCATTTACAATAAGCTGGGACAACGCATTCAAAGTAGACAAACAGACGGAAGCGCCCAATACCAATTCGACATCAGTCAACTGCCAGCCGGTGTTTACTACCTGAAGGTGGATGGCGATGAAGGCGATCGATTGAGCCGCTCCTTCGTTATTCAACGTTAAAGAAAGTCTTACGCAAAGACCACTAACAGAATACCCATAAACATATCAGTCGTCTGGCCACTTTGGCCAGGCGATTTTTTTATGGATTTTGTGCCTCCAAGAAGCCCAATACATAGGTGAGTGGCGCGTTCCAGTTGAGGCAGATTTCGTTGCTGGCGTAGCTGGATTCCTGATCCACCCAGCTTTTCATAGGCGCAACATTTGGAGGGTAGGTAGTACCATCTGAAGTATCTTGTTGCACGATATTTGGGCCGCCGGACAAAAGACCAGGGACCGGCTCGTCGATACCATCAGCCATGCTCTGTCGATGATGGATGAACATAGGTGACTTGTCGCCAAAGCCTGTTAAATAGCACATGCCCACAGGGTTTTTCCCGAAAATATAATCCACCGTCTCCTGGATGGCGCCAAGGTACTCAGGCTTGGGGTCCAACCGGTAGGCATTGGCCATCAGCATGGCGGCATTGAGTACATCGCTATTGGACCCCCAAACGAAGCGGTCGATGGGCTGGAAGTAGTCGAGGGCCTTGCATCGCTCTGCAAGCTGATCTGCCTCGGCCAAAACGCTCTGACGCAACTTTTGACGCAGGGAGTCCGGCATAGGAACCGTTGACGAAAGCAGCGAGTACATCCCCAGATAAGACATGTAGGATTGCCAGCCATTATTGGTTTTAAAACTGTTGTTGGGCATGTTGGCAACCAGGTCGTCGAGGTACTTTGATTTTTGAGTGCTGACATACAGTTCTGCAGCAGCCCAGTAACGCTCGTCTTTAAAATTCTCGTCGCCATATTCGCCTGTTTGAACATCGCTGGGGTTTCGATAGGCTTCCTGTGGATTTTTGACAGACCATTCCCAGGCACGCTCTGCCGCTGATAAACATTGCTGGGCATAGGCCGGATCGACTTCCAAAAACACCCGATGAGCCTGCGCCATGGCCGCTGCGAAGTCCAGACTGGCAGCCGTTCCCTTGCCTACGATGTAGCGATCATTGGTGGCTTCATGCGGCATCTTGACGCCTTCGAAACGCTTGGTGGTCAGCTTGTGGAACAAACCACCATCCTTATCCTGCATGCTCATTGCCCAATCCAGCTCGTATTTCAGCTCGTCTAAATAGTCATTTACACCATTGCCGCTTTCTGGAAGATTGAGATCGCTATCCCCAAATAGCTTGGGGTATTGTTCAGCCAGCGTGAGCAGTTGGCCCAACGAAAAACAACCGTTGACAATGTACTTATTGAAATCTCCTGCATCGTACCATCCCTTGGAAGAGTTGGTCGTTCCCGTGCTTTGACCACTGGAAGCATGAAATAAAACTTGATCGTCGGGATGACCAAGAGGACGCTTCCACTGACCGGCATGCTTTTCCTCCAATGCTGTGCTCGCCCGCTGATAATACAAGCCCTTTACAGAGCCAGTCAAGGCATCGGCATACAAATGATTTTTGATTTCAAAAGGATGAGATGGAACAAAACCTTCGGCCTCCAATTGATAGGTCCCTTCCGTTTTGACCGAACTAAAATCTGCAACCCGGACCCGATCGCCAGCCATTTCCCAATTTAGCTCATTGGACAAAGGAATTTCTGCCACCTTTTCCTTGGACTCGACATCGACCAGTTGAACAACATCAATGTCTTGAGCCCCAATAAAGATGGCCTTTTTAGGAGCATCCGGATAGTAACCCAACTGATTGAGATGGATGAGTTTTCGATTGTCAGTATTTGTTTTTGAGCCAACTTCTGTCGGAGCATCTCCACAGGAAGTCAGTAAAAGGAGGGTAAAAAACAGCACGAGAAGAGCAGGGAGGCGCATAGGTGTCATGTTCAAGCAGTTGATAAATTTGAAAAGAAGCGGTAAGATAAGTCTTCGCTACTTTAATTGGTATGCTTCTTCAATAATTTCAAAGTCTGCCAACGATCCGATTGCCAAATGCGCACCAGATAAATGCCTGCGGATAATTCTGAAGGTAGTGAAATGGCAGTAGCTGCGTTTGGAGAAGCGATTGACTGTAGCAATTGTCCCTTGGTGTTGTAGATGTTTAGCAAATCGATGGGACCATTTGTTTGTACCCAAAATTGATCCACACAAGGGTTTGGGTAAAGGAAAGCTTCCGATGCTTGATTGGGCGATTTTGTGGAGGTGGTCACACATTGAGTGGTGAGAGAGGCGATGGGGGAAAACTTTCCTAAGCCACTTTGACAAATGGAGCGCAGTTGCAGTTGGTATTCTGTACAATCCTCCAATTGGTCGAGCAAAATGCTATGGCGACTGGTATAAATGGAAATCCATCCTTGGCGGAGGTCACTAGGGCGGTAGCGCAACTCATAGGAATGTGCATTCTGAATGCCCAACCAAGAAACTGAGAATTGGTTGTCGTTGCCACTTTGGATTTGCAAGGCGGATGCGGTGCTACAACTTTGTTGGATGGAGTCCAAAATATTGATGCAGTAATCCTCTGTTTCTCCAAAGTAGACCTCCTGACAAGCATCCGCTGGATTTTGATTGTGTTGCATGCGGACGCGCAAACGGGTAGAGCCATTGAGCGCATTGGCAGGAATACTGCAACTTGCATCCAATGGACTGCCCGACCGAGCGGTCGGACCCTGGAAAAGCAATTCTCGCTGTGGATGAAATTTGCCGTTGTGGTCCGAATCAATCCAGACGGAGAAAATGGCTTCCGTTGGATTGTCTTGCCAAGCTGCCTGTAGTTGAATCGCCAGGGGCTCGCCTCGGAAAATATTGATGGGCGCATCAGAAAAATAGGCAAATCCGCCATTGGAGCCACTGTTTTGTTCGACACCCTGTATTCGGACAGACGATATCCATTCAAAGGTCGCATCGCCCTGTGGCTCACAGTATTTGGCATCCAAGCAAACGCCACAGCCGTCGGTCGTGAAAAAGATGGGAGCGGAGTAATTGCTCTGCTCAAAATCACAAAAAGAAGAGACCTGACAAATGTAATTTCTGCAATCCAGTAAATCCTGCAGGGAGAAGCTGGGCTGAGAGCTATTGGCAAAAGTCCATTTATTTTGATCCAGCGGTCGATAACGGATGGTGAACAAACCGACATTACTGCCACTGTTCCAACTTAACTGAGTGGTATTTTGGATGGTTTTCGCCTCTAAATTGACAGGCACCAGGCAATCGTTCGTCGAGGCAAAAGATACACAGTAGTCTTCAACTTCGCCGAGCAAGCCATTTACGCCACAAGCTGGATACTGTCCATCTCTCACGGCAATCCGCAACCTCGTATTGCCCTCCGGAACCCAGGACGGTATAACCAAAGTTGACCGGAAGGGGCTGCTTTCCGCTCGTTGAGCAATCAACCTTTCCAGTGGCTCTTCAAATTGTCCATTCTGATTCAAGTCGATCCAAACAGTGACTGTAGGAGAGAGGATTTGAAAGTTGGCCTTCAATTCAAGCTGAATAGGATGGGCATATCCTGGAATCAAAACGGCTCCTTCCTCGGTATAATTGCTATATCCATCGTCGGAGCCACGATCGGAGGACTTATCGATGTCTTCAAGAACAAGCCTAGATATCCACATATCGTTGTTGTCATTGCTTACACCTCCGATGCAATAGGAATTGTCGAGGCAAGAGCCGCAACCACTGGTCTGAAAGGAAATACGCTGGGAAGGGGCTGTCAGCGAATTGTTGTCGCAGAGCGATAAAACTTGACATTCAAAGCTGCTACAGCTGCTGAGGCCATCGAGCAAAAGACTGGTGTCAACTGCATTTCTTTCGATCCAGTTGGCATCTCCAACCGCGCGATAATGGACCAGATAGGCTAGCGAAGAAGGAATTGATGGCCAGCTCAAAACGACACTGCTGTCGCTGATCGCTTTGACGGCTAAATCTGTTGGTGCCTCACAGCAATTGCCCGTTTTGAAGAAATAGGAACGGGAATAGTCATTCACCTGGCTGCCGCACTTCGAGCGAATTTGTAATTCATAAGATGTACAGCTCAGAAGTTGTAACAGCTGAAAAGGCGATTGTACGTTGGAAAATTCAATCCAATTGCTGCTTCCCACGGCTTTGTAACGCAGATCCACCTGTTGGACCACATCTACTTGTACCCAATTGATGAGCACGTTTCGATCGTCGATGGGATCAATTTGTAACTGATAGGGGTTGAAGCATTCGGATACATCGCAATCAGCTACGACAGCCTGTATGCTTTCATTGATGTCCAATTGGCTGGACCGGGTAGTGAAGTTTGCTAAAGACGAATTGGGTCTGGCTGAGGTCAACAGATAGTCCCTGACTCGAAGGGCAGCAGCCGTCGGGTCGATTCTGGCCAATTCCGACAACCCGGGACAGGGAGCGGCATAGAGTAAGCCTACACTTGCTGTAACGTGTGGTGCTGCTGCGGAGGTGCCACTGTAAAGGCCATACTGGTCGTTGGATAAAGTCGTAAATATTTGTTCTCCGAATGCCGCAATGTCGATGTGCTGGGGGCTGTAGCCGGCATTTTGGACCTTGGAAGCCCCTTGATCGATATTGGTGACGGTGATCAAAAAGTCGGATGTGCAGGTGGTCGGTAGGTCACCTGTCAGACCCACGTCGACATTGCGGTTGGTGGTTGCGCCGATGTTGAGGACGCCTTCCTGCCCCAGGCTGTCGTACATAGCACACCAGAGGGGGGAGTCGGATGGAAACTTATTGTCTAATCCCCAGCTTGTATTGGTAGCGACCACAAAGGCACCCCTTTTCCCCCTGCTTCGGTTGTAGGCCCGCCGAGCCTTCAAGGGGTATTCATAGGCTTGTATGATCTTGGATTCTGTAATGCCACGAACGATCAGCATCATTTTGACATTCCAGTTGACACCCACCACTCCGGTTCGATTGTTGCCAATGGCGCCCGTAATGCCACACAAGGGCGTCCCGTGCGTACTACTTGGACCGCCATTGCCGATGGCATCGTTTTGCAAAGCCACGTTCCAACCGCGATGATCGTCTACATAACCATTGTTGTCATCATCTTGGCCATTGTTGGGAATCTCTTGGTAGTTTTTATAAATATTCGCTGCCAGGTCCCGGTGCTTAGGATCAAATCCAGAGTCGATGATGCAAACAACGATCGTATCTCCGTAGGGACTTATTCCCCCAGTCGTGACGTCCCAAGCCTTTGCAGCATGAAAATGGGATTGGTCATTCGTCGGATGCGTGTAGTGCCACTGCTGGTCAAAGAACTGGTCATTGGGAATCTTGCGGTCGTGGACCAAATGGTTGAATTGTGCGACTTGAACGGCTGGCAGCGCTCGGATTTGTTCCAGCAATTGGTATTCATTGTAGCGATTGTGGTCGAACTGCACCAGCCAGATGTTCTGCAGAGTACTGATGCATTCTTTGAGTTCGAAAATGTCGGAATGTTGCTGGGCGAGTTGGGCAGAAGCGGATGCTCTGGATGTATTTTCTGTCAGCTTCAGGAGGAATTCTCCCTGTACATGGTCGAGTTGTTGTCCCAAAAGAGAGTTTACTGAAAGCAAAGCAATCAGGCCGCAAATAACACTTCCTCGTAATCCTTTTCCCATAAATACCCCTTGGTTCATAATTCCTGTGAAAGATAGCGGAATACAACTACTGACTGCAAAGTTTTGAGGCTTTTTATTTGTCGCCTGCTACCTCTAAGCGATGGATTTTTTGCAAGCCTACATTAGATGTCTAAAACAAACAGCAGATTTGAAATCAATCCGAATGAATCGCAACTTGAGCTAAATTATCTATATTTGCCCAGCCTTCGAGGCTGCGATCAAATTTAGGCGGGAAAAGCTCCGCTTTTTTGATCAAAAGATTGTTTAACCTGATTTTTAACAAGCAAACTGTAGGCCGAATGGACTTTGTCCTGCAGCAAAAAAAAGACCATGACAATAGAGCAGTTGAAAGACTTGCGCGAGCGCTTGGTATCTCTAAGGAGGTATCTTTGACGTCGATGAGCGCATACACAAAATAGAAGAACAGAAGCAACTCAGCATGGACCCCGAGTTTTGGAATGACCAGAGCCGGGCGCAAAACATACTGAAGGAACTCAAAAACAACGAAACCCAGGTCGAGTCCTACCAAAAGGCCGAATCGGCCGTCGATGATCTGGAAGTTTTGCTGGAATTCCAAAAAGAGGGAGAAGCCACCGAAGAGGAAGTCGATGAAAAATACAATGATTGTCTGACTTTTATCGAGTCTTTGGAATTCAAAACGACCCTAAATAAGCCCGAAGACGAGATGAGCTGCATCCTCGAGATCAATGCTGGTGCTGGTGGTACCGAGAGCTGTGATTGGTCGGAGATGCTCCTGCGCATGTACACGATGTGGGCAGAAAAGAACAATTTCAAATATTCTGAACTCAACCGTCAAGACGGCGATGTTGCTGGCATCAAGTCGGCCTCCATTGAAATCGACGGTTCCTTTGCCTATGGTTATCTGAAAGGTGAAAATGGGGTTCACCGCCTGGTGCGCATCAGCCCCTTTAACGCCCAGGGTAAGCGACAGACTTCCTTTTCATCAGTTTTTGTCCATCCATTGGTCGACGACAGCATCGAAATCGAGGTAAATCCTGCAGACATCGAATGGGATACCTTCCGGGCAAGTGGTGCTGGCGGGCAGCACGTCAACAAGACAGAATCCGCTGTGCGCCTCCGACATCTGCCCTCCGGAGTGGTTGTGGAATGCCAGCAAGAGCGCTCTCAGCACCTCAATCGGGAAAAGGCCATGCAAATGCTGCGCAGCCGCCTCTACGAAATTGAGATCGAGCGTCAGAATGCGGAAAAAGATAAGGTGGAAGCTGGAAAAAATAAGATCGAGTGGGGGAGTCAGATACGTTCCTACGTCTTGGACGACCGCCGGGTAAAAGATCATCGCACCAACTACCAAACCTCCAACACCGATGCCGTACTCGATGGCGGCATCGACGAATTTCTGAAGGCTTTCCTGATGATGGAAAAAGGTGGAAGTGATCCAGTCAAAGCCTAGTCTGTATCCACGCAGCTGCGGATCCAATCTTCGTACGCCTGATTGGCATCGACCGTTGTGCGTATGATGCAAGGTACATCATATGGATGAACCTCCACAACAGCCTTTTCCAATGCCTCCCAGCGCTCGTGGGTCGTCTTTACGATGCTGACCCATTCTTTGTCGTTTTGCACAACGCCTTTCCACCAATAAGCGCTGGTAATGGGAAATAGATTGGCGCAAGCTATCACGCGCCGCTCGATGAGGAAGGAAGTAATCTTTTTGGCAGCCGACTCGGTCGGATGGGTGATGTAAACACTCAAAAAACTCATATTTATTCAAATGTCATATGGTGAATAAGTATAATGTTGTATGTTTGCCACAATGGACAATCCGAAATTTGGGATAATTTTTCGAATCCTCCAATTTTCTACCGCGGCTGTTTTTGCGGGGCGTGCCTTTCAACATTTGTACTGGGATGCTCCCTTCCGGGCTTTCTTTTGGGATGAAGGCTGGATGAGTGGCATCGTAGAAAAGCTATTGGGAATTCCTTGGGATACCTACATTACCAGTCCGACCACCGACCTGTGGATCGCTCGCTTGGTGGTGGCATTTGGTATCCTCTATGCCATTTGCGCTCTCTTGAGCTTGCTGATTCATCTGCCCTTCTTTCAGCGATTCAAAGGCTTGTTGCTGGTCGGGGCGCTCGGCTTAATTTTTCTTTCCTTTTTGTACTACAAGGAAAAATTCTTTTCCATCGGCCAATTTCTCGAGTACAGTTTGCAGTTTGGGAGTCCTATCTTCTTGTGGTGGTATCTCAAAAAGGGACCCTTGAATGCTACTCAGATTCGTTGGATGAAAATAGCTACGGCCTTGACGTTTACCTGCCATGGACTCTATGCTGTGAATTACTACCCTTTGCCAGGGCTGTTTGTCCACATGACCATCAGTATTTTGGGTATCAACGATGGTTTGGCCATCCAGTTTTTGTTGGTTGCAGGTATTTTAGATTTTCTCATTTCTGCTGTAATCGTCTTTCTCCCGGACCGCTGGATCAAACCGGCAGTGGCCTATGCTTTCGTGTGGGGATTTTTGACCAGTCTGGCCCGTATTTGGGCGCATTTTCACTGGGAATTTGCTGGGGAGGCATTGCTGACCTGGACGCACGAAACGGTCCTTCGCTTCCCACATTTTTTAATTCCCTTGTGCATTTGGCTGTATTTGAGGGCATTGGAAAATACAAGGGTGATTGGAAATAATAGAGTTTGAACTTTCCTATCTTGCGATTACCAAAGAACACATCAAAAAATAATTTGTGGTTGGGAACTTGTCGGGAAGACGTTTTCTTCAACCTTCATTTTGTGAAAGTAGGCTTCATGTATCAATCTGCTCCTTTTTTTTGCTTGCTGCTGACGATGGCCATCTGTTGCATGGGATGTCAGGAGGATGGTGGCCAGGCGGAGGGCCGTCCAAAGGTGTTTCACTACAACCAGCCCAATAACATTACCTCTCTAGACCCTGCTTTTGCAAAGAGCCAGAACAACATCTGGGCCGTAGATCACCTGTACAATGGACTGGTGCAATTGGATGAGGGCCTGAACGTAAGGCCCTGCATTGCCAAAGACTGGGAGATTTCTCCCGATGGAACACAGTATACGTTTCACCTTAGAACGGATGTATATTTTCACGACAATGAGGCTTTTCCCGCTGGGAAAGGGCGCAGACTGCTTGCAAAGGATGTAGCCTACAGCCTAGGGCGCATCATCGATACCTTGGTCAACTCTCCCGGATCGTGGATATTCAGTGGTAAATTGGATACGGTTCAAGCATTTGAGGCATTGGACGATTCCACCTTTGTACTTCGCCTGCGCAAGCCCTTTCGCCCGATGCTGGGGATATTGACGATGCAGTATTGTTCGGTTGTACCTCGGGAGGCCGTGGAATATTTTGGTCGCGACTTTCGCAGTCATCCGGTGGGCAGCGGTCCCTTCCAACTGAAGCGTTGGCTAGAGAATCAAGCCCTTTTCTTAATTCGCAACGATCGCTACTTCGAACAAAGACAGGCGGATAAACTTCCTTATGCCGATGGGATTCGGGTGAGCTTCATGGGCGATCGTATGACGGCCTTTTTGGAGTTGATCGGCGGCAAGATAGATTTCATTTCTGGCTTAGAATCTTCTTATTCCAACGAGCTGTTGACTTCTGAGGGGCAGCTGCAACCCAAGCAAAAAGATCGCTTGCAATTTCTCAAGAGCCCCTATCTCAACACCGAATACCTGGGCATTAACATGCAAATGGAAGAAGGGGATTTTCCCCTCAGAGATAAGCGAATCCGGCAGGCACTCAACTATGGTTTTGATCGGCAGCAGATGCTTTTTACCCTTCGCAACAGCGTCGGCAAGCCTGCCGTGTCTGGCTTTACGCCCCTTGGGCTGCCATCCTACGATGCTCAAAAGGTGAAAGGCTATTCTTACCAACCTGAAAAAGCCAGGCAGCTTATGGCCGAAGCTGGTTTTCCCAACGGCGAAGGACTTCCTCCTTTAACCCTGCTGACCAATAAGGATTATCTGGATATTTGCACTTTCATCAGCCGCCAATGGCAAGACATTGGCATTACGGTCAACATCGATGTACTTGAATCTGCCACCCTCCGATCCATGATGCGCAAGGGGCAGGCTGCATTTTTTCGGGCCTCCTGGATTGCTGACTACCCGGATGCCGAAAGTTTTCTAACCGTGTTTTATGGCAAAAATCCTGCGCCACCAAACTATACCCACTTTTCCAGCGATGCTTTCGATCGGCTGTACGAGCAGGCATTGAACGAGAACAACGACAGCATCCGCTATGATCTGTACCAACAAATGGATCGTATCCTGGTAGAGGAAGCACCTGTTATCTTCTTGTTTTACGACGAAACAGCCCTCTTTGCAAGGCGAGAAATAGAGGGCCTCAGCCGAAATGCCATCAATTTGCTATCCGTCAAGGGCATCAAAAAGCCTTAGTGCGCAATCAAAAGTTTGAGGCTACATTGCTCCTTGCCATGGAGCATTCTGACCAGATACAGACCGTTTGGAATATCGGCCACTGAAATGTCCAATTGCTGTTGCCCCTTTTGGGTGCGACCTTCGAACAATGAACGAATCTTGCGTCCCTGAAGATCGTACAAGTCCAATGCTATTTGCTGCTCTACGGCTTGATTGAGTTGGATTTGAACCCAATTGCTGGCCGGAGAAGGGGATAATTGTATTTGATTGGTGACAACATCTGTCTCGATGTCCAGTGCAATCTTTAGTAGCGAACCATCCATGCGAGAAGCTTCGGCTCTTGTGAGGCTAGCATCCAAGGAGAGCAAATCAGACAATTTTATCGCTCGTTGTGGCTTCAAGTCGAGGTAAAATAAGACTGCATCTGCGGCCAAATCGTGTGCTTCGACATCGAACCAGGCGAAACTCATCTTGCCATCCGCTTTTTGTGTCAAGTTGAAATTTTCTGCTTTCACGGCTAAAGCACTCTCCGATCCTTCGAAGGAAAGGTCCTGCAATTCAGCCACTTGTTGGTTCCACTTCAAGCCAAACTGCAAGGCAGCCAATTGAGAAAAAGCTCCACTTTTGATGGGAATGCGATAGCTTTGACCCGCCTCGAGCATCCGATCTTCGACGATCAACTGGAATGGGCTTCCTTGCGAACGTCCTTCGCTTGCCGTCGAAGAAGAAAGGACACCTACAGTACTAGGATCACCGAGCTTGATGCCGATGATGTTAAAATCGTTGTAATCCTGGTCTAAAAAGCTCTGAGGGATGCAATTCTCATTGGCGGTATCGAAAGGCTTGTTGGGGTCGGAAAAAGTCACGCAGGACGGTACAAAGCGCCATACCTGGCCGATGGGAAACTCATCTATCAGTCCCAGGATCAATTTGCGAATTTCAATGATGTCAAAAGCGGAGAGCGTCCCGGAGCCATTGACATCCGATGCGATGGCTTTGTAGGGAGAGTTGAATGGCTCAATATCCAAAATGTGCTTGGAAAGCAAAACCAAGTCGTAGGTGGATACACTGGCCAGCGGGTTGCCGGATTTGCTGTAACCCAAATCAATGGGAATATTCTCTGCCACGTCTTGAAAGGAAAACGAGCCATCTGTCCCAGTGGTCTGTGTTGCCAAACTATTGCTCAGGCGAATGTTGACACCCTCGATGCCCACATCAGCCGTTGTGCGGACTTGTCCTGAAAAATCGTACTGGCTCACACTCGTGGGGCGTCTGGCCCCCGTAGCAGCGATGGCTTGGTCCAACTTATCGATGGTATCGTCATTGTTGCTTCCCCGAACGTTAAAGTTGACACTGCCATCCGGAGCGATGACCACAAAGGTTGGTGTGCCGAAGAAGCGACCGAAGCGGCCATCTTTGTAGGGAACAATGGCGTCTAAAGCACCGCCGTCACTCCCAGCGCCCAGGTAGGTCAGGGCGTGGCGATCTTCAAACATGGCTACGTCGTTGTTGTCATCGAATGCCTTGTCGCTTAGGGCGATAAACTCAACATCCATGCTACCACCTCCCCAATCTTGATACAGCACTTCCGTGGCAGGAGCAATAGAATTACAGAAGGGACAGCTGGTAAAGAAAATCTTGATCAAGACCGTCTTCCCATTGTTGAGAAAGTCGTCATGAAGCCGATACTGCTGTCCATCAGTGGCTGTAATCGTGAAATTTGGAGCTGTTTGTGAAAACAATGGCATGCAGAAAAGCATTACCAGGATGGTGGTAAGTGTAGTTATCTTTTTCATGAGTTTGTTTTTTTGCAGAATCGTGGAACGATCCAAATGCTCCATCAATTTACGAAACTAGTGGCAAAATAGCCAGTATACATACCAAATCGTTATTTTCGCAGCATGGAAAAAGTCATTGTGCAAGACTTGGGACAGATTCGCTACAAAGATGCTTGGGAGCATCAACAACTACTGCTTAAAGACATCATTGATACAAAGTTGGCAAACAGAAAGTTATCACCGGATGATGAAGGTTATACGCTATTGCCCCACCGCTTTCTTTTTTGTGAACATCTGCCGGTCTACACCCTTGGCAAGAGTGGCTCCATCGATCATTTATTGATGGATGAGGAGCAACTTCAAAAGGAGGGAATCGAGTTTTTTAAAATCAATAGAGGAGGGGACATCACCTACCATGGCCCGGGGCAGGTAGTGGGTTATCCCATCTTTGATCTGGATCGCTTTTTTACGGATGTTCACAAGTATGTTCGCTACATCGAAGAGGCTGTTATGCGCACCTTGGCGGAATATGGCTTACAGACGATTCGTAAAAAAGGGTATACCGGGGTTTGGTTGCCGCAAACAAATGTGTTGCCGCACCGTAAAATATGTGCCATCGGTGTACACCTCAGTCGTTGGGTGACCATGCATGGCTTTGCACTCAATGTGAATACCGATCTGGCTTATTTCAGAAATATCATTCCATGTGGAATCAATGAAGACAATATGACGGTTACTTCTATGCAAGTCGAACTCGGTCGGGCAGTTGATATGGAGGAGGTCCGCAAAAAGATCATTACTCACTTTGCCGAGCTATTCGGCTTTGAATCTGTAGACAACGAACAATATGAAAAAGGATATACCTCAGTATAAGGTAGAAGACTTGGCCATTGCCATTGTGCCGCCTGATAACGCTGATGATCTCTGGAACAGCTACATCATCAACCTGAAGGATGAGCCAATCAGCAATGTACTCATCAAATCTTCTGGCTATGGAAAAATCAATGACAAGGAGGTGAAAACTTCTATTCTAAGGCACTTTTTTGAGCATATTGGCCCGCTGGAAATCAAGCAAATTGAGCCCATCCAATCGAACTTATTCTCCTTGACCAACGAGTATTGGGTCAGTTTTACCTACGATGGGTACATGTACGACAAGAAGTACATCTTTGTCATCGGCAGTATCGAGGAGGCCAATTTCACCCTCATTCCGTTCATCAACCGCAAGGGTGTTATGATTCGTTAGCCTTCAAGGCATGCTATTTGTTGTGTTTTTCATATTCGGCTCCAGGCGAAGGGACTACAAATTCATGAAATTTTCGTCTGAAAGGGGGGTAAACCAACTTTAAACTCCGCTGCCACACAGCAAATATTCTGGCTCATGAACGAAACAATCCTTTTCAAAGACCTCCACCTGCTGACCCATCTTTTTGCTCCTTCAACAGACTGGATGTGTGTACTTGACCCCGACAATAGGGCCAAAAAGGATCTGAGCGGGAAGTTTTTGCACGCTGCTTCAGCCGACGAACTACTCGACTGGCTCAGCGCTCATCCCAACCAACAATGCACTTTATTTAACCTATCCGATAAAGTACCCTTGGAGTTGTACTGTCTGGAAAATGTTGAGGCCATCTTCCAATTCTCTGCTCTTGTCAATGGAGAAGACGGACACTTTGCTTATAAGAAAGGAGTAGGCGAAGCCTTGCAATGGATATTTCCGGTTAGGAGTATGAAAAAGGTGCTGACGGGTGAAGCGATTGACTCGGACCAAGAGTCCATCAGTTGGAAGCATCGTTGGAATCGGTTGCTTTTTCAATTTGGTTTGGAAGACCGACTGGTTGATGGCTATTTCAACTTTTATTACAAAAAGGAACACCAGCTCGAAAAGCAACTGCGCAAAACACCACACGACGACTACTATCTTCTGGCTGGTCCAATTGTAAAAGACCATCGACTTGCCTGGGCTCAATTGATCTTGGGGAAAAAAGCTGTCCATCAGGAATCTTTTCGCTTTTCTACCATTGTCAGCCCGTCTGTAACAGCTTCTTCCATTCAAACAGTCACGCCCAAAGCTCTTTTGCCGCATACCGAATCGAAGGCCGAATCAGGCAAAGGTATTTCAGATACCATCCACCAGCCTGGTAGTGCCAAAAAGCTCTGAGCACCTCTTTAAATCTCTCTTTTGTCCATTCACGCCTTTTTTGGAAATTTCCACTTCAAAAGGCTGTTTTTCTGCTCAAATAATGATATATTAACAACTGTGGATGTCATAAAGGTGGTCCGATGAACGTTTGATACTCAAATCTATATCGACTACTTTTGAAGTCACAATAGTTGAAATCATTGTAAGCAGTTAGGTTTTCAACGGAGCATATTTACTAAAAACAACTTAGGACACAACAATTTCGCCCTAAATGGCCATTCGGCAACTCTGCCTTCTCACTGTTGGTAGAGGCCCAATCGATGACACACTGAGAACTACATAAGGATCACACAAGACCGGTTATATGTTAAAAAAAGGAACACCCATTTTCCTGTGGATTCTGGTATTTTATCTTGCCTGGACCTACACACCCGCAGGAGAACAAATGTCTCAATGGTTATTTGATTGGCAAACCGATCAACAGCCCATCTGGACCCAAAATGGCATCGACAGCATGCTGAACGACTTGCCAACACTTGAATACAGTCAACTCGATAAGAAGTACCGAAAGTACGTTGAATCGCTTGATCCTCGCCAGCCTGAGTTGTTGGAAGGGCAGCGTTTTTATGTCGTCAGTGGAATGGAGATATTTCGCTATGTCGCTGGCGATTTTAGAATTAGGGATTTCTTGCCCAGAGACAGCTACTTTTATCGGAGCCTTCGGCCCTTTAGCATCAATAGAGATCAGTATTGGTTGGTCGACAAACAGTTGCTGTACAAGGTGCTGGAACTCAAAGATATTCTCTACCGAAAAGGCTACAACGAAAAGGGCTTCCAGATCGTCAGTGGTTTTCATCTGCCCCAAAAAGGAGATGAAATCGATGGAGCCAACATGAATCGGCATCTTTTGGGACAGGCTGTCGAAATTGAAATTCGCGATGTGAACGGCGATGGATACAGCAACCAAGCAGATAAAACACTGCTGTTTCAATTGTTGGATCAACAGATCATCGGAAATATGGGCGGTATCGGGCGCAATGCCGGCACCATGAGCCTGGACTTTGACGTCAGGGGCTACCGGGCTCGCTGGGACCAACGTTAGTCGAAAAGAAAGCTCGCCTTATCTCAAAAAAACTATATTTGTTGTTCATCATAGGTTTGATAAAATGAACAACTCCACTATCGTACGGATCGTATTGGTCCTCATTGCCTATTTTGCCTTGCGCTACCTCGGTGGCTCCTTCGGTCAGGTGGTCCTTTATCCGATCACGCTGTTTGTCACTTTTCTGCATGAATTCGGTCATGCACTGGGCGCCATTATCACCGGTGGCACCGTTGAAAATCTGCAAGTCAATGAAGATGGCAGTGGCTTCACCGTTACAAGAGGCGGCTCCAGAGGCATTATTTTAATGGGTGGTTACCTCGGAAGTGCCATTCTAGGGAATTTGCTGTTTTACATCGGGTCGCGCAAGCCCAAGCTCTCCGAGTGGACCCTCTACATACTAGCTGTCTGCTTGATTATTTCCGCAGTCAAGTGGTTTAATTCTACTTATACAACCTTACTCCTCATCGGCTTTGCCCTATTCTTTTTCCTCTTGGCCAGCCGTACCAAGTTCGATCAGGAAGTTTTGATGTTCTTGGGATTGGCCAGTATTCTCTACATCATAGAAGACTTCAACGTCGGCCCTCGATCAGATTTGGATGCCTATGCTGAGCTATTCGTGATCGTTCCGGCAGCAGCTTGGATGTACATTTGGCTGTTTATCGCTTTGGGGCTTACCGGTTTCAACCTCTGGCTGATTTTCCGCCGCAGCAAGCAAGGGAAAGGATTGGGCATCAGTTGATACTTATTCATTCACTTTGTGTCGCCTTTCCGATTGCTGATCCATTCAAAATTTGCTAATTTGGTGCAAGTTTTGAACCACCTATCTCATGAACATTCGGATCAAAAATCTGCCTTTTTTGTGCTACTTCGGCCTCTTTTGCAGTCTGTGCTTTACAGCTTGTTCTACCATGGAAGAGCCGCCAAAAAAGGCAGCAGAAGCCCTCAGTTCCGTTGATCGTAAGCACCGGCCCTACGACCATTTCTTTTTACAGCGGTCTTTTCCAGAAGCAAGTTTGGACATTCAGCAATACGAATCCGTTTTGCGATCGGCGAAATTTCAAGCTAGAAATGGCAATTTGCCACTCGGCTTTGGAGAGGTTTGGACCGAACAGGGGCCAGGAAACATTGGCGGGCGCATCAACACCATTGCCATCCACCCACAAAACGATGACATTATGTATGCGGGTCTGCCCGCAGGTGGGGTGTTCAAAACGACCGATGGTGGAGACAATTGGTTTCCCATTTTTGATGAAGCTTCCAATTTAGCTGTCGGACATATACAAATCGATCCCTCCAACGCCAATACGATCTATGTCGGAACGGGTGATCCCAACATCATGGCTTATCCTTTCATCGGCGATGGCCTCTACCGCAGCCGCAATGGGGGCGAAAGTTGGGAACATCTCGGCTTGACCGACCAGCGCATCATCTCAAAGGTGGTCATTCACCCCCAAGATTCCAATGTTATCTATGCTGCCTGCATGGGCTTGCCTTTTGAAAAAAACAACGATCGAGGGGTCTACAAGAGCATCGACGGGGGTCAGAGTTGGTCACAGGTCTTACTGGTCAGCGACAGTACTGGCGTCATCGACCTGTTGATGGACCCACAAAACCCGCAACGCCTATATGCGGCTACCTGGGATCGCATCCGCAACAACTTTCAATCCATTGTTTCTGGATACGGTGCAGGTGTCTTTCGAACAGAGAATGGCGGACAAAGCTGGGAGAAGCTGACCAATGGGCTGCCACAGGGGAAATTTTCCCGGGTAGGACTGACCATGTCGGCCGTCAACCCCCAAACGGTTTTTGCACTTTTCAATGACGACCGCACTTTTGAAGTGCAGGGAATCTATAAAACGACGGATGCAGGTGACAGTTGGGAGGCCATTACGTTGAGCGGACAAAGCAATAGTGTCAATGGTGCCATGGGGGGCATGGGGTGGTATTTCGGACAGCTTCGGGTGCATCCACAGGATGACGATCGATTGTACGTCTTGGGCGTCACGCTTTGGCAGTCCAATACAGGCGGCGCCACCTGGCTGCGATTTGGCGCCACGCCCAATGGGGTAGAGCCTCATGTGGATTATCACGACCTACAATTTACTTCGGATGCTTCCATCATCGTCGGAACGGACGGCGGACTGTACAAGCTGCCATCGACAGATCGAAATTGGCAAGACATCGACAACATTCCAGCCACCCAATTTTACCGAATAGGTTACAATCCGCATCGACCGGAAACGTACTATGGCGGTGCGCAAGACAATGGGACCATTAGCGGCAATAAGGAGGGCTTCAACGACTGGGAGCGAATCCTCGGTGGCGATGGTTTTCAGCCTGTTTTTCATCCAACAGATTCCAATATTTTCTACGGAGAATTTCAATTTGGACTCATTTACAGGACAGCAGATGGTGGCAATCGATTCACAGCTGCCATCGATGGCATTGCCATCAACGATCCTCGCAATTGGGACATGCCTTACTTTATGAGTCCTAACACGCCCGATTTACTCTACACCGGAACCAATCGAGTCTATCGGGCGCAAAGTCCGGGACAAAACAGCCCTTGGACGGCCATCAGCCAGGATTTGACCAACCCCATCAAGACCGTACCAGGCTTTCATACCATATCTACTTTGGATGAATCGCCTCATCAAGAAGACCTATTGTATGTCGGGACAAGCGATGGGAACCTTTGGCGGACGGAGAATGCCGGCTCCCAGTGGACCTCCATTCGCAATGGACTTCCGCTGCGCTACATTACAGCAGTGGTCGCCTCTCCCGATAGCGCGGATCATGTCTTTGTGAGCTTTTCGGGCTATAAGGACAATGAGTTTACACCTCTGCTCTATAAATCTGTCGATCGAGGGCAGCAATGGAGATCATTAAAAGGCGACCTTCCGGATTTTGCCATCAATGATTTTGTGGTGCTTCCAGACCGGGGTGAGCAGGCATTATTTGTAGCCACAGACGGAGGGATTTACGGAAGCTTGAATGGTGGGGAGAATTGGCATCGCCTGGGCAGTGCATTTCCTTTTGTACCAGTGTATGACATCCTTCACAATGTAGCCAAAAACGAACTGGTCGCTGGCACCTTTGCCCGTTCCATCCTTACGTATCCCTTAGACTCCATCGACTTTGACAACAATCCAAGCTTTCGCTACAGCGGACGGATTGTGACAGCATCGGGAGAGGCGGTTCAAGGGGTTCGCATGCTGTTGCAGCAAGGAGGACGTACGAGTGAGCTTAACAATGGGGTAGATGGTACTTACGCTTTTGACGACATCAGCCATTCCAGCGAGTTGAGTATTCGCCCGAGCAAAAACGTCGGTGCGTCCAATGGCATTTCTGCCTACGACTTGGTATTGATCTCCAAGCATGTATTGGAAATAGAATTGCTCGACGATCCTTACAAAATCATTGCAGCAGATGCGAATCGGTCGAATAGTATCACGGCCTTTGACCTGGTGGATATTCGGCGCATTATTTTAGACGTGGATACCAGCTTTCGGGAGGCGGACAGTTGGCGATTTGTCCTGCAAGACCACGTTTTTTCCAATCCAGCCGATCCATTTGAGGGAGGTATTCCAGCGGCACACATTCAAAACAGTCCTACCAGTGATGCTTCCGATATTCATTTTATTGGCATCAAGCTGGGAGATGTCAATGGCAGTGCCAATCCTTCAGAGGCGATTTCGACAGTTGCCGTGGAGCAACGCCGCAAAGTGTCTTTAGAGATACCTGCCGTTTCTTCAAACGAAGGAGAGCGCTTGCGCCTGCCCGTGTACAGCAAGGATTTGAATGGCTTATCTGCTGCCCAATTTGGCCTGTCTTTCGATGCGGATGCTTTGGAGTATGTTGGCGTAGAGCGGGGAGGGCTTCCCAATTTTTCTGCCGAGTCGGTGGGTGAAAAATACAGAGAATCAGGGGTGTTGACCTTTGTGTGGATCAATCCAAGGTCGGA
>JBCCSZ010000014.1:0-42363 GCA_039199225.1 Bacteroidota bacterium
AAAGCAAAAGGCAATTTCCCGAATGCAGGAAATTGCCTTTTGTTCTAAGAACGGCCTGAAGCTTATTGCTGACTTACGACCAGCTTTTTACTAACAATACCATCTTCAAATCGCACGACCACGGTGTAAAATCCAGGAGAAAGCTCCATTTGATCTTTTTGATAGATCGCTTGGTCGACTATTTGTTGCTCCACTAATTTGCCATCTACAGAAAAGAAAGAAACTTCCTGGATGGTCCGTCCATAGTTGGCTTCCAAACGGATGTTGCCATAGGTCGGGTTGGGAGACATGGTAACGATTTTTTCATCCAGCAACAACTCTCGAGTGCTGGTGATACTTGGACAATCCAATCCAAAAGTCAAACAAGCCCGTACACCAAAGTAGCCCGCCATCGTATCGATTTGGGAAATGGCCTGCGCTCGATTGGCGCCAGGCAGCACATCGAAGGAATCATCATTGGCCGGACAGTTTACTTCATCCCAATGAACCCAGGGATATTCATTGTCCGGATCACCATACAAAGGCAGCCAACCCTCTACAGCTCCGAAGCTAGGGTCTGCCTTTTGGGCTGCTGTGAATGGGTCGGTAAAGCCCGCATTGATCCAAGCGTCGTTGACGCCTAGATTGACGGCATCTTCAATCAATCCCTTGGACAATTGCACAAAAGCAACTACCTCGCCCGTGGTCGGCAATTGGATGGGACCGTTTGGTACTTGGGTAACCACACTGCGAGGATTTCCAAACATAATCATTGGAGGCTCTCCAACGTCTACAATGCCAGAATCCAAAGAAATCGCCGACCCAAGTGCTGCTAGCTGAAAGTCAGAAGAGTAATTGGGGGTATTGATATAGTTTGTTGTATCTCCAAGTGCATTGGTTCCAATGACGGTACCATCGATGTTACCCACCTCCATCTCATTGAAAGTATTAAATATATTCCCCATTTCATCCGTCACAAAGAAAGTTGGACTCTGAACCTCTTCCAGCTCATTGATGTAAGCGGCGAATCCAGAATACGTGCCAGCACTTGAGGAAGTACCCCAGATGGCGAAGCGCTCCGGGTGGATGTTGTAAGTGTTGCCGTCTTCTTCGATGTCTTTGCGGAGGAAACGTACGCATGCGCGAAAATCCTGCTGGGCTCTTACGGATGCGTCTACCAATCCATCCAAGAAGGCATCCTGGGTTGATGCCAGTGGGTTCCAGCCCAGGCGGTAGTTAGGTGCGACGGCCACGTAGCCCATTCGAGCGAGTTTGCGAGCGGTTGTCACGGTAACTGAATCTGTCTTGTCGCCCCAACAAGCGTTGTTAGCCAGGCGGGGTAGGGCATCCCCTCCATGTACCACCAACACCATCGGACGATTGGTCTCCATATCTTCGGTTGGGTCGGGCTCATAAACATCCATGAACAAAGGTTCTGGAATAAATTCGTCAACGTTGGGGTCGAACAGTAGTGCCAAAATGGTGGCGTTGGTAGCGTATTGAACGTTTTCCGTCAATTTGATCTGATCATCTGTAAAGACTTCTGAAACATATCTTTCCTGTGCAAAAGCAGCTGAAATCAAGCAGAAGGTAAAGAACAGCAATGTAAAAAGTCGTTTCATAAGTAAATTATTGCGGGTGATTGAATTGGATTTTAAAAGTTATTTTTTGTTGAATTCGTAATTCAGTTTGATGTAGGCCAAACGACCAATCAAAGGGCCACCGACGGTTTCGAAGTGTAGGTTTTCCAGTATGTTGGAGGCGCCAATCTTCAGGGTGGTGTGCAGTCGCTTGAACTCGTAATTGACCTGTACGTCCAGCAAATCGTAACGGGGTACAATGCCGGTAAACTGCGGGGAACCCTCAAACAAAAAGCCATCGATCCATTTGTAGTTGATGTTGAAGCCAAAATTATCGGATTGAAGGCCGCCCAAGCTGATGGGAACATTTCTGCCCGAAAAGCTCAGATTGAACTTGTGCTCGGGCGTATTGAAGGCCGGAATGATTTCGTCGTCGGTTTCTGTGTTGAGCTTACTCCAAGTATAATTCCCGGAGAGTTGGTAGACCTTTCCAAAGTAGTAATTTAAGCCAATGGCAAAACCTTGAGTGGTTACTTGGCTGGCCGCATTGGCCGATGCTCTTAATACCTCCACATCGGAAGGCAGCCCCAGCTCGTTGAAGTCAACATTTAATCCGACGCGGAAGCCAAGAAATTGATCGTATATGTTGTAGTAGTAACTGGCATCTAAATAGAGGTTGTTGAAGATGGTCCGATAACCGATCTCGAAGGTTCGGACCTTTTCCGGCTGAATCGGGTCCACGTTGAAGTAGTTTAGGCGGTCGACGTCTAGGTCCTTGCCATAATCTTCGAAGGATTCTATGGTTAGGAGACTGTCAAAACCATTGACGCTTCCCGCGAAGATGGCCGGTCCGACGTCGAGCCAAAAATATTGGTCGGGCAGCGTCGGGTTGCGGGCAGCAGAAGAAAACGACAGGCGCAAGTAGTTGTTCTCTGCAGGTTTGTAGACAATGGAGGCGGCAGGTGTACTGATCCAGTCGAAGTTTTCATTTTTATCCACCCGACCAGTCAGCGAAAGCGTCAGTTGATCGTCGAAGAATTTCTTTTCGATGCCCGCATAGATGCCAAATTCCTGGTTGGTAATGGTGATGTTGGCAGCTGTATCGGCAAAAATGGTTCCCCTGGTATCTGGTGTGTAGAGGCGATAGCTGCCTCCTACCGTGATTTTTTCTGCGAAGGAAGGCGTGAAGATGTATTCTCCCAAGACGTGGTAAACCTCAGAGTTGGTAAAAAACTTGGAGCCGCCTTCGGAGGTCAGGGTGGTGGTGATGCGATCGAATTCCTGCTGAAACTCTGGTGTGCCAGGCACGAGGAAGGAGCTGGTCCCCTGTTCTGTGGAGGCATTGACGATGGCGGTAGTTTGCCGGTGCCAACTCGCCAGGGAGTCCTGAACCACGGGGTTGGCAAAGAAGGCTTCTCTGGCCTCTTCGTCGTAAAACGGCTGGCCGTTGATGATTTCCAAGAGCGGATAGCCCATGTTAGCGGCCATTTGCCCGAAGTTGCTCAACCAAGCGTCGGTGTAGAGGCTGGCCCATAATTCGTTGGACTTGGCGGCTTCATTGAGCTTTTGGGCGGTTGCAAAGGGGTTGTAAGTATCCCCGACGCCATCTGCCGTAACGTAGGCCCGCAGGAAGTATTTGTCTCTTTTCTTGAATTCCAGCCTGGAAGTAAGGTAGCGCACATCCAGCAAGCGGAAGCGAGCGGAGCCCTGAAAGATGGTACTGCCCTGGCTGAAATTGTTGGCCCATACCAATTCCGGTGAGTCAGCACCCATTTCGGGCTTGAGCCGCCAGTTTAAAGACATATTGGCCTTGAAATTCTCTGTTTCGTATTCTAGCAACTCGCTTTCTTTGTAGCCATTGCGGTAAAAAATAGTCATACCCCTGGTCGACCAGGGTGCCACGTTGGTCAAATCGAAAGCACCATCGTATTCATCACCGTGGATATTGACGGCATCGAAACCGGCGAAGTGCGTGTCCAGCACCCGGGATGAGTCTATGGGCGAAAAGTTATTGGCTTCCCAGTCGTCGGCTGTTAGGTAGGATAAGTTGACTTTATAGGCGAGGAATTCTTCGCCATTTTTGTTTTTGAAAGCGTCGGCCCACCGGATACCTGTTTCTAGGATGTTTCTTTCTCCTGCCTTGACATAGCCAGACAGTCCCTTGGAAAAGAAGGGGTCTTTGGAATCCATCTTGATGACGCCATTGAAGGCATTCGGACCGTAGAAAGCCGAGCTGGCGCCGACGATTAGATCGACACTGCGCAAATCCAGTTCGGAGGACCCGAGAAAATTCCCCAAAGCGAAATTGACACTGGGAGAGGCATTGTCCACCCCGTCGATGGTTTGGAGAATTCGCACGGGAGCCGTACTGTTGAAGCCCCTCGTATTGACCACCTTGATGCCCAAGCTGGCACTGGTCAGGTCGACGCCCTTCAAGGCGCCCAGTCCATCGTAAAAATTCTCCGAGGCAGTTTGCTTGATGGCAATAGGGTCGAGTGACTCTACTGTCAAGGCGAAGCTCTTCTTTTTTTCATCGATGCGTTGCCCTTTGACTTCCACCACATCAGTCAAGATAGCGGCGGAGCTGAGTTTGATGCGAATGTCTTTGTTGTTGTTGTCAACTTGTAGCTCCTGTTCGGCATAGCCTGTGTAAGAGAAAACAAGTGTTGTAGGTAGGGAAGGAACTTTGAGCTCGAAGGTGCCATCATAATTGGTAACCGTACCAGAGGTGGTTCCTTTGATGATGATGGATGCCCCAATGAGGTCTTCTCCATTGTCTGCATCGGTGATGCGACCCTTCAGAACGGTTTGTGCATGGCTGTTCACGACAAAAGTCAGAAGCATCAGCCCGCTGAGTAGAGTGGCTTTCAGTATTTCCATTTGTTATGTCCGATCGATCTCAGTACCATCGCAACGAAGCGATCTACTTTGGGCTAGCTTATGTGGGGGTTAACGACCTAATTCGTTTTGAGTGGTACTCTTTTAACACGATATATTGTCATTACCAAGGTATGTTTTTACTGATTGTTTACCAAAAAGATAAGAGATAATTCTGCTGATCTGTAGTGATCCGTGCTAATTTTAGGAGTAATGGGCTTTTTGTAGAATTTATATCTGAATACCAAATAGCTGATTTAGTCACATTCAGAATGTAGCGACTCAGTCTTCCAGCATATCCTCCAATTCCATCTTGGCACCCATCAGTTCGCTTTTTGCATGTTGATCGCCTACCTTCCGAGCCACTTCGATGCCTTTTTCAAAAGTGGTCATAGCTGTGTCGGTCTGTTGTAATTTTTGGTAAAGCTTTCCGAGGTGGTAGTATGCACCCACATAATCGGGGTCCTTGTCCAGTAGCTCCCGATAGCTTTCGAGGGCCTGCTGGTTTTCTCCCATTTTTTCATATTCTTTTGCCAGCGCATAGCGCAAGAAGGAATCCTCCGGATTGTTTTCCAGGAACTGAAGCAGTTGTTGAAGGCGTTGGTTGGACATTTTTATTTGGTTTGACCTGCAGAAAATGAGTTCTGATCAGCTAAACAGAATCAAATTGTAGAATACAAAAGAATTCAGCCTGTCATCTTTTTGTCAAGAATATCCGATGATCCTGTCTTATTTGGCTAATTGTTTGTTTTATATAAGTAATTGTTACTTTTAAATATTTGATAATCATTTGGTTAGGCTTGTAAAATGTCATTTAGCGAAAATTCGCTAAAACCACTCATTTGTGTCGAAAAACCCCTATATTTGATGTTGAATTTAAAGAATACAAATTAAACTTATTAGCTAGATATGAAGATATTAGTTTGCGCTAGCAAAACGCCCGAAACCACATCCAAAATCGCCTTCAATGGTGATGGTACTGCCTTTGAAACGGCAGGTGTACAATACATTATGAATCCCTACGACGAATGGTACGCCCTGGTCAGAGCCATCGAGTTGAAAGAAAAACAAGGCGGCTCCGTTACCATTGTCAATGTTGGACCGGCTGCCAACGATACGGTCATTCGCAAGGGACTGGCCATTGGTGCCGATAATGCGGTTCGCATCAACTCAGAAGCGACCAGTGCCTTATTTGTTGCCAAGCAGATAGCGGAATATGCCAAAGCTGAGAATTTTGACTTGGTTTTTCTTGGAAAAGAGTCCATCGACTACAATGGTTCTGAGGTAGGAGCCATGGTGGCAGAATTGCTGGATATGCCTTTCATTTCATACGTCAATAATTTGGAAGTTGAAGGTGGCAAAGGAACCGTCAGTCGCGAGATCGAGGGCGGAACAGAAATTCTTGAAGTTGACTTGCCAATGGTGCTGAGTGCTGCTAAAGGTTTGGCCGAGCAGCGCATTCCCAATATGCGAGGCATCATGATGGCAAAGCGCAAGCCACTAAAAGTAGTCGAGCCTGTAGCCTTTGACGATCCGGTAGCGGTTGTTCAATACACCTTACCAGATGCTAAGCAAGCCGTTAAGATGCTTGATCCAGAGAATATGGATGAGTTGGTACGCTTGCTTCACGAGGAGGCCAAAGTACTCTAGGGTGGATCACGCTCATATTTTAATCCTATTTGCGAATTAATTTAAAGTTCAATATAAAATGGTATTAGTTTTTGCAGAAAGCCAAAATGGCAATTTCAAAAAAGGAGCCTTCGAAGCGGTGACTTATGCCGCTAAAGCAGCCAAATTGATGGGAACGGAATGTGCAGTACTCACATTGGGTGAGGCAAAAGACGCAGGGCAGTTGGGAAAGTATGGTGCATCCAAAGTCATCAATGTTACAGGCGAAGGTTTAAAACAGCTCGATAGCCAGGTAAGCACCGCAGCCATTGCTGGGGTGGCCAATCAGATAGGTGCAGATTTGATCATCCTCAGCCACTCTTCTACGGGTAAAACCATCCACGGTAGGCTGGCTGCCAAATTGGGCGCTGGTTCTGTTACCGGTGTGAATGCGTTGCCAGACGTGAGCAATGGATTCCGGGTGAAGAAAAATGTCTTTTCCGGGAAAGCCATCGCCGAATTTGAAATCAAAACAGCTCAAAAGGTATTGACCCTAATGGGAAATTCTCTTCAGCCAGAAGAATTGGGTGCTGCCGTAGAGGTAGAGAGCATGAGTGTGGAATTGCCAGCGCCAAGAGTCACTATCAAAGAGGTTTCTCGCATTGAAGGAACTGTTCCACTGCCAGAAGCCGAATTGGTTGTTTCTGCAGGTCGGGGGCTGAAAGGTCCTGAGAATTGGGGTATTGTAGAGGAATTGGCCACTACGATTGGTGCCACGACGGCTTGTTCTCGTCCGGTAGCTGATGCCGATTGGCGTCCGCATCACGAACACGTTGGTCAGACAGGGGTTGCCATCCGCCCTAATTTGTACATTGCCATTGGTATCTCGGGAGCCATCCAGCACCTGGCAGGCGTCAACCGCTCTAAGGTGATTGTCGTGGTCAACAAAGACCCGGAGGCACCCTTCTTCAAAGCAGCAGATTATGGCATTTGTGCCGATTTGTTCGATGTTATTCCTCGCTTGACAGAAGCGGTCAAGAAGTTTAAGAATCAGAACTAATTCAGGTCACTCATTGACCGGATCGATAAAGGTATCAGGAGTTGAACCGGAATGAAAAATCGGTTCGACTCCTGTTTGATTTTATGTAGACAATTGTTACTTTTGTGCGCTCGCGGCAAAAGGCTGTTCGAGATTATGGCAGCCCAGCTTGTGATGAACGGAAAGATTTAAGGAAGATTTTGAAATAAACCACAGGTTTTGTATCAAATATTAGAGTCAAATACTTTCCAATGAAAGAATCGCAACTTGAATTGTTGTATTATTGTTGTAAATTACGCGTTTTGTATCAAGATTTCCGTTTGTTTTTGTTGGAATTGTTTTAAATTTAGATAGAAGCGGAGGTCAACTCATGGCATAAATTTGGTAATAACACAAACAGGCTTGAAGAGCTGTTGTTAACCATCACCCCTGATTCAAGTATTTTTGTTCATGAACATGAAAAAAATAGAGTTAGATATAGTTGCTTTGTCTCATAGTGTTACCCAATCACACAATTATGCTGTTGTGCTTGGCGAGCAGGAAGGGTCAAGGCGCCTACCCATCGTCATTGGCGGCTTTGAGGCGCAAGCCATTGCTGTTGCCATGGAACGCATGACCCCAAACCGACCCCTTACCCACGACCTTTTTAAAAATGCTTTGGAAACTTTCAATGTCGAATTGAAAGAGGTGGTTATCAATAATCTGCTGGATGGTATCTTCTACGCCCGGCTGATCTGTGTTCGGGATGGCGAAGTTTACGAAATTGATTCTCGTACTTCCGATGCTTTGGCCATGGCCGTTCGATTCAACTGTCCTATTTATACCTACGAATTCATCTTGGATGCCGCTGGTGTTATCTTGGAAGAACCCGACGAAGATGGTGGTGACGGCAACAAAGAAAAAGCCACTGCCCGCAGCAAGGCTTCTCAGAAAGTCAGCATCGGCAATTCTTCTCTTGGCAGCCTTTCTGTAGACGATCTCAACAAAATGCTGGACGAAGTACTGGCGGATGAAGACTACGAAAAGGCCGCTCAAATCCGGGACGAACTCAAACGCCGTAAAGAGGCTGGTAGTTAATTTCCTTGCTTTCCTTCTTTTATTAGGCTGATGCAGCCAAACTCTGTGGTACTTGTACCTGCAAAACCTCAATGGTGCGATCGATCATCTCCTGGGAAACATCCAGGTGGGTGACAAAACGTACGGTCTTTGGGCCAAATGGGCTGGCCAGCACACCAAACTTTGCAAGCAATTCTAGAAAAGCGGCACTGTCAAGCGTGTCTGCCAGGTCAAATATGACAATGTTGGACCTGACTGGGCGAACGGTGCTCACATAAGGCTGTTGCTCCAACACCCGACCGAGCTGACGGGCTCTATCGTTGTCCGTTTTCAAGCGATCCCGGTGGTTTTTCAAGGCATAGATGCCTGCCGCCGCCAAGTAGCCTGCCTGCCGCATACCTCCGCCCATGACCTTCCGGTAGCGCCTTGCCTGGCGAATGAATGCCGCCTTTCCGATCAGCAATGAACCCACTGGCGCCCCCAGGCCCTTAGACAGACAAATGGAGATGCTGTCAAATGTTTTGCCGATGTCTTGCGTCGACTCGCCGGTCTCCACCAGCGCATTGAACAGACGTGCACCATCGAGATGCAGCCGAAGCCCTCGTTCCTGGCACAAGTCCCGAATTGGCTGGATTTCGTCCAAGGTATAATAACTTCCACCACCCTTGTTGCAGGTATTTTCCAGTACCACCAAGCGACTCACTGGGAGCCAATCGTACAAGGGTTTGATGGCCGCCTCCACCTGCTGGCGAGTGATTTTGCCATTGGTGCCTGCTATGAGGTTGATGCCGACACCCGAGTTGAAGCTGTAGCCAGCCGTCTCGTACTGATAGACATGAGAGTAATGGTCGCAAATGATTTCGTCGAGTGGCTGGGTATGCGTTTTGATGGCAATCTGGTTGGTCATGGTGCCAGAAGGGCAGAAGATCGCCGCTTCCTGCGCAAACATATGGGCCGCCATTTCTTCCAATTTGTTGATGGTCGGATCGGCGCCAAATACATCGTCACCAACCTCTGCGGACATCATGGCTTGGAGCATTTCTGGGGTTGGCTTGGTAACTGTATCGCTGATGAGATTGATTTTCATGTACGTTTCCTTGATGGTTGTAAAGCGAGAAAATAGGCACTGCCCGGCAGCAGAATACTGCATTGGCCAGCATTGGGCCTAAGATAATGCAACTTCAGCTGAAAGAGTGGAAAAAGAGACTTTTGAAGCTGTAAATCCCTCTAATTATTGTGGGGAAAGCAAGGATTTCTCGCAAAATCATCGCAATTTGCGGTCGTTCTTCAGAAGTTAGATTAATTAATTAGTATTTTCGCAGCGGCTATAACAGACAAATATAATAATGACTAATTTGAATAATTATTTCAAGTCTGCTTTCACCGTCGACAATGTAATATTCGGTTTTGATGCAGGAGACTTGAAGATTCTTTTGATCAAGAGGGGAGAGGAACCTTATGAGGGCAAATGGGCATTACCTGGATACTTTGTCAAACAGGAAGAAGACCTTGATATAGCAGCTGTTCGGGTGCTACAGGAGCTGACAGGTATCAGCAATGTCTATCTCGAACAGGTGGCTACCTTCGGGGAGCCGGGCCGTCATCCCCTTGGCAGAGTCATTACCATTGCTTACTACTCATTGATAAAAATCGGAGATTATAAGTTGCGGGCCTCTTCTATTGCTACCAAGGCCAGTTGGCATTCTGTTTCTGATGTGAAGGACCTCGCCTTCGACCACAATCTTATCCTGGAATCTTGCTTTAATCGTTTGAAACAGCGGGTGCGCGGCCGGCCGGTCGGCTTTGAATTGTTACCACCAAAATTTACCCTTACAGAGCTGCAACACCTTTACGAAGCCATACTCGAAACGCATCTGGACAAGCGGAATTTCCGAAAAAAGATTCTGTCTATGGATGTTCTCATCGATCTGATGGAAACGCAGGAAGGAGTGGCGCATCGCCCGGCCAAGCTCTACAAGTTTGACCAATTCAAATATGAGAAATTCGTAGCGGAAGGATTTAATTTTGCTATTTAGGCCGGATACAAAGCAGGGCTACTTTCCAAAAATTGCCAAAAGCCATAAGATAGGTGTTTACAACTCTTTGCCTTCATAGGTGAACAGCTTGATTTCGATGTCTGATCCATAGTCGTTGCGATAGCGATTGAGCAGGTCGATCAACGCTTGCTTGGTGCTGTTCAGTTGCAAAATGAATGGGCTGTTAAAAGCGAAATTGGATTCTACTGGAACATCTACACTCCCATCATCCTGGATACTGAAGTAACCATAATAGCCAGTTGGATAAATCTTTAAGCCGCTCATGTTTTGTAGCTCCTGTAGAAACTCGTCTTTCGCATCGGACAACTGCAGTTTGTTGAATCCAAAGGTCCCCCAGATGGTCTGATCGGGTACGCGTAGGAGTTCTGACCGAACCAGCGACAGGCCGTGAAGAGATTCCATATTGATGGTATACTTTTCTTCGTTGACGGAAAGTTCCCCTTTGTTGACGACCTCCTCTTTCAGGTTGATGCGAAGGCTGTAGGTGCCATTGGCTAGGTCGCCCAGTAATACGTCTGTGTTGATGAATGAACTGTCGGTGACACAGTTGTCCGGGCTTACAAGCTCCTGCAGTGAAATGACAAACTGTTGCCCATTGGCCTGAAAGTCATAGTCGAGGGTTGTTTGGGGGCAGGCTTGCTTTTGGATGGTCGGTAGGCGCAATTTGAAGGTCTTCAGCTCGGGGTCTAACTCCTCCCAGAGATCAACATAAAACTCCTCAGCTATGTTGATGTCAATGATGGGTTCCGCCTTTTCCTTACGACATCCAATCATCGATACAAGGACCGATAACGCAAAGATGGCGTTCAATAATATGGATCTGTTCATCTCGTACAACAGTAATTTGAGTTATCGTTTTACATCTTTTTTGGACGGACTTCGAGCCCTATTTCATCACCAGCGGAATAGCAACTGAAAATCCGCTGAACTTTTTGGTCAAAGTTGCGGTACTCCTATTACAACTGATCGTCGTATCGCAACATGTACTATTTAGAATAACGCAGCAACACTTGTAATGCTGCCAGAAAGAGGAGGAATTGTAAGTGAGAAAGCTAGAAAGCCTGCTGTGCTGATTTAGGACTTGTTTCTCTATACAAATATACACTTTATTTTTATACAATTTTTATCTTATTTAATCTTTAGACGGCGGTTCAGGCAAACACATTTTGATGTGGAAAGAATAGTTGTGGAGGAGTTAAAACGGCAGATGCTAATTCGAACACTGCTTGGGTTAATTATCTTTGAATCTGGATGAAAAGTTGGAATTGCCAGAAAAAAATGGCTATTTAAGCGAGGCTGTACCTGTCTATGGAGCAAGTGAATATCAAATCAATGACTACTGCAGGATTGTTTCGTTGACATTCGTCCAAAAAACCCGACGGTTTATCCATTCATTTTGGTCAGATGTTAAATAAACATGTTTTTCACTGACAACTTTTAAAACTAAAGTTTGTCCTTACCTTGTGTTATGATCGAACTAAAGCAAATCAGAAAAACCTACACGACTGGCTTCAACTCTTTAGAAGTGCTCAAAGGCATCGACCTAAATATCGAAGCCGGAGAATTTGTCTCCATTATGGGGTCTTCGGGTTCTGGAAAATCCACCTTGCTGAACATCCTTGGCTTGTTGGATGAATACGACTCCGGCCTCTACAGCCTTGATGGTACGATGATGAAGGACCTTTCCCAGACCCAGGCGGCCATGTACCGCAACCAGTTTATAGGTTTTGTTTTCCAATCTTTTAATCTCCTGTCTTTCAAAACAGCCCTGGAAAACGTAGCGCTTCCTCTTTACTATCAAAAGGTGCCTCGCAAAGAGCGACAAAGCATGGCGCTTGAATACCTCGATCGCGTGGGGCTGAAGGATCGGTCGGACCACCTGCCGACCCAGCTTTCCGGAGGGCAGCAGCAGCGCGTAGCCATCGCCAGAGCGCTCATCTCCAAGCCCAAGGTAATTCTGGCCGATGAACCAACTGGCGCACTCGATAGCAGTACCTCTTATGAAGTAATGGACTTGTTCAAAAGAGTGAATGACGAGGGCATTACAGTCATCATTGTGACCCATGAAAACGACATTGCGCACATGAGCAAGAGAATCATTCACCTCAAGGACGGCATCATTGAAAAAAACGAACTGGTCAATCAACTCTCCGAATAACAGGACAAGGCTTATGCACCAAAACGACCAGAAGAGTCATCCAAAAAACCAAACACTGGAACAATGATCGATTTAGACAGATGGCGGGAGATATTCGAGTCCCTTTTCCGACACAAGCTCCGCACAATCCTGACGGCCTTTTCCGTTTGGTGGGGTATTTTCATGTTGACCATTTTGCTTGGTGCTGGGAATGGCCTGTTCAACAGCGCCACCCGCAACTTTGAAGACGAGGCAGTAAACAGTTTTTGGATTTGGACCAATCAAACCTCCAAGCCCTACAAAGGTCTTCCGGCAGGCCGTTACATCAGTCTGGAAAATACAGACCGGGAAGTGGTCGACGATCTCGAAGAAATCTGCCATTCCGCAGGCGTCCGCTGGCTCAATGGCAGCCAATACAAGGTGTCTTACGGAAATAAAAGCCTGGATTATCGGGTCTGCAGTGTGCATCCTGATTTTGCCAAGCTGGAATATTTTGTCATGGACTTTGGCCGCTGGCTCAACGATCAGGATCAGGGCGATTTCCGAAAGGTGTGTGTGATTGGTGATGAGGTTTACAAGGGGATTTTTGAAGACGAGCAAAGTCCGATCGGCAACCACATCCAGATCGGTGGTATCGATTATAAAATTGTAGGAAAATTTACGAAAAACAGTCGACAGCAGAATGAGCGCATCTATGTTCCGCTGAGTACCAACCAGCGGGTCGAAGGAACAGACCGTCTGCACAACATGACGGTTGAATTGGGAGAAGAAGTATCTCTTGAAGAATCCATGATACTGGAAAACAAAGTTCGGGCAGCCTTGGCAGCGCGTCATCGGGTAGACCCATATGATGAACAGGCGATCGGTATCCACAATGGAGTAGAAGATTTCTGGAATTTCAAAACGGTCATGATTCTCATCCGAAGTTTTATATGGTTTGTAGGGATCGGGAGTATTATTGCAGGCGTTATTGGCGTGAGTAATATTATGTTGATTCTCGTCAAGGAACGCACCAAGGAGATTGGCATCCGCAAAGCCTTGGGGGCTACGCCTCGCTCGATCATCAGCATGATTTTGACAGAGGCGCTGGTGCTGACTGGCATTGCGGGCTATTTAGGCTTGGCTTGTGGTTTGCTCATCATCCACGCCATCCAATCTGTCATGGAAGCCAACAATGTTGAATTGGAGTTTTTCTACAATCCGGAAGTCAATGTCTACACGGTTTTGTCCGCGTTGGTGGTGTTGATATTTAGCGGTGTACTGGCTGGGCTGATTCCCGCCTTGCAAGCGGTGCGCATCAATCCCGTCGTGGCTATGAAAGGCTGATGCTTTGACATTCCATCATATTCTTGAGCAGAAAAAAACGAATCATGTTTGACCTCGATAAGTGGCAGGAAATATTCAATACCATCTCCAAGCACAAACTGCGGACCTTTTTGACCATGCTCGGTGTCTTTTGGGGCATCTTCATGTTGGTTTTCCTGATGGGAGCAGGTAAAGGATTGGAAAATGGTGTGACGGGACTATTTGGTAGCCATGCGAAAAACAGCATGTACGTATGGACAACACCGACCTCTGTGCCTTACAAAGGGTATGAAGCTGGCCGCCGTTTTAACATCACCAATGACGACATCACGGCCATCAAAGAACGCTTTGGTGACAAGATTCAATATATTGCGCCGCGTCTTTGGATGCCTTCCGGAGAGGTGGTATACAAAGATAAAAGTGGGGCCTTTGATGTGCGTGGCGACGCACCCGACCTGATACACATCGATGCGATTGTCATGGATAGCGGCCGTTTTCTCAACGCCAATGATATGGCACTGAAGCGCAAAGTGATAGCGATCGGTGGTCATGTGCGTAAGGCTTTATTTGAAAAAAATGAATCGGCCCTCGGCAAGTACATCAAAATACAAGGCATCGATTATCTGGTGGTGGGCATTGCCCGCTCCGACCGACGAGGGCAGGACGGGATGGAGGATGAAAAAACCATTTTTATGCCATTGACCACTGCCCAGAAAGTCCGCAACCGCCCTGGCAGGGTCGGCTGGTTTGTCTGTGCGATGTATCCGCAATATTCGGTGAGCGAGATTGAGGAGTCTATGGCTGCTCTTTTAAAGGAAAGGCACCAGGTTTCACCAAATGATCCAAAGGGCATCGGTACCGATAATGTCGAGGAGGAATTCAAGGAAGTATCCGGCCTGTTCCTGGGCATCCGCTTGTTGTCCTGGTTTGTGGGCATCGGGAGCCTTTTGGCAGGCGTCATCGGGGTGAGCAATATTATGCTGATTGTCGTTCGGGAGCGGACCAAAGAGATTGGCATCCGAAAGGCCATCGGTGCCACGCCCGGCTCGATCATTAGTTTGATTATGATGGAATCGGTTTTTCTGACTTCCTTGGCTGGATACATCGGTCTGGCGACCAGCGTCTGCTTGATTGGCCTACTGAACACAGCCATCGGCGAGGGCTCAGCCTTTTATGCTAACCCGGAAGTGGATATTCGCGTGGGCTTGGTCGCTTTTGTGGTCTTGGTCATCACCGGAGCTTTGGCCGGATTGATTCCCGCCATGCAAGCAGCCAGTGTCAATCCAGTGGTTGCCCTAAAAGACGAGTGATACAACAATTATTAGCGAGACTTGATCAAAATAAAAAATAGTTATGAACAAAGGTTGTCTGATTACATTGGGAATTGCTTTGCTGGCCGCCTCGGTCGGTCTAGGATTTTATTTCACAGCCGGCTCCGAAGGAGATGACAAAACGGAAACCATCAAACCAGAAATTGCGAACATCATTAAAAAGACGGTTGCAACAGGCGCCATCAAACCCCGGCAGGAGGTCATGGTAAAGCCGCAAGTATCGGGGGTGGTTGATAAGTTGTTTGTGGAGGAAGGACAGATGGTGAAGAAAGGAGATAAGCTGGCCCGCATCAAATTGGTTCCCAGCGAAGTAAACATCAACAATGCCCGCTCCAATGTCGAATTGGCTCGCATCCGCGTGGACGAAGCCAGTCGGGAACTCAAGCGCCAAAAGGAGGTGTACGAGCAGCGTTTGGACATTGCCAATGCCAGAATCAGCTTTGACGACGCCACCAAGGAGGAGAAGCGCCAAAAGGAGCTGTACGAAGAGGGTGTTATATCCGAATTTGACTACAATGCCTTCAAAGTGGGGGTGGGCTTGCGGAAGGCAGAATTGGAGAATGCCAGAATCGTAGCAGGCAATACCCTCAAGCAGTTTGAAACAACCCTCGACATTCGCAAGCAAGAGCTGGCTGCTGCCATCAACAATTTGCAATTGCTTCGGGAGGGCGCCACTCGAAACTCTGGCCAAGTTGCGAACATCGTTACCAGTACCTTGGACGGGATGGTGTTGGAATTGCCGGTGAAAGAAGGTTCTTCTGTCATCGAGCGCAACAACTTCAACGAAGGAACGAGTATTGCCACCGTAGCGGATATGAGCAACCTGATTTTCGAGGGAGAGGTGGATGAGTCTGATGTCGGAAAGCTCCGCGAGGGCATGCCGCTGGAATTGACCGTTGGGGCCATAGAGGATAAGAAATTTGATGCCAACCTGGAATTCATTGCTCCGAAGGGGACCAAGGACGAGGGGACTGTCAAGTTTAAAGTGAGAGCGGCCATGAAGGGGGATGGAGAGACATTTTTGCGCGCTGGCTACAGTGCCAACGGTGACATCATCCTGGATCGCCGGGACGATGTGGTGGTGGTCAAAGAGCGGGATGTGATCTTCAAGGGCGATACCACTTATGTCGAAATAAAAATGGGCGATGGTGCCTTCGAGCGCAAGGAGGTCAAGCTCGGCTTATCCGATGGAATCAACATCGAAGTAGTCAGCGGAATGGATACAACGACTGTTCTGAAAGTATTGAGTGGGGAGACTGGGGGGAGCTAAATCAGCTTAGAACAACAATATGCGTTACCTGCCAAGTACATCAGCCAGGTAACGCATATTCTATTTTTAGTGTTGGACAACAAAGCGCTCCGTCCACTTTTTGCCTGCCTCACTCATCTGCATAAAATAAACACCTGCCGGCCAATCTCCCACCTGAATGGGCAACTGCTGCCCCGCATGTCCCTGCAGACGGCGAAGGCTTTTCACCTCTCTGCCATAAGCATCGAAGAACTGAAGGTCGTACGTTCCAGCTTGTTCGATCTGGATGTTGACAAGCTGATGCGCAGGGTTTGGAAGCAATTGCAAAGGTTGCAAGGGGGCCAATTCCGATACAGAAGTTAGTGTTAGGCGTTCGAAGTTGTTGCTGTAGTCGTCGTCGAAATGATGGTTGGGGGCGTAGACGACGGCTTCTACGTTGATGTTCGTATAGGGGTCTGAATACACGCCAAAAGTGACGTTAAAGCTGCTGTCTATGATTTGAAAGAAATCACCTGGCGGGACGTTCAGCCCTTCGTACTGCTTGAAAATGCGTAACTCTGCACAATTGAAACCATTGAGTCGGTTGGAGCTGAAGCTGAAAGATGTCAGAGGTTCTGTTCCAAGGTTTTGGACTTGCAGCTCAAAAACAAAGGGTCTGGCTTCGATGAGGTAGCCAAAATCTGCTGGAAAGGCCCTGATACTGCTTTTATTTTCAAAGGTGACAAGGGCGATGTCGTCTTGCTCAAACTGAGGTTGAAGGAGAATGGGAACTGTTTTGACAAAAGCATTTTCCATGCTGGCCGATCCATCGGCCACCCGCTGCTTCCCAGCCACGATCAACTGATTGTCGGTAGCATAAATATCGGTAAGGTCCACCATGGGTTGCGGGAAATTGATCATCCCAAAGGAGGAAGGGTTGTTCAGGTCAAATCTTAGGATGTCGTAAATGATGTTTGGATTGGAACCAGTCTTGCCCCAAATGAATAATTCCTGCTCGTTGTGGGTAAGCCCCACCGCTGTCATATTGCTGAACAGTTGAGGATAGAATTTGATGTTTTGGGCAGCAAACGGATAGCCCAGTTCAATCAGGTTGCCTTCCAATAGCACCAGTATTTTTTCTCCCATTATGGTGAGATCGATAATATTTTCATCCAAAATGACCAATGAATCACGTGCTTGCCCCTGTTCATCCAACCGATATATCACTTTGTCAGCGGCTGCTATGACCACCGAATCGTTGAGTGTTTCCAAGCCAACAATTTGCTTTACGGGCAGATCATTAAACCCCAGTTCTATTCCTTGGTCGGAAAGCTGGTAAATCCTGTTTTTGGCTGCGTAAAGCATGCTCCCATTTGCTTTTTGGGTAAACATCGGTACAGCATCCCAGAAAAAATCAATGTCGGGATTGCTGAGTTGGGTTTCGGACAATAAACTACCATCCGGAGTGAAGATCGCCAAATAGGGCGCATCCACATCCCAGGCAACATCATCGTGGCTGCGGTAATAACCTGCCATAATCAACCGGGGGTCGGTACCCTTAGAGACCTGAATATCAGTGTAATGCCAATGTCCACCAGATAAATCACCCCTAAAGGTGTTCATTCGACTGTCTTGGATCATGCCACCAAAGGGAGACTTGCAAGAGCCCGCCCCGCCAGCTGTGTAAATGACGTCATCGAGGACCAATACCTTGTTGATCTGTGAGAAAAGACGCTCGGATACAATGTATTCTTCCTGTATTTGGGCATCCAAGTTGTTGGACAAAAGGAGTATGGTGAACAAAAGAAGGGTAAATGATCTTTTCATAGCAAAAGTTTTAGTTTGTAGTTTATATAATTCTGTCATCTGCTGAAAACCCTTGAGCAATGGAGGCGCAATGGCATGGTTATTATGCTTTATTATAGATAAGTATTATGTGAATGACAATGGAAGATAACTAAAATTAGTGTAAGCCAAGCGCCATATACCTCACCTTTGAACCCCTCCCTTACTCGGGTTGTGAATTGGGGGGAATTGGACCTGCTTTACAGTCGGAAAATTCGACTTCTGCAAGCGAATAGAGAACGGTTTTGCATTTTTTGAAATTCACATGACTTAACAAGCGTTTTGTTCTACTTTCAAAACGGCATTAGGTAGTAAAAAGCCGTATATTTGTGACTATATGAAGAACATTAGAAATTTTTGTGTGATAGCGCATATCGATCACGGCAAGAGTACGCTGTCGGATCGTTTGCTGGAATTTACCCAGACCATTTCCGAACGAGAGATGAAAGACCAGGCTTTGGACGATATGGACTTGGAACGGGAGAGAGGTATAACTATTAAGAGCCATGCCATCCAGATGTATTACAATCATTCGGATGGAGAACAATATACCTTCAATCTGATCGATACACCGGGCCACGTAGACTTTTCCTACGAGGTTTCTCGCTCGATTGCGGCTTGTGAAGGGGCGCTCCTGTTGGTGGATGCTTCCCAAGGCATACAGGCCCAGACGATCTCCAACCTTTACCTTGCCATTGAACACGACTTGGAAATCATTCCGATTCTCAACAAGGTGGACATGGAAAGTGCGATGATCGATGAGGTTTCCGATCAAGTCATTGATTTGATTGGCTGCAACAAGGAGGAAATCATCCTGGCCAGTGGTAAGACAGGAATCGGTGTCCAAGATATCATGGATGCCATCGTCGAACGGATTCCTGCGCCCGCCGGTGATCCACAAGCGCCATTGCAGGCGCTCATCTTCGATTCCGTCTTCAATGCCTTCCGAGGGGTTATCGCCTACTATCGAATCTTAAATGGTACGCTCCGCAAGGGGGATAGCGTTCGTTTTGTGAACACGGGCAAGGACTACAATGCGGATGAAATTGGGATTCTTCAACTGAACCAAGTACCCAAAAAGGAACTGAGTGCCGGAAACGTGGGCTACATCATCACGGGCATCAAAGAGTCCAAAGAGATCAAGGTCGGGGATACCATTACGCTGACAAAGAATCCTTGCGCGGAAGCAATCAAGGGATTCGAAGATGTCAAACCCATGGTCTTTGCGGGGATATTCCCCATCGACAACGACGATTACGAGGACCTTCGGGACAGTCTGGAAAAGCTCCAGCTCAACGATGCCTCTTTAGTATACGAACCAGAATCCTCGGTTGCCCTTGGTTTTGGTTTCCGCTGTGGCTTCCTGGGAATGCTGCACTTGGAGATCATCCAGGAGCGCTTGTCCCGAGAATTCAACCAGGATGTCATCACCACCGTTCCAAACGTAACTTACTTCTCAAAGACCAAGAAAGCTGGAAGCTCAAAGTTTTTGGTCAAGACGCCCAACGACCTACCCGATCCTTCCATTCTCGACTTCGTAGAGGAGCCGTTCATCCTGGCGCAAATCATCAGCAAGCCAGAATACATCGGTGCCATTATGACCCTCTGCATGGAAAAGCGGGGAACCCTGACCAAGCAGCTTTACTTGACACAGTCCAGAATCGAGTTGACCTTCGAAATGCCATTGGCCGAAATTGTATTCGATTTTTACGATCGACTCAAGTCCATTTCTCGTGGCTATGCTTCTTTCGACTACAGCCCACTGGATTATCGCCAATCTGATTTGGTCAAACTGGACATCAAGCTCAACGGCGACAACGTAGATGCCTTGTCTGCACTCGTTCACAGAACCAAGGCAGAAGGCTTCGGTCGTAAGATTTGTAAGAAATTGCGGGAGTTGTTACCACGGCAGCAGTTCAAGATCGCTATTCAGGCGGCCATCGGCGCCAAGGTGATTGCGCGCGAAACCATCTCTGCACTCCGAAAAGATGTAACGGCCAAATGTTATGGTGGGGACATCACCCGGAAGCGCAAGCTGCTCGAAAAGCAGAAGAAAGGGAAGAAGCGCATGCGCCAAATCGGTAGTGTAGAAGTACCGCAAAAGGCATTCTTGGAGGTCTTGAAGCTGGACTAGTCTGCCAAAAAATCTCTTGATGATACATTTACGGGTATCCAAAAGCCATCCGGATCGCACTGTGGTGGAAGAACGCTTGCAAGAGTTGAGCTTGGGCCATTCCAAGCAATTGCTGGAAGTGCCTGGTGTACTCATACTTCAAGATCATCAATTGGAATTGAGCCAGACCAAAGACATACTAAGTTATCTCGATGATATAGCCAAAGAATTGGATGCCTGGTACTATTGTGGCTGCTAATTTTCCCATCCCTTTGAATCCGGTACAGCCTTTGTCTGTTGAGTTAGTACTAAAGTGTTAATTTTAGGGCTCAACTGTCTTTTGGCGGAAACAGCCCACTCTACAAACGTAAAAGTATATCATGGCCCGAATAACTTTCTTTATTTTCCTATGTACCAGCCTAATGCTTTTCTTCAATGCTTGTACCCAGGAAGAACCCAAATCCACTACTCCTGCTCAAAGCACGACTTCCAAAGCCGCGACCACGCCAGTACCTGAAACACCCAACATGGGGGAGGAATTCCTGGTAAAGATGGTAGATCAAGCCATGCGGGAAGAAATTAAGCCCATTGAGCGTCAACTGATGCAGGCTTCTTATGAGAAGCTGAACGACAGCGATGTTGTCGACTACAATCGGCTACTGCGCAAAGCCAAATACCTCAGACGAGTGGAGCTGACCCTTTCCGAAGAAAAGGATACCGCTGGCTTATGGCAACAATACCTCGATATGGAGGTGATGTCTCAAGAATTGCACGATCGCAGCATGATCATGTATGAGCGTCCTTACTTCCGACTCAACTCGGACCAGCGGCAAGATGTTATGATGAAGTACAACGATAATATTCGCTCTTTGAGGAAGCAGCAGTAAGCAAAGAATAGGAGTCATCCCAATACCTGAGATGACTCACATTCACCATTTTAATCCTACAAATTCTATCGGATGATCAGCTTCTGGGTGAAGTTCATGGAGCCATGGACACGGACCCAGTATACACCAATCGGAAGGTCATCGACCGAAATATTGCTGCGCACATCCCGCAGGTTGTGTAATTCTTTCAGGATTTTTCCATCGGTCGACATCAATTGAACGTTTACGTTGATCTCTTCAGCTGTATTCAAGTCCAGGGTGAAGAAATTGCTGGTGGGATTTGGGAAAATACTGGGCTCGCCAAGGTTGGAGGATTGATCGACGATTCCATGTTTTCCGCTGCTGCCACCGCCACCTGTACCCGGACAATCGGGTGTCGGAAAATAGTAGAGCGTCGCGTCGCAGCAAGCATTCCGTAGCAGCACCTGCAATTGACCACCACAAAGGCAAGTTCCCACGTCGCTACCGCTCCCGCTAGCATTGATGATAAATTCGCTGGTTGAATTGCCAGGATAGTCGGGATTGGGAACCCAATGCTTCCAGTTGGAAACGTAATTATCCAGGCAGTCCAATTCCTCTCCATTGTCTGCATTGACGAGGGTACCGTCGATTCCGCCATTGAAGCAATAGCTGTCGATGTTCAAAGAAATGGGGAACAGCGGGCCGCAGGTTTCACCAGATTCGCTGCCACAAGGATCGCTACAGAGCGCGAATGGGGTCGTGCGGGTGGACAGCTGGTCTTCTTGCGAAGATTTGGAGGAAAAGCCGGAGCCACTGCGGCAGGGCGGCAGTTGGAAGTCCTCGCAATAGTCGAGGCACAGCCTGCTCATTAGCTCCAATCGGAGGACGCCATCGCAAAGGCATTCGGGGCTTCGCGTTCCATACGTTACACTCTCAACTTGACAGTCGCCATTATCAGATTGGCTGTATACTTTCCATTTCACAATCCAGTCGGGGTTGCATTCAAAATAATTTCTGAGCGTCGGGCTATAGATACGGTAAGTAGCACCTTCGTAAACGCAGTAATCGATGGCAACTGCATAATCAGGTTGTGCTTGCAGAATGCTTGTAAATAGGGTTGCAGCAAAAAATAGCAAGGACATTTTCAGTTGTCTACTGGTACGCAAAAATTGTGATTTTCTTAGCATGGTATATTTTTTTAGTGAATAAATAAAAGCCAAATCAAGGCATAGCAATTTCTGTTCACCCAAGTACTCTTGAATGAATGCGACTATTTGATGATGTATTTAGACATAGGTCTGCAGGACGCTTTTTCCAAAAAAAGGAAAAGGCAGATACCCGTAAAACATGCTCAAAAGACAAGTTTCAATTCTAAATACCCGGTGTGATTGTACTTCCTTTTGAGAAGCTTGGCTTGATTGAAAATGAGTAAAAAGGAATTCCAGCATATCACTATAGAAGCGATGCATTGCTGATTAGGCTATACTTTACTGTTGAAATGCGATGTTGTTATTCAGTGTAAAAAGAGTGAAAAAAGAATTGAAAATTTTAAATGCTGGATTATAAAAATACAAAAAAAATAATTAAAAAGAAACGGTCCATCCATCTTTTTTGGCATCCCTGGAAGTGTACTTTACCTTGTGCATTTCCTTGCCGTTGGGGGCCAATAAGCGAATGGTACCGCCCCGATTGTTAAGCGTAACGCCAGGAGGCAGCTTGACGGTGAGGTAGGCACCTGCTCCAATTTTTTCCGACTTAAAGGTTTTCTCTTTATTTCTACCTGTGACAATGCGCCATCCTTTCAGGGCGATGTTTTTATCGGAGGTGTTCAGTAGACTGACCTTTTCGTTGCCTCTTTCCGGGCCTTTGACATTGACCAATGCCGAGGCGATAATCAATCCTTCAGGAATCTCGCTGGTGGTATTTTGATCCTCTTTATTTTCTTTGGGAGGCTTTTTCTGTCCCATGGCCTTGGCCTTTTTGACTGCCTTTGCCGCATTGATTTTTCCGTATCCAAACCATTCGGAATGTCTGTCGGAACCGTAAGTTCCCTTGCGGAAATTCAAGACGGGGTCGGGTTGCTCGTCGATGATTTTATCCGCCGTATCTTGTAATATTTCTTTGACCTGTTTGGCCGTCAATTTGGGATTGGCAGATAGAACGAGTGCAGCCGTACCTGCAACAAGCGGGGTGGCGCTGGAGGTACCACCGAAGTTGCCTGTGTAGCGACTATTGGAGGTAAATCCCAATCCGAAATTTTCATTGTCTGTTGTCCAGATGCCCCGTCCGGGTACTTTGGCCGAGGGGTCGAGCGGGTGCCAGTTGCTGCTGGGGGCGCAAACAGAAATTTCTTTGCCCCAATTGCTGTAGGCTGCTTTGCGGTTTTGGCTGGTAGAAGCAGAAACGGCGATGACGTCGGGATGAGCGGCATTGCCATTGAGAATATATCCGGGTGTATTGACGATGCCCGCACTTGGATGCCGCCAGCGGAAGCCCGTATTATTTGGGTCTTTGATCGGAGCGTTGAAGTTGTGGGCTGCAAAGCAAATGACAACCCCTTTTTTTCGAGGACCTCCATTTTTTGCCAGTTGCGTAAACTTATTTTTCAGCAAGCTGCTCAATGGGGCATAAACTGGCACAGGCCCCCAACTGCAAGAAATAACATCTGCTCTTGCACCGGTATAATCAAACAACTCAAAAAGTAGGTCGTCGTCTGCTGCCAGATCGAATCGGATGGGCATGAAGGAACACTTGGGCGCGATGCCTACGATGCCACTGCCATTTTCTTCGCCGATGGCCACACCGGCGCAAGGGGTACCGTGGTAATCGTTGTTGGAAGCTTCCGGAAATGGATGCAGATCGCCATCTGCAAAATCCTTGGCATGTACAACTTTCCCATTGCCTTTGAAATCGGGATGGCTGAGGTCAAAGCCATCGTCGACTACGGCAACGACAATTTTGCGCGATCCCTTGGTTGTATCCCAAGCCAGGGGCGCGTTGACATCTGCCCCGGCGATTTGTTCTATGCCGTTTTTGCTCTTCAGGTGCCACTGGTTTTTGTACAGCGTGTCGGTGGGCGTATGGGCGTTGTCGAAGCGATTGATCAGATTGGGTTCAGCAGAGATGATCTCCGGTAATTCTGCCAAGTCAATGGTTACCTTTACTGGATTCTTACCAGCGGAACTGGTCACCTGAAACAAGTATGTATTGTTTAGGTTTTGATATTTTTTCAGTAGCATCAAACCATGCTTCATCATAATGGACTCGATGCTGGCGGCTTTGGTCGTTCGTTGAAACTGAACAATAATGGTATCGGTCAAGTAATAGCGGGTAGAAATATCGCCGATGGGGTTGTATGCGTGGTGAAAAACAGCCTGTGTATTCATGGCTGCCCGAAGGTCTCCCATGATGCCATCGCGATCTTCTGGCCGGGTTTTTAGTTTGTAAATTGATCGAAAAACCTGTTTGACCTGCTGGATTTCCTGCATCTGTTGAACAGCTGCCACTTGTTCGGTATTGGATAAAATGGCAGTAAAAAATTCGGGTTCTTTGGCAATTTCAATTTGGTGTCCGCCGCGGAGAAGGGTTTGATAGTTGGCCATGGTCAGAATTTTGGGATTGGTGTTTTGTGTGCGATTGCTGTGTGCCTGTACGCAGGAGTAACAAGATTGTGACGAAATATAACATTTTTTTGCCGGAAATAGAAGGGGGCATCCTTCTGCTGGTGGGAACAAAAGAATTCTGCTCAAAATCTTTCATTCATCACAACTTAGATTATCTTAGCATCAACCAAAAATCACCTTCTATGTTAAATGTCGTCATTGGCCTGATTTTCATCCTTTTGCTTTTCAGTTTATTGGCAACGACCATCATGGAATTGATCGCTGGTTTCTTTGCTCTCCGGGGCAGAAACCTCGAAAAAGCCATTCGCAATATGTTGGCAGGAGATGGGCAAGATAACATCTACGATTCTTTCCTGTCCAATCCTTTATACACCCAATACACGCGTCGCTTGTCCGGCAAAGAGCGTCCTCCTTCTTACTTGAGTTCAAAGGCTTTCAGCTCCATTCTCTTGGATGTACTTTTTCGGGAGAAAAAAGCAGATCGGATGGACGAGCAGATAACTAAGTTGGAAAACGAGGACCTCAAATTTATTCTCCGTCATATGCACGAAGAGGCTGGACAAGACCCTGTCATTTTTCGCGGCAATGTCGAAAAGTGGTATGACGATGTGATGGATCGGGCTTCTGGTTGGTACAAGCGCAATACCCAGCGTTTGTTGCTGTTTGTTGGCTTGTTCATCGCGGTGGTTTTCAATGCGGATACGATTGCCATTTACGATAAGCTGGCCCGTAGCCCGGAGACGCGTCTGCAGATTGCCAATATGGCCCGGGAGCAGATCGCCGTTTCTGAATCTGCCGGTATTTCTACAGCAGAGATGGTCAATGGCATAGACGTGAAATCAAATCTCAATAAGCTCATCGCTGATGATATTGCAACTTTGAACAATCCACTAGGTTTGGGCTGGGATTCTTTTGTGGCTCCTGCAACCGAAAAGCGCAACTACTTCTGGCTCGAAAAGATATTTGGTTGGTTGATCACTGCGCTGGCGGTGTCTTTGGGTGCTCCATTTTGGTTTGATCTACTCCGAAAGGTTGTCAATGTACGAAGTTCGGGCAATGTCCCTGTATCGACCAATCATCCCCAGGTACCAGTCACCACTGTACCCCAGGTTGTGCCAGATAATTTGAACACGACAAAGACCTACGCCAAAGGGGTAAAGCCTGGCGAAGCAGTAGGTTGATTTTTCCAGCGAAAAGGGTGGTTGTGTTTCTTTTACTTTTTAAACAAAGAATCGACGAAGGCTCTTTTATTGAATACTTGTAGCTGCTCGATGCCTTCTCCTACACCGATGTATTTGATGGGAATTTTGAATTGATCGCTGATTCCGATGGCGACGCCTCCTTTTGCGGTTCCGTCCAGCTTGGTCAGTGCCAAACAGCTGACATCTGTTGCAGCTGTAAATTTCGTAGCCTGCTCGATGGCATTCTGGCCGGTGGTAGCGTCCAATACCAGCATAACATCATGTGGCGAACCTTCCATACATTTGTTGGCCGAGCGTTTGATCTTGGTCAGCTCGTTCATCAGATTGATCTTGGTATGAAGGCGGCCGGCTGTATCGATGATGGCGATGTCCAATTTGTTGTTGACAGCATGTTGGACCGTTTCGTAGGCTACGGCGGCGGGGTCGGTATACATGCCTTTGCTGTAAAAATCGCATCCGACACGTTCGCTCCAAATCTTTAGTTGATCCACAGCTGCGGCGCGGAAGGTATCTCCGGCGCCAAGAACGACAGATTTACCCAGTTGCTTGAATTGATAGGCCAGTTTGCCGATGGTCGTTGTTTTTCCGACCCCATTGACCCCCACGACGAGTAATATATAAGGCTGGTGGTTGGAGGGTGGTGCAAAATCTTCTACCTCTACTGTATTGTTCTCTGCGAGCAGTTGCACGATTTCGTCCCGCAGTATTTCATTGAGTTCGGCGGTATTGATGTATTTATCTCTGGCCACACGCGCTTCGATCCGCTCGATGATTTTGACCGTTGTATTGAGGCCCACGTCAGAGGTAATGAGAATGTTTTCGAGTTCGTCGAGTACATCGACATCCACGGTGGACTTGCCGGCGATGGCGCGGGAGAGTTTGTCAAAGATGCCACTTTTCGTTTTTTCAAGGCCCTTATCGAGTTCTGCTTCTTTCTTTTTGCTAAAAAACTTTTTGAAAAAGCTCATGTAGTCGAGTATTGATAGAGATTCCGGTGATAATTAAAATGCGGAGTCACATTATTATGTGTGGGGGCGAAAATAATAAAAAGAGGCTGACTTTTGGTTAAAGCCAGCCTCTTTTGTCTATAATCTACGAATAGAAGTGTAGAAATTATTTTTTCGCGAAGAATTCCTTCACATCGTCTTTGTGGATCATCATCTCCTTGTAGGTATACTTACCTGTCTTAGGATCTTTGATGCTTTTGACCACTTTCACGAAGTCCCGGCCTGAACCGGCGTTGGCTGCACGCTGAGCAACTCTCGCGTTTTTACTAACTTTTGCCATGATGGATTGATTGTTGAGTTATCAGATATAGTTCTATGAGATTGATTCTACTAACCCAAGATAAGAAACAATTGGCAGATTGTCCATTATCTGGTGAAATTACTTGATCTCTCGGTGTACAGTCACCCGCTTGAGGATCGGGTTGTACTTCTTCAACTCCAGTCTTTCCGGCGTATTCTTACGATTCTTCTGGGTAACGTAGCGAGAGGTTCCTGGCATACCAGAATTCTTATGTTCTGTACATTCCAAGATGATTTGCTGACGATTACCTTTACTTTTCTTAGCCATTTTCTACTAATTTTAAAATTGGACCAAAATCTAGAGACTTACACCTGTATCGATGCCTTTGCGCTCCAATTTTTTCAGATAAGCAAAGATTCCAAGCTTATTGATATTGCGAATGGCCTTAGCAGACACCTTCAAGGTTATCCACTTACCCGTTTCTGGAATGTAGAAGCGTTTCTTGTGCAAATTTGGTAGAAAGCGACGTTTCGTCTTCCGGTTGGAATGGGAAACATTGTTACCTGTGATGGGTCTCTTTCCTGTCAGTTGACAAACTTTTGACATGATTCATTGAATTTAAGTGACTTCGGAAGGACTCGAACCTTCAACCTCCTGATCCGTAGTCAGGTGCTCTATCCAATTAAGCTACGAAGCCAAAGCATTGATAATAAACCAATTATGAACGTTCTCTTTACTTTGTTGCAACTTCTTTTGTTGCGATCCTACATAGGTATCTTGTAAAGAGATGGCAAAAGTACAACTTTTTTTCTTTCTCTACAATAATTCTGAAAAAAGTTGAAACAAATTTTTGCATTCTCTTCGTCCGTATATGGAGAACTCAAATTTACTAAAGTCAAAGTTATCTGTTCCCCAGTATTTTCTGGCTGAGTGGCTGAATGGAGGTGCTTAACCCTAGGTTGTAGTTCGATCTCCCTAGGCTGGGCAGAGAAGGAAAGATTTAAAAAGTATTCGGTCGGTAGGTTGATAAGAATCGATGATTTTGTGGCTAAAGACTTTGGGTAGAATTGCTTGTTTGTCTAGCAGGCTAGATAAAGATTAGAGCGTGAATAATTAAACAATGTATATTTTATTTTTAATTACATACCTGTTTGAAGGTATTATTGTAGCCAAATGGCATTGGATTTTTCTCTAAAGGATACCAAAAAATCTACATAACAATTCAAATTCGCAAAAGTATGTTAAAGAATTGTTAAAGCAATCAAATATGATTGAACTATTTGATCACATGGGAATAAATTACTTTAACGAAAATTAAAAAGTACAAGCATGAAAACATTAACCCCCTACCTCAAGAGGTATCTTATTCTCATTCTTACCGTTCCATTTTTCTTCTTTTTCGGTTTCCAAAATGACTGCGATGATCAATCATGTGAATCTGATTGTGAGTCACGCTGTGATAGAGCAGCAGAAAAAGGAACCGTTAGCTTCATTCCTATATTTCAAGACCAATCGATTCTTCCATGTGATGTAACCAATGTAACGTTGGAGGAAGTCTTGGATCAGTTTGGACCAGATGCAATTGTGGTGGAAGAAGAAGAAATGGCTGGACAATTCGGCTTTGAATTCGAGCAGGATAAATTTACTGTACGTGGAACAATTTCAGGTATTTGCGATGATGGACGAATGTTTTTTTACGATTTTAATAAGGAAAATACGAAGGCAGTACTTCGTATAATCGGTGGTCAAAGAGTTGGAGTGATCGAAGTTAGCGATATTCCTCTTGGACTGCCAATTGGTATTTCACTAGACGTTACGAAACCCTGTGATGATGAACCGGGAGACTGCCTTGACTGTGGTATGTCCAATGATGTCACTTGGACACATAATTATGTAGGCTTTGGTTCTGCAACATTGTCCAACGATGATATTATTGAAGTGGACGTGTTGAAACAACAGCTGTTCTGTGATCTTTGTAATTAAATTTCAATGCTTAAAAAAATTGTAAAAATGAAAGTCCAAAAAATATTTTCCATTTCCGTATTATTTTTCTGCGCTGTCTTATTGGTCGGATGTCAAAAGGATAGCATGAAAGTCACTGAAACTTCAAATGCTGTCAATAACAAATTACCATCTGTTTTTGAATTGATCGCTTTGAAACACAAGATCATGGAGGCAGATGGCTTCGTGTTTGTGAAAAATCAAAATGCTATGCTCAACACGGGTGAACAAGTGAGTGATGATGGCCTTTACACAGCTTCGGCAGAGTTCAGAGGCTCTGATGGTGAACTCAAAACCTTTGGCGCATTATCAATCGATGATGTTGATATTTCGAAATCAAAGTATAGCAAGCGATACAAATCGAGTCAGGAAGATCAGGTCCAATTGAAAGGTGCTTTTGGAAAAACAATTGGTGTTCGCCTGAAGGATAATGGCAATCTAAGAAGTGATGTATTTTATTCTGAGATGTACAATCCAGCTCCTGTTAGTCTCAATTCACCGACTCCATCAGGCAAGGCCGATGCAATGACAGCGATTGGAATCAATGAAACATTTACTTGGAACGTTGATGCACAGAATAGCAACGGTGTCTACATCATTGTTTACTTTGATTTGAGAAACATTTTGAATGCAGACCTAAGAGGAAAGGGGCATAAGTCAGTCAGCAAACTGATTCAAACGACAGATAATGGTAGATATCAGTTATCCAGTACCGATCTCAATAATATTCCTGATGGTGCCGTACTTGATGTTATTGTAGGTAGAGCTAATTACCAAGAGGTGACAACACCAGGTCAGGACGACTATGTCTTATTTGGTTATACCTTGGCCACAGGGCAGTTCAAGTTGTCTAGATAAAAGAACTTAATGACCATCTACAGGGTGGTGAAAAATTGGTCGGTATGCGCTGAACGCAAATAGGTGGCTGTTACCACAAGGAAGAAACAACATCAGTCAGCGTTTGCATATCGGCCAATTTTAAAATTAATTGCTTGGATATCATCAGTTTTGTAATGGCTGCCAGCTAAGTTACAACTGATATATACCACAGCAAGACACATTCTCTTCACTTTTGAATTAGCATATGCTACCACGTATAGAGTTTTTGGGAAAAGATATCAGTTGGTACGGTATCTTATTGGTTTTTACCATTGTACTTGTCGTTGTTTTTTTTCAGAATTATAAGAAAGGTTCTACCTACTCCAACTTTTCTTTTTTTGAAAGGAATACAGTTATTTTTCTGTTCTTATTAACTGGTTATCTAGGTTCCGTTTCGTTTGGCATTTTTGAGCGTTATCTGATCAAGCTGACCAGAGGTTATCAACTTGAAGTCAGCTTAGGAAATTTTGCTCAAGACGTTGCAAATAGCAGCACGGGCAGATGGTTTGGTTCCATATTCTTATATGCCTTTGGCATACTACTATACGCTCTTTGGGATCGAAAGCGACGTTACATTCAGATACTTGATCTGACCTTAATAACAATTTGTCTTGGAGTGATATTTGGGAAAATAGGATGCTTTTTGGATGGTCATTATGGGTGTTATGGTATACCAACCGAATTGCCTTGGGGCGTAACTTTTCCATATGGTACCGGTGCCACACTTTTACCTGTGCATCCGGTTCAAATCTACGATGCTATTTTTCACAGTCTGCTTTTTATCATTTTACTGCGTATGCAAACAAAGAGTAGTATAGCTGGAATGGCGGGAATAACCTTTTTATTTTCCACATCCTTTTACAATATATTAATTGAATTTATAAGAACGAATAAAGTAATTTTTGGAGGTTTAACATTTGCTCAATTGACATATATAGTTGTAATACTTATAACTCTTGCGTTGTTTTTGATGATTAGACGACCATCCACGGCTTAGTATGTGTTACATGTTTTTTTAATCGGAAAGACCTTGTCTAGGAAGAATCTGGTTATTTTGTTAGTATTGTGATAAGCTTTTATGATCCTTACTAATTGAAATTATTGAATTTTTGAGTCAGTCTTAATCGAAACTTATTGAAATCTATTCCTGAAAATATAATCCTCATTATTGCGGACAGTTTGCGGTTCGATACGGTTTACAATAGGCCAAAGCTAGGTATGCCTTATGTTGAACAAAATGCTACGCAATTTATGAATGTATGGTCAAATGGTTGTTGGACACTGCCAAGTACAGCCAGCATCTTCTCAGGGCTTTTGCCCCATGAGCATATGGCCACGACACAAAATCGGAAACTGAGCAAACAAGTTGTCACGCTTGCACAAAAGCTTCAGGACTTGGGGTATCAAACCAATCAGATTACTGCAAATGTTGCAACGACAAATATCTTTAACCTGGATAGAGGTTTTCATAATACCTATAAAATTTGGGAGGAAGTTGAGCCAGCCTATAAAAAGCTATCTCATTTGTTGTTATTAGCAGGTAAGCCTAGAATTCGAAAATTATTGTTTTCCAAGGACTTAATAGGTCAGGCTCTTTCAAAAGATCTCCAGGCCGCTTATGTATGGTTTAGTAGTATGATGGATAGAAGTTTTGAAAAAGCGGATAAGTTGATCAAACAGAATCAACAGTCTGGCAAACGAACTTTTCTGTTCATTAATTTGATGGAAACGCATTTTCCCTATCACGTCAGTAATCATTTTGAATTACAAGAGCGTAATCCATTTCTGAAGCTAAAAGAGTTGTATGGGTTATTTCACTTTGTCAATCAAACATTCCTGACGCAAGATCGCGAAGTACTCAATAAAGATACTTTGCAGCTTTTGAAAAAGCGTCAAATAAAAAGTTGGGATTTAATAAAGGGTAGGGTAGATAAGTTCATCGCCCACCATCACCAAGGAAAGAAAAATCTCGTCATTTTTGCCTCAGATCATGGAGATAACTTTGGTGAGGAAAACTGGGCTTATCACTTTTCCAATGTAACCAATGAGGGAACAAAGGTACCACTGTTTTGGTTGGATCATCTCAATGCTTCAAATGTACCCTCTCTTCAACCTATGGGAATGCGGATGCTTTACTACAAGATACTATGTGCTTGTGGGTATAAAGGTTATGATAAATATTGTTCCAATACACAGGATGCTTACACATTGCCAATTTCCGAAAGTTTTTGGTACAACAATCGAGGAAAGACCCTTCCCAAATATCGGTATAATCAATTTAGCTTTATAAAAGGCAGCCATCAATACATATTGAGAGGGAAAAAATGGTATCGTAAGAAATGCCAACTTTCATCCATCGAACATCCACTGGATGCAATAAGTGAAAGGGAGTTGCCAGAAGAAATCAACTATTCTCCGGTGAATGAAGCTTTTTCTAACGATAGTGATCGGAGATTGCTCAGCAGCAAAGTTTCAGCCTACCTGCAATACTGCGCAAAGTATGCCTCCTGAGTAAAATGGATTCTAGTGAGCAAAAGAACAGGTTACTAAATTGTCCAAAGCTTACTGCCAGTTGGGAAAACTTTTATTAGCCATCGTTGGAGAGCGACCAATGCCTACGGGTTTTTTCCATCTAAAGAACCTCCAAGGGATTGCTCCACCATGCGAAGCAGCCGCTGCTCTTTTTGATCGGCCAGATAGTGGCCATGCATTACCTCCAATTTTTCTCTGAAAGAATCCTCCTGCAGCACGTGTTCCAGATTGGCGCGAATGTCGGCGGCACTGTCGATGTCTTTATCTGCCCGGATGCCCACACCATGGTAAGCCACCCGAGCGGCACAGCCATTCTGATCCGATTTTTTACCCGAGTACACCAACATCGGTACCTTAAAATGGATGCATTCATTCAAACTGTGAACACCGCCATGCACAATGGCACAATCGGCTTGGGCCAAGACCTCTAATTGGGGAACCCATGAAAAGGGATAGACGTTTTCGGGGATTTCCCCCAGTGTTTTGACATCTTTCAATCCGCCCAAGCTCAATATCAGCAACCAATCAGTGCGATGAGCTACTGCTTGGACGACCCTCTTTAGAAAATGCCCATCGCTTTTGCTGAGTGTACTGACCGAGCAATAGATCAAAGAGCGCTGCTCTGCCACCTTTTGTTGGAATAAGGCTTGAAGCGGCTGTTCAAGGTCGGCATCTGGGCGTAAGCTTTTCCTCTGTGTAAAAACCATCGCGCCTATATAATGTAGGTAGGGGGGAGGAGCATGTGGAAATTCCATGGCTTGGGTGGCCATATTTAAAACGGGTAGGGAGCGGTACAAAAACGGTCCGGGCCAGTGGTCTTCACCAATGTATGCTTTGGGAAAGCCAATTTTCTGAGCGTATTTCTTCAAAACGGATCGCCGGTCGAGGCCAAGGCTGATGCTCCTGGCTTTGAAAAACAGCCACCACCGTTGCCATCGGATTTTCTGCCAGGATAATGCAATGCCTGCCTGGCTGCCTCGCCAGCCTTCTCCTGGGATGATGTCTACGGTGAGAGAGGGAAAGTTTGGACGTCGCCAAACAGAAAAGAATTGGTTGAGCAATAGGGTAGGGAGTCGGCGGGCTACACAAGTCATCAGATGGTCGTGTAATTCGAGGTCTATCAGTACCAAATCGGGCGATAGCCTGTCCAATGTCTGCTCGAATGCCTCCATATGGAGCGAGTTGACAGCCTGTTGTTGGCGTGCGGCTGCATGGCGAAGTCGGTACCAAACGCTCTTGAATTTTCGCAGTGGCCCTGTAAACTTTGGCAGCTCTGGTGCGGGCTTGAAATTGGTTGGGGCCAATTGTAGGTAGTTTATCCCGTTGGCCTCTACTTTGCTTTTGACATCGGCCGGACAGGCATAAGTCACACGATGTCCAGCTTCTTCCAATTGGTGGACCATCTCGAAACTGGCATAAAGGATGCCCGTCAGGCCGGAGGTCATGCATAGTATGTGTGCCATTGCTGCTTGTTTGGCGCCAAGCTACCCATTGGCTTGGAGAAAACCAAAGCATCGTAAAAGTAGGTATAACTATAATTGGTATATGAGGCTAGTCAAAAATGGTAAGCGCTCTTAACTTTAAATGAAGCATTTTTGGAAAAGTTGTTTGATTAATGTTATATTAGCGACAAGTTCTATGTGTTCCCGCCGGGAAATGAAACCATTAAACATGTCTTTACCGCTCAAGTTTCCATAGAATGACTTTTGATACTAGAAATTGCTTTTCAAACGTAGATTCACGCAACTACACACCCCTTGTCAGTTTTTTGGAAAAACTTGTATGATTTATCAAGATTTCAATAGCTGCCCAGTTCACATTTTTCGCAAAAACGACACTTATTATTGAGGTTAACCTGACGGACCCTAAAAGCTCGAAGCCAAAATGATAAAAGCAGTTTTCATTAGCCGTGAAAAAGAGATTATAGACCCCATTACCCAAATTCTGGCGCGTATCTACCCCGATATTCAGGTAAATGGTATTTTTCAATGTCCGCTCGAAGGAAAACAACTCATTCAGGAGAACGAGCCAGACCTGTTATTCATAGACTATCAACTGAGCGAACCCGTACAGTCCGACAATTGGCAACCGACCACGATGGAAACTATTTTTCTGGGGGTTGGCAAGCAGCCTGAAAGCCCCGTCCAACACTTCCGTCCGGCAGGTCTCATCCGAAAACCCATCGAAACAGACCAAGTCATAACGGCAGTCAATACGGCCCAAAACCGCATCTTCAACCGGCGCCACCAACAGACTTACGAAACCATCCTGCAGCATTTGCATGCACCGGCCAACAAAGCTGCCACCGATCAAATCATAGGCATCCCCACCATCGACGGCCTCGAAATTCTAAATGTCCGCGACATCATCCGTTGCGAAGGTCTCCAAAAGTGTACCCGCATCGTCACCCGCACTCGTTCCGACATTGTCAGTTCTTACAACCTCGGCGAATTTCGAAAGCTACTGGAAAACTTCTCCTTCTTCTCCCCCCACAAATCCTACCTGGTCAATCTCCATTGCATAAAAAAATACTACAAAGAAGGCACCCTCCTCATGGAAGACAACACCCCCGTACCCGTCTCCCGCCGCTGCAAGAAAAAATTCCTCGCCCAGATATTGCATATTTAGGGGTGAGCAGTGAGCAGTGGGCGGTGATTTGGTGATTGAGTGATCGGTGAGCGGTGATTTGGTGATTTGGAGATCGGTGATCGGTGATTTGGTGATGATGCCCTCTAACGCGTTGATGAAAATTACGAAACCACCAGATCACGAAATCACAAAATCACCAGATCGTAAAACCACAAAACCACCAGATCGCAAAACCACTAGATCACGAAATCACCAGATCGCAAAACCACTAGATCACAAAATCACCCAATCACGAAACCACCAGATCACAAAATCACAAAACCACCAGATCACGAAATCACAAAACCACCCAATCACGCCCCCCCGCTCGTTCCCCAAAATCGACCGAAAGTCAGATCAAGCTTGTCAAAACACGGCTTTGCACTTAATTTGAAGATCAAAATCGCAGCCAACACAATAGCACATGCGGAGTGACATCGAACGAATATTCCTGTCCGGACTGACGGATCAGGAGCAGGGCGCTGCAGTGGAAGATGGTCGCACAGATGTAGTTGTTTCCTTTCGAAACGGAGATCGCTACGTTGCTTCCTTTTTCAGCTATGATGCCATTGCCCAAATGCGGGAAGCGTACCGGGTGTCGGGAGAATTTATGAGCGGTCGGTACTTGTGGTATCAGAATATGTTGTTGGTGGAAGAATGCAGCAGATCGCTTGTCGAGGAAGTCATCGAATATTTATTGGATGAAGGAGATTTCAAGGAAGTATTTAAAAAGCTCTGAAAGTCTAAGGCAGAAAATTTTTAACAGTAAATTTATTCATCATCATTAAATGATCTACCAAGCTCTCAATCTGATCGCAACCGAACTGAATGCCCACCTGAATACCATCGGGCCTTTGGATATGTCGAATGATGATGATGTTCAGATTTCCAACATTGCCTTTTTTCAATCGGGCGTAACACCTGATCCAGTGATCAATAATAAGGTGGTACTGACGCTGTTGAGAATAGAAGAAGAGACCGTCCTGAAAAACGTACCTGCCTATCGCAAAAACTATGCGACCAACCAAACAGAATATAAAAATCCACCAGTTCATTTGAACCTCTACTTGCTGTTCAGTATCAATAGCAATAACTATCACAATGCATTGACTTACCTGTCGCGCATTATCCGCTTTTTCCAGTACAAAAATGTATTCGACCAGAAAAATACGCCACCCATTGCTAGCACCAATCCCCATGATCAGCTGAGCAATTTTAAACTGATTATGGATATGTATTCTCCCTCATTCGAAGAAGCAAATAACATTTGGGGGATGTTGGGAGGTCGGCATTTGCCAAACGTCATGTATAAAGTTCGCTTGCTTGGACTGGAACTGGACCTCATCAAAGAGGGGCAAGGACTCATTCAACAAATCAAAATCAACGATCCGACAACTGTCTAAGATATGGCCATACAGTTTCAATACAAATCGCTTTTTTCCTTGGATGTGCTCCATCACTTTTTTCTGAGTGGCGGACCAAACAACGAAGAATTCGGTGCCATGTCTGCAAATGCGCAAGCAGCGATGTTGAAAGATTATCGTTTGGAAAACCTTATTTCCATTCAACCCGATCAACAGACCATCCAACAGATCCGAAATCTGAAACAATTGTATCGACCTACGGCTATGGGTTTCAACTTACTGGCTTCTGTCGATGAAAATGATGAACCAACCATTGAATTAGCCGAGGGGGATAAGTGGACCTTTGCACTTCTAATCAATGATCCTTCCTTGTTGAATTATACGGCCTTGCGATTAGCGGCAGGCTTTGATGCAACAGACCTAGAGCGCAATGCTGTTCCCAGAATTTTTTACTTCAGCAATGCCAACGCCGGCATCACGGCTCCAAACATCAGCCGAGACGTTCCAGCTTTCAATGGAGCAACACCATACCGGATGAACGATTTGGTGTTGCATGGAGGCGATCTTTACGAGGCGGCAACGAATACTCCGCCGGGACCCACACCGGATGCAGCGAATTCTGGCTGGTTGCAAGTCAACAGGCAATCCTATATTACCTCACTCGATGAGCTGAGATACCGATCTTCTTTCTTCGATTACAAATTTACAGCGCCTGGTATTTGGGCGGCCTTTGATCTCAAAAATAGAGATGGTGTTACGCTTGCCAGAGACCATGGACAGAGTTCGGCTGACAACTTGTTTCATCCAATCAACATGTCGCCCTATGCTCCTGGCCGGTATCAGCTGGATGTCGATGGCAATGGTTATTCGGACTCTCAGCAGTTTTACTACCATCCTGAATTTGTGGGTAAGGCACTCTTTGGCATTGTGGAAATTTTTCACCAACCTGGCTTGGCAGTAGGATTGAGATTGCTGGATGGATCGGGGCAGGTGGAAGAGCCAAGCTTTGAGCTGCGCTTTAAAAATCGGATGACGCAATGGCGCTACAAGGACAGCACCGATCAATCGGTCATTGCTGGCATCACAGGTATTGATGATCCACTGCCTTTGACAAAGACGGGCTTTATCAGCTCTGTTGCTCGAAACACGAAAGTATTACCGAATCCGCACGCAACAATGATTCGCAGTGAGGCGGATGCCATTTATTCAGACGTATTTATTGACAGCAGTCAGTATCCATAAATAATTACTAAGGAGGCTTCTGAAGGAGACTCTATACATCAACATTAAATGAATCAATAAACTCTATTTACCATGCCAAGTACTTATAAAACGCCGGGTGTTTATGTAGAAGAGATTTCTATATTCCCTCCTTCGGTAGCATCGGTCGAAACAGCTGTTCCTGCCTTCATCGGTTACACAGAAAGGGCCGACAGAAACGGAGAGTCGCTCTCCATGAAACCCACCAGAGTGAAATCCATGGTGGAATTTGAGGAATGGTTTGGTAGTGCGCCTCCCAGAGACGTAACCGTTACATTAGACGACAACGACGAAGTCATTGGTGCCGATTCGCAGGCAGATTTTTACCTGTATGATTCGCTGAGAATGTATTTTGCCAATGGAGGTGGAAAGTGTTACATCGTTTCTGTTGGAACTTACAAAACAGGTGGTGTTGTCAATACTGTTGATGGTGCCGCTATTTTGAACGGATTGGCAAAATTGGAAAAGGAAGATGAGCCAACCATTCTATTGTCACCGGATGCAACTTTGTTGACGGCCGATGGCTTGTACGATTTTCAGAAAGCAGCCTTGGCGCAGTGCAACAAGCTCCAAGATCGCGTAGCGCTTTGCGATACCAAATATGTAGACGACAGTAATTTTGATAGTATGATTGCTGATTTTCGCAATAAGGTCGGCATTCAATTTCTAAAATATGGTGCGGCATACACGCCTTGGTTGAAGACTTCTCTACAGCACGATATAAAATACCGTGACCTCACACTTGAACGCGATGGTGGTGGATCGATCGTCTTGCAATCTCTGACTGACGATAGCGAGATCAAAGATTTTATTACCAATAAAATGGATGTCTCCGTGAGCGTCGCCAAAGCAATGGCTGCCACTATCACGGCCCGTATCAATGATGCCAACTTGGATTCATTGACTGCTAAATTCAATGACCTGGTAGGCGCGGTAAATGATGTCCCTGCCCCCGTTGCAATTGCTGATTACACAGCTACCCTGACGGCTCTGTTTGATTTTTTGCGGGATACCATTCACGACTTTATCAATGCGCCTTACTTAGCCAGCTTATCAGACGTGGTTGGTTACAAAATGAAGTCAGACCTGGAAGGATTGGTCAAAGATTCTGGTTTGGAGGATGCTGTGCAGGATATGTTTTTCCACAACAATGCCTTGAGGGACGAGGCAGGCGCAGGCTTTAATATTGTCATGCCCAATGGCTCTAACTTGGCGGACATCGTCTCTCAGTTGAATACCATAGTTCCTGCAACCATTAACAGTACCAGAGGTACCGGCACACCCAATACCAATGGAGATATTGAAGCTGGATATGCCGCTCTGTCGTCTGTAACGGAAGAAGCACAATACGCTGTACAGGGTGCAAGAGGTATTTTTAAAACCATCAACGCTTTTGTCACTAAGGCGGTGGCTTTGGCAGACGATTTTGAATCGACTTTTGATACAGCTTTGCAAAGTATTTTTGGTACGTACAAAAACATTTTGGCTTCTGTCAACGGTCGCTTGGCTACCTTGCCACCGAGTAGTACCATCGCTGGGGTGTACGCCACAGTTGATGCCAACAGAGGGGTTTGGAAAGCTCCGGCCAATGTCAGTTTAAATTTTGTCATGGCACCCAGTGTCCGCATCAGCCATGAAGAGCAGGCCGAGTTGAACGTAGACGTCAATGCTGGAAAATCCATCAATGCCATCCGCTCTTTCACTGGAAAAGGAATCTTGGTTTGGGGTGCTAGAACCCTAGCTGGAAACGACAATGAATGGCGCTACATTTCTGTTCGTAGATTCTACAACATGGTAGAAGAATCTGTAAAGAAAGCTTCCGAACAATTCGTCTTTGAACCCAACGATGCCAACACCTGGGTAAAGGTCAAAGGAATGATCGAAAATTACCTGACGGTGCTTTGGCGGCAAGGTGCTCTGGCTGGCGCGAAAACAGCTGATGCTTTCTTCGTAAAAGTCGGCCTTGGTGAAACCATGACATCGGTAGATGTTTTGGAAGGACGCATGATCGTCGAAATCGGTATGGCCGTCGTTCGCCCAGCAGAATTCATCATCCTGAAATTCTCCCACAAGATGCAGGAGTCGTAAAGGAGTTATTCCTTTCAGGCGTCTATGATTTGGTGATGAGGTCATTTAGTAATACTGTGTAATAAAATATAACAAAACCACGAGATCACCAATCACCAAATCACAAGACCACTGATCACCAAACCACAAGATCACCGACCAAAAAATCACAAAATCACCGATCACCAGTGGCTCCGCCACAATCACAAAATAAACAAAAGTCATGGCAGAATATCCTCTTCCCAAGTTTCATTTCCAGGTAGAATGGGGTGGCACCAAAATCGGTTTCACCGAAGTATCTGGTCTGGAAGTTGAAACAGAAATCATCGAGTATCGCGATGGTGCAAGCCCGGAATACAGCAAAATCAAAATGCCGGGAATGCAAAAGTATTCAGACATTACCTTGAAGCGGGGTAATTTTCAAAGCGACAATGAGTTCTACGATTGGTGGAACAGCGTCAAACTCAATACCATTGAACGCCGCGATGTTACCATCTCGCTGCTCAACGAGAACCACGAGCCTGTCTTGGTTTGGAAGGTGAAAAATGCCTGGCCAAGCAAGATTACGGCAACCGACTTGAAATCCGATGCCAATGAAGCAGCCATCGAAACCATGGTGCTGGTTCACGAGGGACTCACGATGGAAGCTGTCTAACTATGGCCTTGCTTTATCCACCGGTCAGCTTTCACTTTGGAGTGGCTTTCGAATTGTTTCCGCAAAGTCCAAACGACTTCCGCTTTCAGCAGGTCGACGGCCTTTCTGTTACGGTCGAAACGGAGGACTATGCCGAAGGAGGTGAAAACCGATTCATTCATCAGCTTCCCAAGCGAACAAAGTATTCCGACCTGACCCTTACTCGGGGGATGTTCCTCGGATCGGGGATCGTCAAATGGTGTAAGGATGCCATTGAAAACTTCGAATTTCAACCAACCAATATCACCATTACGCTGCTCAATGAATTGCACGTACCGATTTCGGCTTGGTATGTCGTGGGTGCTTATCCACTTGAATGGACCGTGAGCGGTTTCAACGCCGAAGAAAGCAAGATTGTCGTGGAAACCATCAAATTGAAATATCGATATTTCAACACCTTAAGAATCTGATCATGCCAATTGAAATCAAAGAACTGATCGTACGAACCACCATCGAAACCGATGCCAACAGCCCTGCGGGTCCTACCGCTCCGGCACCAGATCCATCGGCCATCGTGGCAGAATGTGTCGAGCAGGTTCTGGAAATTTTAAAACAGCAAAAAGAAAGATAAATGGAGGGGCAACTGGTCAAATTGAAAATCATTGCGTGTGCAGACCCTAGGTTCGAGCAGGAGACGGGAGATGTCTTTGAGACATTGATCAATCCCGACGAATTTCAGGAGAACTACACCATTGAATACGAAGAGGCGCAGGCTTCTGGTACTTCTGGCAGTGATTTGAAATTCAAGCAGATTAAGCCACAAACACTCGATGTCAACCTCCTGTTTGATGGTACCGGTATCATTCAAAACGATGGTGGTTTCGGAATCGATATCCTCGGGACAAGTAAGCCGAGTTCTATCGTCGATCAAATCGATTTGTTTAAGCAAGTTACGCTCAACTACCAAGGTGAAACCCATGCTCCTCGCTACGTCAAAATCAGCTGGGGAACCCTTTTGTTCAAAGGGCGGATGACAAATCTCAACTTGTCTTACACCTTGTTTAAACCCGATGGAACTCCCATTCGTGCCAAGGGAAAGGCGACCTTCAAAGAGTCCAAAGAAGACGAAGCACGGGTAGCTGAAGAAGACAGCTCTTCACCAGATTTGACGCACCTCCGGGTGATTGAGGAAGGGGATCGGCTTCCTTTGATGTGTTACAAGATTTATGGCGATGCCAGCCTCTACCGACAAGTGGCGGCGTACAACAAATTAGACGATTTTCGCAATCTGAAAGTTGGAACTGAAATTAAATTTCCACCTATTAATCAATCTGCTTAACCCATGCCCAACGCTCGCCTCATACCCACTAGCCAACCGGCCGATCTGATCACCCACACGGTGAAGGTCAATGGCGAGGCCATCAGCCGGGCATACAACGTGTTGAGCATTGTTGTGAACAAGCAAGTCAACAAAATACCGATTGCCAAAATTGTCATAGCCGATGGCAATGCTTCTACTGAAAGTTTTGACATCAGCGATTCGCCGGATTTTGCTCCCGGCAATGAACTCGAAATCCTGGCTGGTTACCATTCCGATGAAGAAACTATTTTTAAGGGAATTATCACTTGTCATGGCATCCAGATTCGGAAAGGAAAAGCTTCCGTTTTGCGCATTGAGTGCAAAGACGAGGCCGTCAAAATGACGATCGGAAAGAAGAGTGCCTTTTTTAAGGAACTGACAGATAGCGATGTTATTCAAGAAATTGCAGGTGCCTACAGTCTGGATGTTTCAGCCGATCCAACGGAAGTGACGCACCAAAACTTGGTACAGCACTATACGACTGATTGGGATTTTGTCATCATGCGTGCGGAGGTCAATGGCCTTCTGGTGCATGTATCAGACGGAGCATTGAAGGCTACCA
>JBCCSZ010000015.1:0-41979 GCA_039199225.1 Bacteroidota bacterium
GTGGATAAAAAAACGGGTTACTACCTGTCAGAAGACCCGGATCACAAATTTGGAACCGTCGGTGCAGTGGCTTTGGATAAAACTGGAAACATTGTGGCTGGAACTTCTACCGGAGGAATGACCAACAAACGTTACAATCGCATCGGAGATTCGCCCATCATCGGTGCAGGTACTTATGCAAACAATGCAACTTGTGGGGTGTCCTCAACCGGCCATGGAGAGTATTTTATCCGCTATGCAGTGGCCTACGACATCCATGCGCTGATGGATTACAAAGGACTGTCCTTGGATGCGGCGGCCGAACATGTCATCAATGAAAAGCTCAAGGAAAAAGGAGGTTCCGGTGGCATCATCTCTGTCGATCACTTAGGCAATGTATCCATGCCATTCAACACTGCTGGTATGTATCGTGGCTACGTAAAGGCCGGAGGCGAACGAGCTACCTTGATCTATGGAGCCGAAGATTGAAAGCCCATTGAGCGATGCTTATACCAGATCATTTTCAACTTCAGAGACACCCACTGCGGTATCCAATCGTTCGACGGTCTCGATGGTAGCAGCTACTGTGGCCAGTGGAGGAGCAATCAAAAAACCAATACCTGTCATTAATAAGAGTAGGAAAATGGTACCGTTACCCGCCGCTAAGGCTTTGTTGCGACGCACAAAACGAACGCTTCCGCTCACCGGATAATGTCTTTCCAGGGTGTAATCCATGTTGCCAAATCCAGCATAGAAAGCCTGTACCAGGAAAATGGCTACGGTCGTGACGATGCCAACAACTGGAATAAAGCTCAGTAGAAGGAGCAGGCCCACAAAAAACAACTCCCGAAAGATATTCCGAAAAGTGATGCGCAGTCCTCTCAGGATGTCGCGGATAGCTTTGCCGGCGTTGAATCCTCTGTTGAGGGTGTGGCGGCCCGTCAATCTTTCCTCGACCTTTTGAGACAAAGGGCTCATAAAGGGGGATGCGACAATCATTACGATGTACTTGAAAAGCACCAATCCGATCAAGGCAATGAGAATGCCCCCGATCCATTGGGCAATGTTGGCAACGAAATCATGCCCCCATTCGAATGGGTACCAGGAGGCTAGTAGATTTCCGGCATTGTCAGAGAGGCCCCAGGCGGCCGAGCCAATGGCAAAGGCAATGATGAGGGACAGCAGACCAGGAATTATCACGTATTTCCAAAGTCGCATTTCGCGAATGATTTGGAAGGCTCTGCCATAAGAACGAATACCATCGAAAAAGTCGTTGATCATTTGTTACTTTTTGAATCTAAGATCAAAATTTGAAGAAGGCCATTGGGATAGCCATTTGAATTACCTTCGGAAGGTAGCCTGGTAGACCTTCTTCTGCCTTTTTCTTCTACTATTTCCGAGGAATTATCGACTAAGTAATGCCTGCAGCAGGGATCGCACATTGTCTACCCCTACGGTATTGTATTTGGCAGCGGTCGGTCCAAGCCCCACCTTAATGGAGTAAGCGTTTTGAGGGAGAACCTTGAAAGTATCTTCGTCTGTATGATCATCGCCGATGGCTAAGATGAAATCCCAATCGGCCTCATTGAGCCATGCAGAGGTGGCTTTGCCTTTGTTGACCCCTGCATTTTTGATCTCCACCACTTTGTTGCCCTCCAACACCTGTAGGTCGAGGTTGGCGGTCAGGTAGCGCAGGACATCCCGAAATTCGCGCACCCGCTTTTCGCCTAAATCCCGGTCGATGTTGCGATAGTGCCAAGCGATGGAGAAATCCTTTTCTTCAATGAAGGAGCCCGGCGTGCGCTCCACCAAATCCTCCAATACCGGTCGAACGTCCGCTTTCCATTCGGCAGATAAGCCCGGGCTGGCCTGCCATTTCCCCTTGTTGAAAGACCAAACACCATGCTCTGCAGCCATTTCGAGCCCCAGGTAGCCCAGCCAAGCACCCAATGTCTTGCGATCTCTGCCGGAAACGATGACGATTTTGTTGTTTTCAACGGATTTGAGTTGCTCTAGCAGCTTCAGTAGGGGAGCATCCGGCTCGGCTTCGTGTGGATTGGGAAAGAATGGCATCAGCGTTCCATCGTAATCCAGCAGGATGAGTCGCCTTTGAGCGGTTTGGTAATCGTTTAAGAGCTGTGTTTGGATCGTTTCGTTAAACATATTCGTAGCAGTTATCCCTTTGAGTTTGTCTATCTTGATTTGTTGCTCTAAAAAACTTTCGGCCCAATGCCTCACCGTATACTTTTTGAGCCGTAGTTGCATCTTTTCCAAGCGTTCTTTCTGTTCATCCAGAGGCATTTCAAGGGCCTTGACAATGGCTTGGACCATGTCGTTGAGGTCTTGGGGGTTGACGAGCAGGGCGTCGCTGAGTTCGTTGGCTGCACCGGCCATCTCGCTGAGGATCAATACACCCTTTTTACTTTTTTCCTTACTGGCCACATACTCCTTGGCGACCAGATTCATTCCGTCTCGCAAAGGTGTAATCATCGCAATGTCTGCCACTTCGTAAAGTGCTGTCAGCTCCGCAAAGGAGAAAGAACGGTAGAAGTATTGAATAGGCGACCAACCAAAAGTACGGTATTCCCCATCGATTCGTCCAACTAGGGTATCGACCTCGTCCTTGAGCTCTTGGTACTGGTCGACATTCGATCTGGAAGGAACGACAATCAGCATCAGTGTAACCTTACCCTTGTAGTGTGGGTGCCTGGAGATGAACTGCTCATAAGCGCGTAGACGTTGTGGAATGCCCTTGGTATAATCCAGCCGATCGATGGAAATAATCAGTCGCCGCTTCTTGGCCAGTAGGCGCTGAATCAAACGAGAGCTCTCCGTCGTATCTGCGACCTTTTCTGGATGAGCATACTTTTCATAATCGATACCCATGGGGAAGACATCCACATTGACAGCCCGGTTTTGAACTGTCAGCTTTCCAAAATTGTGCTCATATCCCCCGATACGGTAAACAGCACTCAAAAAGTGCCGCATGTAGTCAAAGGTGTGAAATCCAATCTGATCGGCTCCAATGATGCCTTCGAGAATTTCTTGTCGCCAGGGCAGTATTCGAAAGAGTTCGTAAGATGGAAAAGGGATGTGAAGGAAAAAACCAATGGACATCTTGGGGTGCGCTTCTCGAACCATACCCGGTAACAACATCAATTGGTAATCGTGTACCCAGAGAATGTCACCTTCCAGCAGGTGGTTGATGACAACTTCTGCAAACTTCCGATTGACCTTGCAGTAAGCCACCCAATAGTGATCCTCGTAAGCGGTATACTGGGTGAAATAGTGGAAATGTGGCCAGATGGATTTGTTGCTGAATCCTTCGTAGTAATTTTGGATCTCTTCGTCGCTGAGGAAAACGGGAATCAGTTGGTCCTTTTCCAGCTTTCCCCGAATGGCTTCCTGTTCCCAGGGGTCGACAATCTCCTTTCCGGGCCAGCCAATCCATACCTTGTCGATTGATTGGTCGAGTGAATGAAGACCTGTGGCCAGACCTCCGGCACTGGGATGGTAGAACAATTCACCATCTTTTTTATCTATCGTAACCGGAAGGCGATTGGACACAATTACGAGGCGTGGCATAGTGGCTTTGGTTGTGAATCAATAGAGCAGCCCAGGCCGGAAAATAGTAAAAATCCGGCTCAATGGCCCTGCTGTTAGCGAATTGTAGCTATTATTTTTTTATCAAGTCGTATTTACTTGAATTGTAAAAGGCTAAGAATGAGACGGTTCTTATTCCGTATGCTCATCCTTAGCCTTTACCAATATCCTGTGGAAAATTGTCCCTTTAAGAGGTTGCCGTTTTTTTCTTTCTGCTCGTTTTGAACAGCTCGACGATCTCTTTGTCTTTCAGGAATTTCAAATCCCGGAAGTTGGAAGAAACAAATTTCTTGATGTCTTGATAATCTTTACCGCGCTTATCGGTATATTTTTTCAACAACTTGCGGACATAGCTCATACAAAGCTCCTTGAGGTTTTGGTTGAACTGTTGGTTATTGAAAACCCCCATGTAAGAAGGGAATATCTTGGAGAGTTCAAAATATTCGTAATACTCCCGCTCATTGATGTTGGTGATAAAGCGGTGGAAATAATTGAAGATGGTCTTTCTCAAGCAGTCGTTATTGATGGAAAGCCCTTGATGGTTGTTGTAGTACACCTTAACCTTTTCAATTACTTCATCGTTGAGGTAACCCTTGCCATGGATTTCGTTGGTCAGGTCGTAGTATTCTGTCAGCTCATCGTCGATGTCCCGGGAAATGAGGTCAGACACTCGGTTGTCGGAAGTAGCATCCAAGGTGAGGTCTCCGGTGTGAAGGTCGTTGAGCAAGTGCAGCCACTTATCTGCAAAGTCTGGAATTTCGGTACGGGCCGTGTTCAAGACATTTTTTAAATCCTCTTTTGAGTCACCATCTAATTTGAAGAAGTTGGCGTACAGGCTGAGTAGCTCAAGGAATTCCGGTCCATTGCGGAAAGCATCGTTGTGCAAAAAGGCCCGAATGTCCGGTATAAAACTGCTATTGTTGAAACTCTGAGAAGTGCGGTGGTGAATGAATTGGCGTACGGATGGAAAAAGCACCTTCAGCTCTGTCAGGTTGGTTGGAAAGGTCGTCGACAAGAAATTCTCGTTTCTGAACTGTCTTTTGTAACGAGCATAGCCAATTTTGCGCTCCCTTGGGTCGCGATAGCGCGGCAGCTTTTGATTTTGCAAAAAGTATCGAATGCGCTTGTTGACGATTTCGTTGATGAGATTGGTCACCCAGATGTCTGAACTGAGTGCAAAGCCCATCTGAATGGTCTGCCCGATGCGTTTGCGGATAAAATCGAAATTGGAAGAATTGCAAATGGCTAGTAGAATTTCTTTGAAATGCTCCTGTGGGCGGATGTATTTGTAGTTTTCGTTGATAACCCCTCGTAGAACTGCAAATCCTAAAATCCGAGGAAGGTAAAGCCCTTCCAGCTCTGCCTGAACCAGTGCTTTTTCGAAAGCGATGATCTGAAGAGGATTGTCTTGGATGATCGTCGAATACAGCTGTGCGATGGACTCTTCGAAGGCTGTTCGTAAGCCCATATAATCTTCATCTTCTTCTGAATCGAGGAATTGTTGGAGTTCGGCAGATTCCTGCAATTTGCTAGCAATGTTGTCCAGCGTTTGCTGGTATTCAGGGCTGAGAGGTTTCATAAAAATGGTGTATTTTACATTGGAACCTGATAGTGCAATTAAGCCCTATCAGGTTCCTGAATTTAATAAATGCTATTAAAATCTTCTCAGATTTCTTTGCGAATATACTAAAAAAATTGAATAGATGTCAAATTCCTTGGGTGCCTATTCTCCTTCTTTAGCATCATCGGAAGCGGGCTTTTCTGCTGCAGGTTCTTCCTTCGCAGGCTCTTCTGCTGCAGGAGCTGTTTCTTCTGTGACAGATTCTACCGTTGTCTGCTCCACCGATTCTGCAAAAGTTTTATTGTCCTCTTCTGCTGGCTTGTACTCTTCACCCTCCGCTGATTCAGCGACCTTGATGGGTGCAGCCTTACCAGAAACGGCAGCGTGGAAAGCGCGAATTTCCTCTTGCGCCTGCTGGCGGCGGGTTTCAATGCGAGCTTCCTTCTCTTCGATCCAAGCTTGGTACTTCGCCTCGGCCTGTTCGATGGTTAGGGCGCCTTTTTTGACACCTCTCATCAAATGCTTGCGATACAAGATACCTTTGAAGCGAAGAATGGCACGGGCTGTGTCCGTTGGTTGTGCACCTTTCATCAGCCAGTCGAATGCGCGATCCCGATCCAAGATAATGGTAGCGGGCTTTGTCATTGGGTTGTAAGTTCCGATTTTCTCGATGAATCGACCATCGCGGGGTGCGCGACTATCGGCAACTACGATGTGGTAAAAAGGGCGCTTTTTCCGGCCCCTTCTCTGAAGTCTAATTTTAACGGGCATAAGAGTTAAAATTTATTTGGTTTAACCATACCTGATTAATCTCGTGAAGAGACGTCAGGTTTTTAACGGCTGCAAAGGTAATATTTTTTTAGATATAAAGCGCTCAAAGCATAGGGTGTTATCGTTTTTTTCAAAGAAAACTGTATTTTAGCACCACCACCCACGCACATTCTTTGGTGAAGCCCTTCTTATTTGTTGATTTTGGCCCACAGCCGTCTTTGATCTAGCTGTTTTGCTGCATCTATTCGGCCTTTTGGCTGTTAGATATTTGTGCAATGCGATCTTCAAAACCGTTCAACCATGAAAAACCTTTACCAATTCCAACCTCATTGTTCTGCTGCTCAAGCCCTGTCCATTAGTAAACAACCTCCTTTAAGGCGCCACCTGATAAAAATTGGGCTGCTTTTGTGTCTTCTTAGCACTGTTTGGACCTCAGATTTACAGGCGCAAGACTCCCTGTCCAATGTCATAAACAGCTATGCCCGTGTGACCGCTATCCAAAGCAGTACTTGTGCCGTGTCGTTGGAAGTGGAAGATACAACAGGGTTTCAGAAAGGGATGGATGCCATCATTCTACAGATGAAAGGGGCGGTAATGACAGAATCCAACGATGCTGATTTTGGAAACATCGAGGATACCCTCAGTTTGGGCCGCTACGAAAGAATCCGCATCGATTCGGTGTCCGAAAATGAAATCTTTTTATTCGTCGACCTAGTCAATGAATACGATCCGGCTGGCAAGCTTCAATTGATCACTTTGCCGGTGTATCAAACAGCCATAGTAGTTGACACCCTCCGGCCAGCTCCTTGGAATGGGGCGACGGGCGGTGTCATTGCCCTGGAAGTGACAGATAGCTTGTTTCTGAATGCTCCCATCATCGCCAGTGGTATGGGGTTTAGGGGAGGAGAGGCCAAAACGGTTAGCCCCAACGATTGTTCTTTTCTGATTATTCAGCGATCCTATTTTTACGAAGACGACAACTGGCGAGGCGCTCTAAAAGGCGAAGGAGTGGTCGACATCATATTGGGCAAGGAGGCTGGAAGGGGGCCGCAAGCCAATGGCGGTGGCGGTGGCAATGACCACAACTCCGGCGGTGGCGGCGGTGGCAATCTCACCGATGGGGGGCAGGGAGGTCGCAACAACGAACCTTCCACCTTTGGTTGTAAGGGCCGAAGTCCAGGACTGGGCGGCAAAGCCATCCCCTTGGCAGCAGCTCCACTACTTGGTGGTGGCGGTGGCGCTGGACATGGCAACAATGATGTGGCGACCGACGGTGGCAATGGCGGAGGTATCCTGTTTTTACTGGCTGGTCATATATTTTCCAATGGAGAAACCTTAGCATCCGATGGACAGTCGCCCCCAAGTACGCAGGGAGATGGCGGTGGTGGCGGTGGTGCCGCTGGTGCCATTGTACTGGAAATAGCAGAAATCAGCGGTATGTTAAACATCTCTTTGGAAGGTGGTGCGGGCGGTTCGATCGCCAACCTACCCAATCGATGTGTCGGGCCTGGTGGTGGTGGTAGTGGTGGTCTGTTGTTATGGGATACGACCCAGACGATCTTGGAGTTTCCAACCAGCATTGCGCTGCAAGGCGGGCTGTCCGGTGTTTCTGGCAACTGCGGATCTTCGCCCAATCAGGCAACGGCAGGGGCTGCGGGCCTGATTCGACCTTTCGATGGATTGATGGAAGGCCAGCCGATCAGTGGAGGTGGAGCCGTATCGATTGACCGAGAGCCAGAAAGTGTGTTTCTCTGTCGTTCAGAAGCAGCCAGCTTTCAAGTGTTGGCCTCTGGGATCAATGTACGCTATCAGTGGCAGGTCGATCGCGGGAACGGTTGGGAAAACGTACAAAACAATGCCATTTTCAGCGGTTCAACCACCAATACCCTGAATCTCTCATCGGTAACAGCTGTTGTATCCACCTGGTCGTTTAGATGTGTGGCCATATCGATTTGTGTGGCACAGATCAGCCGGGAAGTTCAGGCCAGCCTTTCAATCGCCCCAGAAATCATACAGGAGCCGCTACTGCCAGCTGTAATTTGTCAGGGAGACAATCTGCGATTGTCCGTGCAAGCAAGTGGCAACGGATTGTCTTTTCAATGGCAATTCCTTCAAAACAGCATTTTTGAAGACTTACCAGAATCCGCTCTTTTTCAAGGAACCAATAGCAATGTTTTAAACATCAACGGCATTGCAGATGCCATCACGATTCGATGCCAAATAACCGATGATTGTGGAGAGCGACTGACGACGATTGTGCTCGATGTGGACGTGCAAGCCTTTCCTACGGCCAACTTCTTTTTCCAAATAAACGATAAGACAGCTCAGTTCATCAATAATTCTTCTGCAGGAGATTATGCTTGGTCGTTTGGAGACGGCCAGACGGCCAACACTTCCGATCCGATGCATACCTACCAAGAAGCAGGCGACTATCCGGTACAACTGGAAGTCAGTAATGATTGTGGAACGGCTATTTTTGTGGATACGATACGCATTTTAAATTTATTGCCGCCGGAAGCCATCATCGCATTGGGCCAGGCTGGTGGTTGTGCGCCCTTTACGGTCCAATTTTCGGATCAATCCCCTCAGTTGGTTGAAAGTTGGGAATGGCAATTTCCTGGTGGTCAGCCTGCTGTTTCTCAGGATTCCGCCCCTGTTGTCGTGTACACCGATCCTGGTCTGTACGACGTCTTGCTCGAAGTGCGCAATGCGGCCGGTAGTGCTTCTTCCATTCGAAATGCGTTGGTTGAGGTCGTTCCGACACCTTTGGCCCGCTTCACCTACGAAGTAGACGGAAGGGTGGTTCGGTTTACGAATTTGTCCGAAGGAACAGACGAATTTCAATGGAATTTTGATGATGGTAGCCCGATTTCTTCTGAGCGCGACCCCGTCCATGAATATGCTGCCAACGGCGTCTACAATGTCCGTTTGAGTGCGCAAAATGTCTATTGTTCCAGTATTTTGGGAGAAGATATTCAGATATTGGTTGTGTCCACGGAGGAAATTTCTGAGTCAGAAGGCTTGGTGATTTATCCCAATCCGACGCGAGACTATTTTCATTTGCAGTATAAAGACCTCACTGTTTTTGAATGGCGGTTGTTCGATGGCTTTGGTCGTTTGATCCAGCAGTCGCAGCCTGCGCAAGGGTGGGATCGACGCATTGAAGTCGGCCAATTACCAGAAGCTGTGTATTGGTTGAAAGTGGAGACCGACAAAGGTCAGGTCGTGCGGCCTTTGGTCAAGTTGCGATGAGTTGGTTAAAAGACTTTGATCAGTCTATCAACTGGCATCGATGAATTTGTAGCCAACCCCTCTGACCGAGTGGAAGTACTTCGGATTCTTGGGATCGGATTCGAAGTACTTTCGGAAAGAGAGGATGAAATTGTCAATGGTCCGGGTTGAGGGATAGACATCATAGCCCCAAACGGACTGAAGGATTTGTTGGCGGGACACCACCTCATTGCGCCGATCGATCAGTAGTTTGAGCAGCATGGCCTCTTTCTTGGTTAGATTGAAGATCGACTCTTTACTTTTAGCTTCAAAGGTTTTGAAGTTGACCGTATTTTCTCCAAAGACGTATTGCTCTTGAGAGGTCGTTGTGTTTTTACCACTCCGCTTGATCAGGTTTTGTACCCTAAGCAGCAATTCTTCCAGGCTAAAAGGCTTGGTCAGGTAGTCGTCTGCCCCCCTTTTGAGGCCAGCGATTCGGTCGGCAGGGGTATCCTTTGCCGTCAGGAAGATGATAGGCACCTCCATATTGGTCAGACGAACTTGCTCGCAGATTTGGAAGCCATCGATCTCTGGTAGCATAACATCCAGGATCAACAGATCAAAATGTTGTTCATTAACCATTTTAATGGCATCGCGGCCGTTGCCGGTTGCAACGACTTCGAATTCTTCCAGTTCGAGATTGAGCTTTACAACGTCTCTGATGTTTTCTTCGTCTTCTACTAGTAAGATGCGCATGGTAAGGCGATTTTAAAGATGGTACCCTTTGGCTTATTATCCAATATGGTGATGACCCCTTCATGGGCCTGAATGATTTCTTTCACTATGTACAACCCGAGGCCCGTCCCTTTTGTTTTTCGGGTATCTTCGTTACCGACCCGATAGAAGCGGTCGAATACTTTTTTCTTTTCTTCATCCGGAATCCCCGTACCTCGATCACTCGTCTCCCAGTACAACTTTCCATCCTTTTTAGACAGGTTGACCTCGATTTCCGCCTGATCGAAGGAATATTTTACGGCGTTTTCCAGAAGATTCAAGGCGACACTGGTCATGCCCAGTCGGTCGGCTTCGATGGCCGGCAGGTCGTCGTGTAGCTTGAGCCTAAAGTTGGAATTAGGGTATTTGGATCGCAGCTTTTCAACAATCTCTTTCAAAAAAGCATCGAGGCGCATCGATTCCAGGTTGGGTTTGTAAGCCGTTTCCATTCGCGCTGCCAGCAATAAGTCATTGACAAGCGTATTGAGTCGGTCGGCCTCTTTGAGAGCATTTCCAGACAGCTTATCCGTCTGCTCCTTTTTCAAGTTCCTCTTGAGAAAGGTCTCTAGGATCAAACGGATGGAAGCGATGGGTGATTTAAGCTCATGGGTAATGGACAGCAGAAAATTGCGTCGGTTAAGCGCCGCATCCATCTCCCGGCCATAGGCTCTATTGATGAGATACAGGCCGATCACTAGGCTGATGACAAAAACTACAGCCTCCCCAAAAATCATCCATTCGTGGTGTCGGTATTTGCGATACAAATCTTGGTATGCCTCCGTTTTTTTAAACGTCTCATCGTCTTTGATCTGATCCTTTGCAATCAGTACGATTTTGAGTAGTTCAGCTTTGGCCCGAAAGGCATCCTTATTTTTGGTATACAACAAAACGGACCACCACAGAAAGGCAATCAGCATGTAGGCGATCACCACGTAGGAAAGGATTCTGAGACGTCGATTTTGCATGATATTATAAAAATTACGATTTCAAATGCGTTTTGTAGGGTGTGTTTTTGTAATGCGTAAATTATTGGTTTTTATAAAATTGAATATGTGAAATAAAAAATATGAGCAGTTTTGAAAAATTTAACATTTTTTCGTGTGGAAAATCGGGGGGTGCCGTGTCCTATTACCTCTAAATCTTCACTTGTTGGTACGCGTGAATCAAGAAGAAGATAAGGGATTTATTCCATTTTTGTACAATCTTGTCCAGGTTTGGGTTGGCGAAGCCTTACCTAGGTGGGGCTTCAAAAAGGGGTGAACTTTTGGAGTTTGCCTAGAGGGTGGGACCCACCCACAAAGGCCCAAATCACAGCCTAACCCCAAACGCGCACTATCCAGCCTGGCCTCCGCGCAATCTCGCCAACATCAATTCCACCAAAATTCCATACGGACTTTCCTAGGAGAACACAACGTCCAAACTATCGCAAATAATACCGGCAGCTTCTTCTAAATCGGCCTCTGTATGAGCGGCTGACACAAAACCAACTTCATAACCCGAGGGTCCCAAATACACTCCTCTCTGCAACAGCTCGTGGTGTAAAACCTTGAAGTGTTCCATACTCTTAGGGTCGATCTGGTCGGCTGTCTTGATTCGCTCTTTCGCAAAGGCCAACCAGAAAATAGAACCAATGTGCGGAATGTGCATTGTATAACCCTTTTGTTGGGCGTGCTGTTCGATGCGCTTGACAAATCGCTCTGTTTTTGCTGCCATGGCCTCATAGAATCCCTCTTGCGCCAGCTGTCCTAGGGCTGCAATACCCGCAGCCATGGCGACCGGGTTGGCAGATAGGGTTCCGGCTTGGTAAACAGGGCCGTCGGGCGCAATGTGTGACATGAATTCTGCACTACCAGCATAGGCGCCTACGGGCATTCCACCACCGATGATTTTTCCAAAAGTGATCAAATCGGGTTGGATGCCATAGTAACCGGCAGCTCCTTCGAAACCCACCCGGAAGCCAGAGATTACCTCGTCGAAAATCAAGAGTACATTGTGCTTGTAGCACTTCAATCGAAGGCATTGCAGAAAAGAAGGGTCTTGCAACAGCAATCCATTATTGGCCGGAACTGGCTCGACAATGATGCAAGCAATGTCGTCTGCATGAGCTGCCAATGTTTTTTCGAGCATATCCCGGTCATCGAGCGGAAGGACGAGGGTCTCCTTGGCAAAAGATTCGGGGATACCAGCCGAGGTGCTGACTCCGAAGGTGGCCAGGCCAGAACCTGCCTTGACCAGTAAGGAATCGACATGGCCATGGTAGCAACCGTCGAATTTGATCACCTTGCTCTTACCTGTAATGCCTCGGGCCAAGCGGATGGCAGACATAACGGCCTCCGTACCGGAACTGACAAAACGAATTTTTTCGATGTAGCGGTGATGGTCTAAAATGAGCTTACCCAGCTCGTTGCCCAGTCGATTCGGTGTGCCAAAAGAGGTTCCTTTAGCCACGGTGGCTGTCACTTTTTCACGAATGCGATCGTTGTTGTGGCCCAGGATGAGGGGTCCCCAGGAACAGCAGAAGTCGATGTACTGGTTGTCGTCCTCATCGGTGATTCGACAAGCATCGCCTTGCTTGATGAACAAGGGTGGACCGGAAACAGATTTGAAGGCACGAACAGGAGAGTTCACCCCTCCAGGAAAATACTGCTTGGCTTCGTCAAAAAGCGTAGCGGACGTCGTTCGACGTATTCGATTTAGTAATTCCATCATACAAAGGTAAACATTCGCTCTCTGAATTGTTTTTTGCAGTTACTGGAAATCCACCACAGGTGGCTGTTTTTTACCTTGTTCAGACAAACAAAAAAAATGATGTATCGTAAAATATTTCATTTGATGAGAAAGTTTATTGCTGTATGGCCGTTTTAACCGAACAAAGTGTTCAAAAGATAGCCCTCCGATACCTTGATAAGCGCTATCGTAAAAAATCCCTTTGGCGTCGGACTTTTGCTAGACCGGAAGTAAGGACTCACAAGAAGTTTGGAGGAAAAAGAGCAGATGGTTTGATTGCCTTCCGTCATTGGCTTTTGGGGGTTTATGTTGTATCCATCGAGGCAAAATCGGCCAAGACTCTTCCGGCCATTCGTCCGTATTCCAACATCCGAAAGTTGTTAATCAATAGTTTGAGGGCTGGTTTAATGTGTTGCCTGCTCAGTGGTGCGTTTTTGGCCTTATTGAAAATGAATGATGGTTGGTTGCAGTTTGTAATCCCCTTGAATGTCCTGGCAATCAGTGCTTTGCTGTATGGATTGTTCACCCTCAATAGCCACAAACATCAATTGGTGGATGTCATCGATCAAATTCGGCAGTATCCTGCCAATGCGCAATGGTTGGCTTTTTCTAAAGATGGCTTTATGAATTTGTCCATGGCCCAGCAGGAGCAATTGCGTCGCATCTGTCAAGCTCAAGGCATTGGTATTTTGATGGTGAAAAACAGTTGGACCGTGGAAGTACTACACCGACCTTCCTATCGTTGGAAGTGGTTTGGCGATTTTTTGAAGTTTTACAGCAAAGGAGGGGAAATTCGCAAGCAGTTGCGTTAGAATATCCAACCGAAGCCGATTTCCCAGCGTCTAAATTGAATTTCCTCATCCACAAAGACTGGGATTTCTCCGTCTAGGTAATCCTGGAATTTTGCCTTTGAATCCAGTACAAATATACCAGCGTCTACAAAGAATTGACTCTTCCGTTTGGTGGCAAAGCTCACTCCAATGCTCGCCTTACCCAAGAAACCACTTTCGTAAAACTCGCCCGCTTCGATGAAATTGTTAAATATATCGAATGCCACGCTGTAGCCACCATTCAACGCGATGAAAGGAGAAGCTTTGGAGCGGATAGGGTAGAAGCGCACATCTGCATATATGGGCAGGAAAGTATAAGTATTGCTGGATGGTCCGCTTAAAATATCCAATCCGATGCCACCTCCAATGGCAATTTTTGGACTCAACTGAAAGCCGTGAACATTGTGGATGTGCATTCCGGAAAAGCTGCCCTCGCTGTCGTCAGAGTCCGATCCCCAGGAGGAAGAAATGCGCAAAGTGGCAAAATAACCTTGAGCAGAATAATTGCGACCATCGGGAAAGTAGAGCTTTTGGTCCTCGCCTTTGATCTTGGCCTTGACCTGATCTACCTTTATATTGATGGTATCTTCACCAAACAAATCAAACTGGATATCGCCATTGTCATAGGTCTTGACGATGAATCCTTTCAGATAACTGCCATCTTCGAGTTGGATGATGTCTGCTGGCACTGCCTTTTGAGCAATCAGAGGCCCAACAGCCCAGATGGTCAGCCAAAGGAGTATTATTTTAGTGCGCATAAGCGTTTTAGTTTTTCGGATTCAATAATTTTCCGAGGGCCTTATGGATTTTTGAGTTGCGATTTGTCACGCTGCTCAGTCTATCGCGCTTGTATCTTTTTGATCACAAAAGGCGTTCCTACCCAGCGTTCGTTGGCGTGTATTTTTTTCTCCAAGCCGCTGAAGAGGACCTTTCGTTGATCGACTTTCCACTGACTCTGTAAGTTACAAGGTAGGTACCTGCTGCTGCCATCCGTGTTGTAGTTGATGACCCAATTGTCACCATTGATGTGTGCAACCGTACCTTGCAGGTCTTGGACCTCTGTGACCGTCTCTCTGCCTTCATAGCAATCCACAAGCGTCGATTTTTTACATTTACTGGTACTTGCCATTGCAAAGAAGATCAACATCCCTATTCCAAAAACGAAATATCTAGGTGTTTTTATCTGTTTCAACTGGTCAATTTTAAATCAAAATTAGAAAACCCTTTTAATATAAAGACCATTTTAACACATCAAAAGGTTGGGTGGGCGGCAATTCCGTTATGAAATAAGGTTCACCAGCGTGCGATAATCGTCAAATGGAGCATCCTCTCGGCGCATTTCGAGCAAATCCATTAGCTGCGCACCATATGTCTCCTCTATTTCATCAACCGTTTGGGCTGTACGGACTTCGATGCGACCTTCCTTGAGCTGGGCCATTCGCCAGTCAAAAGTCGCGCGCATCTGTTTCCAAATGCGTTGATTGACCTCGTCTTGCGATAAGTCGGGCGACACGGCAAGGGCCTCCTTAAAGGCCAGATTGTTGCGCGCAATCATCAAGCCACTCTCCAAAATAAAATAGGCTGTATGGATATTGGGTATTTCTGCATCGATTAAATGTGCGTACATCACCAACTGAATGTCTTCCTCATTTCGGATCATGTTTTGCCGTCGCGTAGCCCCTCGCCACTTGAGATCGACAACGGCCCATTCATCGCCTCGCCTCAAGACCAGGTCTGCCTTTGCTTTGACAGAGATTTGTTGAAAATTTCCCTGCAAGTCCATTTCTGTAGCTTCTACAGTCCAACCATTGTCCTGAATCATCGATATGAGACTCCAAGCAGCAAATTTGATCCGATTGATGAAGTTGATTTTTTCAGGCTCCCGGCCATACATGAGGAGAACCGCACCCTCGCGGACCAGCAGGTCGTAGGTGTGTTCATCGATCCAGCGGTTGAGGGCTTCGCGAGACCATCGGGATACGTTTTGCTTGAAGATCATTTCTAAAAAGCGATGCGATAAATTGCCCATCAAGGTCGTGTCGCCAACGACGCTCAAAATGGATGATTTGCGCAATTTGATCTTGTAGCGCAATGCCCATTGATAGGGATAGTAAAACAGGGCGTCCAGACTGGTGAAGGTTTCTTGCTCGATTTGTTGTAGAGCGCTTGTCTTTTGGATGTGTAAAAAGGGCTTGGGAGTACCCAGTTGGACGTGGCTGAGGGGTTTGTAGCCTGGGAGATTGAAATGTGCTGCGAAAACGGCTGCCGTATTTTCATCCGAGATTTGTGAGCAGATGGCAGAAAGGTCGCCAAAGGCCGCTTCCAGTTCATCGTGCAAGGGATGTGCAAAGACTTCCTTGCCATTGATGAATTCTGGCATGATGAGCAATAGTTGCTTCTGTGTGTGCAGAACTGGACGGATTCTTTGCCACAACAGGCGGGCATTGTCTTCCTTGGGACCCTGAATGAAAATGCCATTTTGCAACAACCAGTCGATTTCGGGTCGATACCAACGAGAGAAAAAATAATCTCTTTCATTGGAGGTAAAGTTCCACCAAATAAGGCTTTGCGTAGGGCCTATAATTGATGCAGGAGAATGTACACAGGGATAATGGCCCACTTCCCGATGTCGAAATAGAACGGGGGAGGGTTCGTAGATCGTTCGGACAATGCGTTCCAATTCCAGATAGCTGAGCTGCGAACGGTTGATCGGTAGTGCTTCCAGCAAATCGCAAATGCGCTGGGCCTGCTCGCTCAAGACAAGCAGAGAACTGTTCTGTCCGCCATGTTCATCAAACTGCTCATAGGCCCAGTCCGATAGGTATTGAAATACTTCGTGAACTTCTGCTACGGGAACTTGCTGGCTAAGATCGTATCGCTTTCGCTCAAACCAAAATTCGTATTGGAACCTGGCTTTACCAGCGTCTACGGTTTTATCGTTTTGCTCCCGTTCCTGCAATTCTTCCAGTTGGCGGTATACCAATGCGTACCAACCCTCTCCTTTCATACCCGGCAAACGAGCGATTTGGCTGGCTATCAAGCTGGCTAGGCGGTCTTCCAGTGGTTTGACTTGCAGGGAGACAAACTCCAAAATCTTGTAAGGGTCTATGGGATTCCAGAAAAAAGTGGTGGCCAGTTTTAAGATTTGCAAACTGGGCCGTGCCAAGGAGGCGGAAAGTATGCCGAGACTGGGCAGTCCTTCCTGAATGAGTGCATTGTCCAATGCCCGGTTTTTCTCGGGAATGAGGCAAAGCGGCCGAAAATTGGGATTGAGCCGCAGCATTCGAGCTAGGTAATTGGCGGCTTCGGTTTCTCGTTTGGCCTTTAAAATGAGGAGGCTACCATCGTTTTTTAATTGGCGATCGGATGGATTTTGTCCGGACAATAGTTGTTGAAAAATACCCAAATCTGAATCAGACATTGGAGCGGCGTAGGAAAGGTATTCCACTTGGATGCCTGCGGCCTGTAGGCGTTCGAATAGTCGTTGGAGATGTGTGGGGAGTAGCTTATGCGGCTCTGCAATCAATACTTTATCGAGTGGAAGTTCCCGCTTTCCAACGAATCGAAGCATTTGCTCGAAGCGGTCGGCAAAGCCAAAAGGCATGGGTGTCAACTGAAAATCGCTGGCATTTTGTAAAATATGCTCAACATTGGCAAGGGATTGCAAGCGTTCGGGAATACCTGTTTTTGACTGAAAATCCCAACCGGACAGCAGCAGTTCGTCCCTAGCTTCGAGTAGTTTGGCCGATGTTGCCAGTTGGTCGGCTGTCAAAGATGCCTGATAAAAGGCCGCTGGGTTTTGTTTGAGCTGTTCGACAAGTGCTTGCCGATAGGATTCGATGCGCAGGTGGTCATTGTTGTTCGGATAGCCACTCAGGCCGAAGTGTGTTTCAAAAAAACGCAGCAGTGCTTGTTGGCCCATAATGGCCTGGCCGCCATTGGTTTGAGCAGGCAGCGGATACACTTCTTCATCGAGTTGGAGACCAAAAGTTATTTGCATATGTATGGAATGGATCGCTTCAAATATAGGAAACCCAAAACAATTTTATGAGGCTGGATATAGTTTTTCTTACTTCCGAAAAACTTGCCCGACCTCTAGAGTGTTATTGTTGCAGTTTGCTTCCAAATACCTAAAACTCCTACATTGAACAAGCTCAAAAAATATTCAGCTTCCCTTTTTGTTTTCCTGATGTTTGCCATGTTGTATCCCTTTTCTGTTGGTGCAGTGATTAGTGAGAAAAGTGTCTTAAAAACGGAGCGGATAGACATACGGCAAAAGCACAAATCAAGAACTGTTAAAAAGAGGCGTGGGCGAACCAAGCTTTGGAGTCGCATCAAAAATCGGGTTCAACGCCGGTGGTTTGCCAAGTTGTCAGCAGCTAAAGGCAAGGTCAATAAGAAAATCCGCATTGGATTGTGGCTTTTGGGCATTGGAGTCGCCTCTTTGCTTGCCTCCAATTGGATCGGCATCAGTTTAGTACGGCTGATCGCCGGAGGCGTAGCCTTGTTAGGATTGATTCTATTAATATTGGGATTGATGGACAGCTGATGTCGGAAAAGCTTTATCCTCCTGTTTCTTGTCGGAGCATTTTGACTTGGCTTTCCCAAAGTTGTCTTTGGTCGGAAATTTCGTCTTCGTCGCAGAATTCTTCGATTTCCAGGATGGTTTCTCCGGTTACGGGCGAGCGAGACATCTTGTATTCAAAAAATTCTTCGTCATCGTCTGCGTCTTCCCATTTGAACCTAATCCGTTCATTTTCAATGTCTTCGATGAGCGTAGCGACTTCTTCGGAGCCGTTCCAGCTGAAGGTGAAGATGCCGTCGGAGATGTCTACTTCATCACAAAACCAGCGAATGAGACAAGATGGGGTCGTAAAAAACTTATACAAGATGCTAGGCGAAGCCCTGAAAAGAAACTCATGTGTCAGTTTGACCCTTTTCATTGTCAGAAGAGTTTTAATTTTGTGCTTGAATAGCCTATCGCAAAAAAAAATTCCAATAGGCTTTAGATGTGTATGTACTTGCTAATCAGCTTATTGTGCTAAGTTTTGCAAATGCGTTGGACGCAATAAAAAATAAAAAACTGATTTTTCCAAATTATTGAAACTATTTTCATTCAAAAAGCATTATTGTATATGGTACACCAATTGAGATGATTTCTGATTAGTTTTTAACACACTTTGTAATTTGATTCGAGTTGTGGTTTCTAAAGAGGAAGCTTTTAGCTTAAATAACTGTTACAATACTTTGAGCTTTTTCATTTATCGCAACTTATGGTTATTTGGAATAAAAAGATGGGAATTTAAGAACACCCCTTGATTCTGATTTTTTATTCATTTAATTTTGTACCTCGTAATCTGAGAGAGAGATGGTGCCTTCTATTTTACTGCAAAAGACATCCCAATTACGTTCACACTTGCACACGGGGCCATTGCCCGGTTTAGGCTCACCATCGCTGTTACACAGCTAATCCCATCGCATATCTTCGTATCCGAAGAACCGACTTTTCAATCTACGTCATAGGCATACATTAAATTGGTAAACTTAAAATAAACTGTTACTGCATGAGACAACTTAAAATTACCAAGTCTATTACCAATCGCGAAAGTCAATCCCTAGAGAAGTACCTCCAGGAAATCGGTAAGGTAGACTTGCTTACGCCCGAAGAGGAAGTCGAGTTGGCAAAACAGATCAAGCAAGGCGATCAGATCGCTCTTGAAAAACTCACCAAAGCCAACCTTCGCTTCGTCGTTTCCGTTGCTAAGCAATACCAAAACCAGGGGCTCTCTTTGAGTGATTTGATTAACGAAGGTAATCTTGGATTAATTAAGGCTGCACAACGGTTTGATGAAACTCGCGGTTTCAAATTCATTTCTTACGCCGTTTGGTGGATTCGTCAGTCAATCTTGCAAGCGCTCGCAGAGCAATCACGTATCGTCAGACTACCACTCAACAAAGTAGGTTCCCTGAATAAAATCAACAAGGCTTTTTCTGAACTCGAACAGGAGTACGAAAGAGAGCCTTCTTCTGATGAATTGGCGGAAATCCTCGAAATTCCTACCGAGGAAGTAGAAACAACCCTCGGCGTTGCCGCCCGCCATGTTTCCATGGATGCTCCTTTTGTGGAAGGAGAAGATAACTCCCTATTGGACGTTCTCGAAAATGGTCAAACGCCTCGTACCGACCAATCCCTGGAATACAACGAGTCACTCTCCCGCGAAATCAACCGCTCTTTGAGCACTCTCACAGATCGTCAGTGCGACGTCATCAAGCTTTACTTCGGCATTGGTGTCGAACATCCCATGTCCTTGGAAGATATTGGAGAAAAATTCGGTCTTACTCGCGAACGCGTTCGCCAAATAAAAGACAAAGCCATCAACAAACTCCGCAATACTTCCAGAAGCAGATTGCTTAAAAACTACCTTGGAGCATAAGTCTTTCTAAAGCCTTATCTAAAAGAGATATAGTTAAAAAAATCAGCCTCCTGTACCATCGGTGCAGGAGGCTCGTTCTTTTATGGATTGGATTACCTGACTTTTACCGCCCCGCGATTGTTGGTCTCGTCACATTCTTCCACCACATCATGAGCGTCTAGCTCCAATACGAGGTAGGGCGTATACTTTGTCATCTTGCTGATGTCCAACTTGATCGTTCCGGTGTACTGCTGACCAGGGGCCAATTTGGGCTTGCTTTTGTCTTTTATGTAGCTTCCACCCAAAATCATCGATGAACGAGTGATGCGGTCTGCATGTGACATACTCACCCGAATGGCGACATTGTCGTAGTCTTTTCGGTCCGGTCCTGTCAAATCGGCTACACCTTCACCATTGTTTTTCAGCGTATAGCTGATGGTCACCGAACGTTTGGACGACTTCACCACTTTAACCTCCTCGATCGATAAATCTGCGCACAATCTTTCGCCAGCAGGTTCCGGTGGAGCCGGTTCGTGTACTGGCTCTTTTTCAACACCGCTGGTTCCTCTGGCAGCAAATACGTCTGCTGTGGAAAACTTCATTTCCTGGCCACTTTTTATTTTTCCGGCTGGTATTTTGAGTTCTTGCTCAAAGATAGATGCCCGAATTCTATGCTCGTATGCCATCAGTTGGGCATTTTCCAGCGATTGATCGAACAAGATTTGAACTTCCTGCTGGAATCCTTTACCAAAATCCAGCGATTCTCGGCCCGTATTGATGGCCGTGTAGCGAATCTTGATGTTTTCGTCTTCTTTTTTGACAACTTCGATGCCTGTCAGGTGTAGGCGGTAGCCATTATAGACAGCAGGTAAGCTATCCCGTTGGGCAGCCATTGAATGGAAAGGCACTAAGTAAGCGATAAAATATAGGAATACAATGGGTAAAACGATCCTCCGTTTCATGGTTTTCATGGTCTCAGTTGAGGTAATAATAATTTCAGTCGGGGGATTCTCTTTGTGTGTGACGGATGAGATTTACAGTGCGTCTGCGGTTTATGATTCAATAACCATTCCTATTCTTGTGTGATGTCAATGGGTCGGTCAATGCTTTCATCCAACGAGATGAATGTTTCTGTACGCTGAATCCCTACGATTTTTTGAATCTTGTCATGTAAAACAACGCGCAAATGGTCTGTATCCTTGCATATGATTTTGGCAAAGATGCTGTAATTTCCAGTGGTATAGTGTGCACCTACAATTTCGGGTATATTTTTCAGTTGTTCAGATACTTCGTCGTACAGCGAACTCTTATCCAGATAAATACCCAGGAAGGCAGCTACATCGTATCCCAGCTTGTTGTAGTCGACGACCAAATTGAAACCTTGTACGATGCCCATGTCCTTGAGCTTGTTCATCCGAACGTGAACGGTTCCACCAGATACATGGATTTCCTTCGCAATTTCCGTGTAGGGCTTTTTGGCATCCCGCATTAGGATGGACAGTATTTTCCGGTCTATATGATCTATATCCATAATGTGTGTGTAAATATAGCTGTTTTTGAGATTTGTGCTATTAGATTGAATGATTTTTTAGCCTAGTCCAATGGACGAATTTGTAAAAATTGGCAGCTCTTTGGACAGCCTAAATGTTATAGTCATGGAACACATTTGAAAACAGGCAGGTTTTGCTGAAAATAGAAAACCCTTGACTACTGATGGCATTAACCCGGATTCATCTAGCTTTACCCATGTTTTATAGGATAAATGCATCAACTCGTCGTATTACCTCCTACAAGCTGAAATAAAAAATAGTAACTTTAGCACTTTATGGTCTCAGTAAGACCTTGCTTGCTTATCGTATTGTGGTATCTTTAAGTCAATTCGGATGACTGCCTCAATTTGTGTGATCCATGAAATAAAAGCTGTGGTTTTGCAACAAATCTTATACTTAAAGACTTTTGTTAGAGATGAATCGCAAATACAGAAGAGCAGGATTTTCAACCCCCATATATCCATTAGAGAATGCTAAACGACTCAGATAATAAGTCCGGAAATTTCAAGATTTGGATTCCTCTTTTACTCTCCCTCATGCTGATCGGAGGAATACTCATTGGTATGAAAGTGCAGCACATCCCGCTGATTAGCCTTTCGCCCTCGGAAGGAGGAAATAGGCACAGCAGTATCGAGACCGGCCGGGTGGAGGAATTGGTACGCTTCATCGAATCCCGTTATGTAGACGATGTCGACAGTGAAGAGTTGGTCGAAGAAGCCATTAATGCATTGCTCAAGCAGCTCGATCCCCACTCCAATTACATCTCTTCCAAGCAGGTCCGAGAAGTGAACGAACAGTTGGAGGGTAATTTCGAAGGGGTTGGCATCGAATTTATGATACTGGAAGATACGATACGGGTCATATCGCCCATTTCTGGAGGACCTTCAGAAGCGGTTGGGATACTGGCCGGAGATAAGATCGTGCAAATAGAGGATTCCATCGTGGCGGGTATTGATGTCAAAGTCAAGGATATCATTGGTCATCTGAGAGGGGAGAAGGGTACCAAGGTGGATATTGGCATTTTGCGGGGGCAAGAAAAAAGTGTTCGCACTTTCACCGTTACCCGCGATAAGATTCCGCTCAATAGCGTAGATGTTGCCTACATGCTGGACGAAAAAGTTGGCTACATAAAAATCAGCCGTTTCAGTGCCACGACCTACAAGGAATTTATGAAAGGCGTTGAAAGCCTGGTGGAAGAAAAGGGGATGAAAGACCTTGTCATCGATGTGCGTCAAAATCCGGGGGGATACCTTCAGGAGGCGACCAATATCCTCAGTCAGCTGTTTGACGAACGTGGTAAGTTGCTGGTATATACAGAGGGACGCTCTGTCCGCCGCAGTGAATACGAATCTACGGGACGGCCTTTTTTCAAACTGGGGAAGGTTGCTGTGTTGATAGATGAAGGTTCTGCCTCAGCCAGCGAAATTTTGGCTGGAGCTGTTCAGGATTGGGATCGTGGACCGATCATCGGGCGGCGTTCCTTTGGCAAAGGCTTGGTCCAGGAGCAATACAGCCTCAAGGATGGCTCTGCTTTGCGACTCACCGTGGCTCGATACTATACGCCGTCTGGCCGTTGCATCCAAAAGCCTTACAGCGATCGGGATGGCTACGACAATGATGTGCAACAGCGCCTCAACAATGGTGAGTTGACCAGTCAAGACAGCATCAATCAAAAAGATACCACTCGTTTTTACACTTCCGGAGGACGGCTTGTCTATGGAGGTGGAGGCATCACGCCGGATATTTTCATTCCTTTCGATACCCTTTTGCTCAACGATCATTACATCAACTTGCGACAGCTCGTTCCTCAGTTCGTTTATCGACAGTTGGAAACCGACCAGCCGGCCTATGATGGAAATATAGAAAGCTTCTTATCTGATTTTGCGGTGAGTGAGCAACTGCTGGAAGAGTTTCAGGATTATGCTGAAACCAAAGGCGTCAAGCGCAACGCTCGCCAATGGGCGCTGAGTAAAAAGTCGATTTCCGAGTTGATTAAAGCCAGGATGGGGCGGCATTTGTTCCAGGATGTTGGATTCTACAAGGTTTGGAACGAGTACGACCCTGCGGTACAGGAAGCTCTGAGCAACCTCAGAAGCAATCCTGCGCAAGTCGTCAAGAAGTAACTAAAACGCCTTTCTCAATTCCGTAAGAAAGTGAGGTCTCCTTCGTCTGAGATTTGTACGACTACTGAAGGATCGTTACCGTGCTTCTCATATTGCCGGTATTTGACGACGTAGTCGACGCCCTTTATTACTGCAGAGCTGATTTCTCCGAAGTTGTTGGGATGAGGTGCCTTGTATATTTTGGCCGAAGAGGCGACAATGGGCTTGCCAAACCGTCGGATCAGACGGCGACAAAACTCATCTTTGACAATGCGTACGCCGATCGTATCATTGGTTGAGCTCAGATTGGAAGCCAAGTTGCGAGGGCGATCAAATACCACCGTGAGTGGACGGGAGTGATAATGTAACAGCGTATCGATGCGCGGATGGACATGCGCTACATACTTTTTCAGCATTTCCATAGAGTCGACCAATATGGAAAAATTTCTGGACTGGTCTTTTTGTTTGAGTCGGGCCAGCCTCTCAACGGCCGTAGGGTTGGTTGCATCGCAGCCGATGGACCATACGGTGTCTGTCGGGTAAAGTATTAGCCCGCCAGCCGTCAAAACCGATTCTATACTTTCCAAGTTGTCATTCGCGAACATAAATGTTCTTAAATTTGTTGCCACCATAATGCTGTAAGATTGCTTTTTTTGCTTCAAATGTATTTTTGTTCGGGAGATTGTAATCATATAGACTGTGGGAAGCGCCGAAAAGGTTGGTTTTTGTCAGAAAAAAAAATTAATGTGGAAAGTTTTGAAAAAATCCGCATTTTTAGTGAAATATTAAATTCGGCATTCCTGTTATCCTTATACCTGAAGCAAGCTGCAATCTGTCAGCCCTAAGATTAAAAAACAAACACCTTCGAGTTGAAGAAGTTGATCCTGAAATACATTAGCCTACTACTCATTGCTTGTCTTTGCACGCAACTGTCAAATGCACGGCATATCATTGGAGGTGACATCTCTTACGTTTGTAATGGCGATGGTACCTACACCTTTACAATGAAAATCTACCGGGACTGCTCTACGGACAACGGCCCCAACCCCGGTGCCGACTTCGACAATCCTGCAGTGGTCTCTGTATTCGAGGAAATTGGAACCAATCGTTACGACCTGATCATTTCTCAAGTTGGAGGTACTTCTATTGCAAATCAGAGCAATATCACGGCAGATGACAATCCTTGTCTGATTATTCCGCCAAATGTCTGTGTGGAAGCTGGTTTTTATGAGTTTACCATCCCGCTGCCACAAAGTCCCAATAGTTACTTTATCTCTTATCAGCGTTGCTGCCGCAACAATACGATCAACAATATCGTCAATCCGCAAAGTTCGGGAGCTACCTACACAATGGAGCTGACGCCCGAGGCACAAGCGCTTTGCAACAACAGCCCGGAGTTCAATAATTTTCCGCCCATCATCATTTGTGCCAATGAGCCGCTGAGCTTCGACCACTCGGCCAGCGATCCCGATCCGGTTGGCAATCAGGTGGTTTATCGGTTTTGTGCACCATTGCTTGGGGGTGGTTTGGGTGGTTCTCCGCAGGCACCTTCTGGCAGTCGCTTTGCTTGCGACGGTGTTACGCCGACCCCTGCTTGTCGTCCTCCCTATCAGGAAGTTCGCTTTCTCGCACCTACCTTTAGCGCCAGTAATCCCATGGATGGTGATCCACAAATTACGATTGATCCCAACACCGGTGTGATCAGTGGTACACCAACGATACTTGGTCAGTTTGTGGTGGGTGTTTGTGTGGAAGAGTACAACAATGGCGAGCTGATTAGCGTCATGAGGCGTGATTTTCAGTTCAATGTAGCCAATTGCGAGCCCGTAGTCGATGCCCGCATTTCTTTTGACGAGCAGATCGGGGAAAAGTCTTTTGTGATCAATTCTTGTGGTAATAGCACAGTAGAATTCGAGAATTTAAGTGTTCAGGAGCGCAATATCAATGAATTTTTCTGGCGTTTTGACATCAATGGGGTAGAAGAGATTTTCGAGGAGTGGAGTCCAACCATCACCTTTCCCGATACAGGACTGTATGCAGGCGTACTGGTACTCAATCCGGGCTTGCAGTGTGGAGATACGGCCAATATTTTTGTGAGGGTATTCCCGCCTGCTGTCGCTGATTTTGAGTTCAGCTATGATACCTGTGTGGCTGGGCCAGTGTCTTTTACGAGCTTATCTTATTCGGAGGCTGGTGTCTTGACAGAGCATGAATGGTCCTTTTTTGGTGGAGAGGCAAGCAATGAAATCAACCCAGATTATTTGTTTCCCGCTCCGGGTTCCAATCCGGTGTCTTTGACGGTGACCAATGAGTTTGGGTGTCAAGACACTGAAACAAAGATCATCGATTGGCTGCCGGCGCCGCCCATCATTGTCATCGAACCATCGATATTCGATGGCTGTTCGCCGCAGGATGTCTTTTTCAATAATTTGTCATTTCCCATCGACTCTACCTACGATATTGTGTGGGACCTCGGCGATGGCACCATCAGCAATGACATCAGTCCCAGGCATGTTTATGAGGAGGAAGGGGTGTATGATGTCTCTGTGACCATCACTTCTCCAATTGGTTGTTCCATCAGTGATGCTTGGGACAACTGGATCACCGTGCGTCCTTCCCCCTTTGCAGATTTCACCTTCTCGCCAGATATGCCCAATAACTTCGAGCCAGAGGTCAACTTTTTTGATGCTTCGATCGATGCGGCTTCCTGGGAATGGAACTTTGATGGCGATGGCGTTGCTTTTGTACAAAATCCAGTGTTTGCCTTTCCGGATACGGGGCTGCAGGTTGTCCAACTGATCGTTACGCATGAAAGTGGCTGTAAGGATACCATCGTCAAGCTGATTGATGTGGAGCCGCAAGTGCGTTATTTCTTACCCAATGCTTTTTCTCCCAACTTCGACAGTGTCAACGATGTTTTTCGTGGCGCAGGTGTTTTTGACGGTATGACAAACTTTAGGATGTCTATCTGGAATCGTTGGGGAGAGTTGGTTTTTGAAGCTTCTGACCCAGCAATGGCCTGGAATGGCCGCAAGTTGAACACCGGCGAGATGTCGCCTGTAGGGGTGTACAATGTCATTGTGCAATACATAAATCCTCGTGGAAACTTGATTAATTTGCAAGGAGTTGCTACCTTAATAAGGTAAGACCTCAATTCCAATCCAATATTTAGCTTTACTCTCACTACCCAAGACAATTTAATCTGTGCATTTTCCAATGCGCACTGACCGCGCTGTGCCTGTTTTGTTCGGTAGCTTAGGTTATTTTGGTATTTATTTCCCTCTTATTTGTCAAATTGTTGACCTAGCAGAATTATGTTGCAACCAATATGGCGCTGGGAGGTTTATATTCCAGAGACTAAAATGACGACCTCATGCAAACAAAATCCGGAGCCCTTGTTCTCTTTTTTATGCTGTTCCTCAGCTTGGGGGGTGTCCGGGCGTCTCACATCGTCGGTGGCGACATTACCTATGAGTGTCTAGGCTACGATGCGGCGTCGAATACGAATCTGTATGAGATCACCATGAAAATCTATCGAAACTGCAATCGATTTGCAATGGATGTCTTTAGTGATCCAGCTCCAATTACCATTTACCGCGAAGCACTTTTCAACCGTTGGGATTCTGTGACCCATGTCAATATTCGTCTGGGAAGGGTCATCAATATTCCACCTGACAATAACCCTTGCTTGAAGTTGCCACCGGATATTTGCGTGGAAGAGGGATCCTACATTTTCGAAGTGCGACTTCCAGTGGTAGAAACTTCCTACGTCATTTCTTACCAGCGCTGTTGCCGCAATGCGACGATCAATAATATTTTGCAACCCGACCAGACGGGTGCTACTTACTCCGTACAGATTTCATCGGAATCGCAAAAGGCGTGCAATACCAGTCCTGTGTTCAACGAGTTTCCGCCCATCGTTATTTGTGCCAATGAACCAATCGACTTCGACCATTCTGCTACAGATGCGGAAGGCGATCAGATCGTTTACGAATTCTGTGGGGCATTGGCGGGTGGAGGTGTACTGGGTGCTTTTGAGTTCGGTGATCCAGAGAGCTGCGAAGGCTTTCGTCCCGACCCGGCTTGCCCGCCTCCCTATACGCCAGTGCGCTATGCATTTCCCACCTTCTCACCGAGCGAACCCATGCGGGGAGACCCGATGATTGAGATTGATCCGAATACCGGATTGATCACAGGGACGCCTCAAAACCTTGGCCAATACGTCGTTGGGGTATGTGTCAAAGAATTTCGCAATGGGGTACTTTTGAGTACGATACAACGGGATTTTCAATTCAATGTGGCCAATTGTGAGCCGCTCGTAGACGCGCGCATAAGGGGAGATGAAAGGATTGCTGACAATGCGTTTCTTGTGAGAGGCTGTGGGGAGTTGACGGTAGAGATAGAGAACGAAAGTGTTCAACGGAGCAACATTCGAGACTTTTATTGGAGTTTTGATGTTTTGGGAACAGAACTCCGCATCGACGATTGGAATGCAAACATTACTTTTCCAGATACGGGCATTTACCAAGGCGCCCTCTTTTTAAATCCAAATAGCAATTGTGCTGATACGGCCTTTGTCCAAGTTGAATTATTCCCTGGTCTCGATGCAGATTTTTCGTTTGAATACGATACTTGTGTGGCCAGTCCGGTGCATTTTACAGATTTATCAACGACCGAGGGGGACAATGTTATCACAGATTGGCGTTGGTCTTACAACATTGGGGTAGCTTCTACTGAACAAAATCCCGCAATTCGTTTTTCTAATGCAGGGGAGTTTGATGTGAGGCTGCAAATTATGGATGACAACGGTTGTGCAGATGCAGTGACCAAGCCCATCGAGTGGTTTCCGGCTCCGGAGATCATTGTCGTGGAGCCAGATGTTTTCGTGGGTTGTGAGCCTCTGTTGGTTCAATTCAACAATCTGACGAATCCGATAACTGAGGACTACGACATTCTTTGGCAGTTTGGCGATGGGCAGACGAGTATGGAGATCAGTCCGACTCATGTGTATGAAGAAAAAGGCATATACAGCATTTCGCTCGATTTGGTCTCGCCACTAGGCTGTGAGGCCAGCGCCAGTTGGGACAATTGGATCGAGGTGCTGACGACTCCCAAGGCTGATTTTACCTTCAGTCCGGAGCGGCCGAGCAACTTCAATCCGGAGGTTCAATTTTTTGATCAATCGGTGGATGCTGTCAGTTGGTTGTGGGATTTTGGTGGAGAGAGTCGGTCGAATATGCGCGATCCAGTGCATGTATTTCCCGATACGGGTTTTCAGGCAGCTACCCTAATTGTTACGCACTTAGACGGATGTACAGATACAATTCAAAAACCGATAGATGTAGAACCTCAGATACGATACTTTCTCCCCAATGCATTTACGCCAAATGGCGATAATGTCAACGATGGTTTCCTGGGTAAAGGTTTTTTTAATGGTATTCGCGATTTTTCTATGACAATTTACAATCGATGGGGGGAATTAATTTTTCAGACGGCCAACCCTGATGAGGGTTGGAATGGGCGAAAAAACAATACAGGAGAGATGTCGCAGGTCGGCGTTTATGTCTATCTGGTACAGTTTGAAGACCCGCGTGGTCGGTTGATTACGATGGAAGGTGTGGCGACTCTTATTCGCTAGATAGCTGACATTAATGAGAGGAGAATTGGCATCTATCGAATGTATTTTTGTATTTTTAGCATCCCAGGAAAGATTCAGGCTTTTAATTTAAAACTCCCAAAATTTTTCACAGATGCTATCTGCTATGGTTTATCATAGGTCAAGATCATTTTTTTGCCTATTGTTTTGCTTTTCTTTACTGGGGTTTGGGTTGTTCACTAATGAGGTGCAAGCGGCGCACATTGTAGGAGGAGAAATGACCTATGAATGTCTTGGTCCGGAAGGTAATAACAGTATGCGCTATCGTTTTACGATGAAAGTTTACCGGGATTGTGCCGGGAACGGCGCAGACTACGATGGTCCCGACGGTCAGGTGCGTGCGCACATCACGGTGTACCAGGGCAGCAGCATCAATCCTTTCACAACTGTTTTCGCAGGGCGGCCACGCATTTCCAGAATCGAAGCAGATATAGGGATTAACAATCCTTGCATCATCGTACCAACCAACGTCTGTGTACAAGAGGGCATATACATTTTTGAGGAAGTCTTACCAATCGTTGACGAAAGCTATCACATCGTTTACCAGCGCTGTTGCCGGAATGGTAGTATTTCAAATCTTCGTCGCCCAGGAGAGACCGGATCGAGTTATACAGTGGAAATATCACCTCTGGCTCAAAGAACTTGCAACAATAGTCCGACCTTTAAGCAATTTCCACCCATCGTTATTTGTGCGGATCAAGAGTTGATTTTTGACCACTCTGCTACGGATGCAGAAGGCGACCAACTGGTTTACAGCTTTTGTACTCCGCTCAATGGTGGAACGACCTTTGATGTGGCGCCAAACCCGGATGCACCGCCACCCTGGCAAGCTGTTCGTTATGTCCCGCCTTACTCTGGGAATCGACCAATCACTGGTGCGCCCGACTTGTCTATTACCCCCAATACGGGCATTATTCGAGGTGTACCGACCATACAAGGGCAATTTGTCGTAGGCATCTGTGTGCAGGAATTTCGGAACGGAGACTTGTTGACGGAGCTGCGGCGCGATTTTCAATTCAATGTCACCTTCTGTGAGCCACAAGTCAATGCGACCATTAGCGGTGATTTGGATGCGGGCGTTTACCGCTACCAAACCTGCAACGAAACGGTGATTACGATGATTAATCGGAGTACGAATGTCAACTTTATCGATTCCTATCTCTGGCAATTCAATACCACCGACAGGGATGGCAATCCCTTGGTTTTTGATACCCGAAACATTGTAGCGGAATTTCCAGGTCCTGGCAAGTACTCCGGACGTATGATCCTGAATCCGGGTTCTTCTGCTTTGTGTACGGATACAGCCGATGTGGAAGTCGTCATCAGTCCTCCGATCGAACCGCAATTCATTGCCGAGTATGATACCTGTGTGGCAGGAAGCGTCAGCTTTCAGGAGTTGACACCTTTGATTGAAAATGGAGTGGCTAGTTGGAATTGGGACTTTGGCGATCAAAATACATCCAATGAGCAAAATCCTGTCCATCGCTATCAAACACCCGGATTGCGCGAGGTCAGTTTGACCATCGTGGACAGCTTTGGGTGCAGTGGAACATTCACCCAGGAAATCAACTGGTTTCCAGCCCCTGCCGTCATTATTCTCGAGCCCAGTGCGGAGGTCGGCTGTGCGCCTTTAGAGGTTACTTTCAACAATCTATCAGAGCCAATTGATGAGACTTACAACATTCGTTGGAACTTTGGAGATGGCAACACTGGTACAGAAATCAGCCCCACTCATGTATATACCAAGGAAGGTTTCCAGACGGTGACTGTTGAGATTCTGTCGCCGCTGGGCTGTTACAACATCGGTGTTTTCGAGGACTTGATTGAGGTTGATTCTTCTCCTGTTGTCTCTTTCAATTACACACCTGAAGTAGGTATTTCCAACTTTAATCCCACCGTGCAATTTTTCGATCAATCTAAGCACATCGTCCAATGGGATTGGGATTTTGGCGGACTGGGTTCGTCCGGGCTCATCAGCCCCAGTTTTACCTTTCCGGATACTGGTCGGCATGTGGTTACTTTGACGGGTACGCATTTTTATGGCTGTGTGGACACCTTTTCGCAGGTTATCGATGTGGTTCCTCTGATTCGGTATTTTCTTCCCAATGCCTTCACGCCCAATGGCGATGATAAAAATGAGTTTTTTGGCCCAAAGGGTTTTTTCCGGGGCATTCGGAACTACCAAATGGTGATCTACAATCGCTGGGGAGAACTCATCTTTGAGACGACCAATCCCGATGAGCGTTGGAACGGTCGTAAGTTTAATACCGGGCGATCTGCGCCCAGTGGGGCCTATGCTTATCACATCAGTTTTGTGGGGCCTCGTGGGACACCGCAAGAATTTCAGGGGACAGCTATTCTAGTGCGCTAATAAATTGCTAAATGATGAGAACGGTCATAGTATTGGGAAGCTCCCGATCCAAAGGAGATACCCGCTTGATGGTCGATTATTTAATAGAATCTACGGATTGGAGCTTGATAGATTTAAGTGAAAAGACCATCGGGCAGTACGATTACGAATACCGCAACCAGGAGGACGATTATCTACCAACCGTTCGAGATATTATTGAAAACTACGATGTCGTGTTATTCGCTACCCCTGTCTATTGGTACAGCATGAGTGGCATTCTAAAAGCCTTTTTTGATAGGATTACTGATTTGTTGAAAATGCATCGCAGTTTGGGGAAAGCCTTCCGAGGCAAGCAGGTCGGGGTCATCAGTTGTGCATCTGAGGATGAAACGAAACCGGGCTTTTACATGCCCTTTGTGGAATCGGCCAAATACATGCATTGGAAATACGTCGGGCAGGTGCATGGCTGGGTAGAGGAGGAAGGTCTTCCGCCTTTGGTCAAAGAACGCCTGGACACATTCCGGCAAATGATTAATAAACTGCCATAGAATATTTTTCCACATTCCTTTATATATCACTAAAATATACTTATCTTTGCGTGCCGAAATGAGAATATAATATATAACTCCAGTTCGATTCATCGCAACAGGAAACAAATAAAAGTAAAGATGGACGCTATAAAATTTGTACAGGACCAAGTAGCCAGAGAAATGGACTATCCGGCCTTTCGTTCAGGCGATAATGTGGTAGTCAACTATAAGATTATTGAAGGTGCTAAGGAACGGATTCAGTCTTTCCGAGGCAATGTTATCCAGATTAAAGGACAGGGTGCCACGAAGACTTTCACGGTCCGCAAGATGTCTAATGGGGTAGGTGTAGAGCGTATTTTTCCATTCGCCTCTCCAAACATCGATAGCATCCAGGTGCTGAAGCGTGGAAAAGTCCGTAGAGCAAAACTTTACTACCTCAGAGATTTGATTGGAAAGAAAGCTCGTATCAAAGAGCGTAAGTACGTCAAAAAGAAATAAGACACCTCAAATTATAATTTCACCTCCTGAAAAAGCCTTGGTCTCCCGATCAGGGCTTTTCCAATTTTGACTGATACCACTTTTTTATCTCCAACGTTCGTGCTCTACTCTTACCAAGAACAATTCCGTAGCAACCTTGAAGTGTCTGTAACGGATGCCGGGCAGGTCAATCTCCTGCCATTCTGATTTAGGGTAGATCATTTGATAATGGGAGCGATCACCTACCAAAATGGGCATATTAAAGCCTGGTGCAGCAGCTTTCCAACGATAATACAGTCTGACTCCACCATCGATTTTGCGAAGCTTGTAGTGGAAAAAAGGAAGCTTGGCATAGTTCAGGTATTGATCAAAAAAAGTAGAGTAGTCCGTTCGCGTATAATCGTTGATGAACCCAATAATGTCTTTGCTGTCGACTTCTTGCATCTGAAAGGCTTCGTAGAGGTCTCTCAGCATCGGAAACCAAACTTCATCATCGCTGATGGCATGGCGCAGGCTGTGCAACATCCAAGCCCCTTTGTAATAGTGGTCGCTGTGCTTCCACTCTTCCCAATTAACGTTTAGGGGTCCTAGGATGGGTTCCTTGTTGTAAATGGCTGGGATGCGCCGATTGTAATTCAGGTAGTCAACGGCATCTTTGTAACCATACTCATATTCTACGAAGAGGGCTTCCATGTAGGTGGCGAAAGACTCGTGAATCCATACCTCTGCCATATCCTTGCAGCTGATGCTGTTGCCGAAATACTCATGGGCTGTTTCATGGACGATGATGTAGTCCCAGTCCATATGACTTTGGTGCGTTTCACCCAGGTAACCCCGGCGGTACTTATTGCCATAGGCGATGGCTCCTTGGTGTTCCATTCCCAAGTAAGGCGTTTCGACCAGTGCATAGCCATCTTTGGGAAACGGATATTTGCCGAAATAATGCTCGAAAGCCTTCAAAACCCGCTTTGTTTGCCGAAAATGCTTTTTGGCCTTCTTTAGATTTTCTGGCAGCACGTAATAATCCATTTGCAAAGGCATGCTGTCTTTATCGTAATAAGTATCGCTGAAATGGCTGAATTCGCCGATGTTGACCGTAATGTTGTAAGAGTTAATGGGGTAACTGACTTTCCAGTGAAAAGACAAGTAACCATCGGGTAGGGGGCGGACTTCCAGTAGGTTGCCATTGCAAATGGCCTTGAGGTCGGGAGGCACAGCGATCTTGAGCGAAACACTGTCGGGCTCATCGGAAAGGTGATCTTTGCAGGGCCACCACATGCTGGCGCCGGCCCCCTCGCAAGCAACACCTACCCAATCTTTGCCACTTTTGCTTTTTGACCATACAAAGCCTTCGTTCCAAGGCGCATCGTCTGTCATCTGTGGCTGGCCTTTGTAGCGGACAACCAGCACCCCCTGCTTCCCTTGTTCGATGGGATTGGGCATATTGACCAGCAGAGCCTGGTGCAAGCGTTCAAAAAACAGAGATTGGCCTTGGTAAGTGATGTTTTCTACCTGAAAATCATCGTAAAGATCAATTTGCAAGCGCTCAAAACTTTCTACAGCTGTAAAGTGGATATTTACAACACCTTGTATAGATCGTTCGCTGGGCTCGATGCGCAGATCAAGCTCATAATAGTGGACGTCGTAGCAACTTCTTTGTGGTAGGAGCATGCCTCTGAGTGAGTCGGCTGCGGTGAAATAGTATTCATCGTAGAAGCCAGGCTGGGCATTTGAAAGATTAGCAGATAGTAGGTACACAAAGAAAAAGCAGACGAGTATGGAAACTGCATTTGTTTTCATATCGTGGATGTGAAGTCAGGTCTCCGCTAAGGTAAATATTTTGTTCCAAAAGTTATTCTTTCTGAACAAAAGGGTTTTTAAAACGCTTTATCTGAAATACTTTTTGTAAGGCAGTAGTCAGGTATTTGCCTGCGAGGCTTGGTTATTGTTTTGCTCGGAATCAACAAATTTTGCCCTAGATGAGGAATCTATTCCTGCTCATACTGCTTTTTCTTTTTGATCTTTTCGCATTTCAGGCACTGGCCCAGGTGGCAGCGTTTTGGCCCGACGTACTCCGCAATTTTAGTTATCTATTGTACTGGTCGATACCTGTTGGGGCGGTGGCCTTGTCGTTCGTGTTGTTGCGCAACGGTCGCGAAGCGCTGCGCTCCAAGGGCATTGCAGACGCGCGCTCGGTGGTGTTCATTGCTTACTTTGCCAAGTTCTTGATTGCTGTCCTTTTGTTGTTGGAAGATGTCTTTCGACTCTTGGTTCAGTTGGTCGCCTGGTTGGGGTTGCTGGACTGGTCGATGCCCAATCGGACCCTTTGGGTGTCGCAGTTGGCACTTTTGCTGGGAGGGCTTTTATTTGGCCTAATGACCCATGGTATTTTGCGGAATAAATATCGCTACAAGGTTTTTCGAGAGCGCATTTCGATACCAGGCTTGCCCAATAAATTGAAAGGACTGCGGATTGTGCAAATTTCGGATATTCATTCCGGAAGTTTTACCGACCCCGAGAAAGTCAGTGAGGGGGTAGCGCTGGTCAATGCTCAAAAACCCGATTTGGTGTTTTTTACGGGTGATCTGGTCAATTCCATGGCTCGGGAAATGCAAGACTACATCTCTGTTTTCAAAAACATAAAAGCTCGTTATGGGGTGTATTCCATTTTAGGTAATCACGACTATGGCGATTACGTCCGCTGGCCGAGTCCGGAGGCCAAGCAGCAAAATTTTCAGGATTTGCTAAATGTCCACCAGCGCATGGGATGGGATTTGATGCTCAATGAAAATCGGCTGTTGGAGATAGAGGGAGAGCAGGTGGCTGTCATTGGGGTAGAGAATTATTCGGCTTCGGCGCGTTTTCATACCTACGGCGATTTGCTGAAAGCCTACAAGGGCGCCGAGCGAGCAGTATTGAAGCTGTTGCTTTCGCACGATCCGTCGCATTGGGAAGATCAGGTCGTAAAGGATTTTCCGGATATTGATATTACGTTTTCTGGTCATACACATGGTATGCAGTTCGGCATTGAAATTCCTGGTTGGATCAAATGGAGTCCCGCCAAGTACGTTTATAAGCAATGGGGTGGTCTTTATCAGCGCAAGCGACAATATTTGTACGTCAATAGGGGTTTTGGTTTTCTAGGCTATCCCGGTCGGGTTGGTATATTACCAGAGGTGACGGTAGTGGAGATTGTCTGAAAATTCTGTAATTTTGCGGAAATTTATTCCGCTACTGAAAGGGAGTGATCCCAGATGTTCCGTTCTGCTTAAAACAAAAAATAAAAATGAAGAAACGACAATTAGTATATACTATGTGGATGCTGTTTGCTACTGCACTGTTTTTGACTGCCTGTGGTGATGGTACTGATAGCCATTCCGAGCAGGGGCCGAAGGAAGAGAGAAAAGAGGAGGTGGTCGAGGAAAGACCTTCTGTGGCCATCAGCGCCGATCAACTACAGGGATACTGGGAGGTTTTGGCTGCCAAACGCAATGGCAAAAATACCGAATCGTTGGATGACGCCTATTTTCAGTTTCAGGAAGATGGCCAAATGGAAACGAACATCATGGGAGAACCGATGATAGAGGCTTTTACCCTGGAAGGTGCGAAGATCACCCAAGCAGGCGCCCAGGAGTTGCTATACATGGTCGAACGCTTTGAAGACAGCCTAATGGTCTTGTCTACAGATATTAGCTCCTATCATTTTCAATTTCAGCTCAAAAAAGGCACCCGAGAGGATCAGGAGGAGGAGCCAGCCGGGGACGAATAGAGTCGCTTTTAGGTGCATAAGGCTTAATAAGGCAGCAGACTCCTGACATTTCCGTTTTATTGACGTAGGGCTGCTGAGAATATTCCGTATCTTGATAGACGATGGTAGCTCTTTAGATCGTATGAGTTTACCCTCTCTGCAAATATTTTACTTCTGCTAAACTCAAGAGGATTATGAAAAACGCCGGATTGCTTCTATTGACCTTTCTGCTTGGATTTCAGCTCAATGCTTTGGACACCAGCATTTCCTTTGCCACTTTTAATAGTCCTGCCAAGCCTTATGTAGAAATATATTTACACATTGTGGGCAAGACCATTGAGTTTGCGGAGGTGGACAGTCTCAGTAAGCAGGCTTCTCTTGAGGTCATTATTCTATTTAAGAAGGGAGGTAACATTGTCAAATTTGATAAGTATGACCTCAACAGCCCTCTGACAATGAAGCCGATCGATTTCATCGATTTGAAGCGATACAGCCTCGAGAATGGTGAATACGAGCTGGAAATTCTCGTTCAGGATTTAAACAACGATTCCAATAATAAGAAGTTTACGGCTCCTCTCTCGGTCAATTATGCTGGGAAGGAGTTGATGCAATCGGATGTTCAATTGTTGGCCTCCTACAAGCCTTCTAAGGCTCAAAATGCTTTTGTTAAGAATGGCATTTACATGGAGCCACTGCCTTTCAATTTTTACAGCAAGCGCTACGCCAAGCTCCTCTTTTATGCAGAGGTTTACAATTTGGACCAAAAGCTGAAGGGAGACTACAAGGTGCGTTATCTGATTGAATCCATCAAAGGGAATGGGGAGAAGGCCACTGCCTTTTTGGGCCATCGCACCCGCGAGGTTGTACCCATCGATGTCTTGCTGATCAAAGAGGACATCAGCAAATTGCCTTCGGGCAACTATAATTTGACAGTGGAGATACGCTCCGAGCAAAATGAGTTGCTGAGCAGCAAGAGTGTCTTTTTTCAACGGAGCAATCCCTACCTCCGCATGGAAGAATTGGAAAAAGAGCCCGTCGAAGATTTTGTCAAGGGCCTCAGCGAGGAAGAGCTAAAATACAGTTTGCAGGCTATCGCCATGAATATACCAGATGCCGATGTAGAAGTCCTCAATTTGATGTTGCGGGATAAAGAGATTGTTGCTCAACGTCGTTACTTGTTTTCCTACTGGGCTCGCTTCAACCCCAACAACCCGGAAGAATCCTATAAAAAGTACATGGAAGTGGCACGTGCCGTCGACCGCACCTATGAGGCTGGATTCCGCCACGGTTTTGAAAGTGATCGGGGGTGGATTTTTATGAAGTATGGCAAACCACACGATGTTGTAACGGTTGAAGATGAACCGACTGCTCCTCCTTATGAAATATGGTCCTATAATTCGTTGCCGAGAACTGGCCAGCGCAATGTACGATTCCTATTCTACAATCCTTCTTTGGCAACTGGTGGGTACATACTCTTGCATTCTACTGCTCGCGGAGAGATCAACAACCCCGGTTGGGAGCAAGAGCTGTATCGCGGAGAGCCTTTACCTGCAGGAAATAACTCCAATAATTTTCAGGTGAACAAGCGGGCCAGGGATTTATTCAACGACTTTTAAGTTTGAGCTAAGCAAAGCCAATCGTCTGAAATTTCTTTCTTCACTGCCCATCCGGGTCAATCAAATGTCGATCAATGTCTACATTGTCTGAATTTTCGATGGAATGAAGTAAGTTTTGACAGTCTTCGCAAATGCCAAGGTGAGCTACCACCAATTCGTATTTCTCTGGATCGCGCTTTTTTAGCTTGCCATAAAAGTAGTCTCTTATCGTTTCTTCTCCCGGACATTTATACTGCCGAAAGATGACTCTGACGCGTTGGAAAACCATAACAGACATTGCCAATAGACAGAGCAGAAACAAATTGAACATAGAGGAAACTGTTTATAGGAACTACTTAACCATTTCCCGCTGGACTTTTCGCGCCATAAGCTTGCGGATCAGCACCACTGTTAACTGAATGGCAATCCCCAAAAGCGCCCAAAAGACGATTCTGGCGCGCCGCAACAGACCAAAGATCAAGCCGACTTGCGCACCCAGACCCAGCAATACAAAGGCCGTACTAACGCTGGCTTCACTGACCCCAATTCCCTGCGGAACAATGAAAAACAAGGTCGCACTCAACGAGAGCATGGCAGATACCATAACGAGATAAGACAAGTCCGGACTGTAGCCAAGAACAACGAAGATGGCGTAAATTTCGAGTAGGTTTAGGGCTCGGGCAGACAATTTCCAGAAGAAACTGATGGCAAAGCGCTTGGGACTCAGGGATTCGTTGCGAAACTCATCGATGAATTTTAGCTTTTTGAGTACAAAACCGGATAGCTTGTTTGGAACGGAAGACAAGGTCAACCAAATCATTCCTACTGTGACAATGGCAAAGACACTGCTGGCAATCAGGATGGGAATCCGCCATTGGTCTGTCATCGAAACGAGTGCTACTGCTCCAAATCCAGTGATGGAAGTAAATAAAATACCCGTCAAAGAGTGGATCAAACGATTGTGTACGATGGTTCGGCTGCCTTCTTCAAGGCCCACGAAGTTGGACAATTGTTTGATTTTGTAGGGTTCGCCTCCCAAGCCCGCCAAGGGGATGATGTCATTGTAGGCATCGCCGGTAATCTGAATGTAGAGCAAATCCAAGAAGGGAATCTTGTAATTGGTCAGGTTGGCCAAACTCATGGTGTTTGCCAGAATCCAGAAAATAGCTGTTGCAAAAACGAGAAAAACCCAGCCGCCGACCTCTGTCAAGGATGTCATAACGGTTGTGACATCCATTTTGTAGATCAAATAACAAAGTAGGAGCGCGCCAAAGAAGTAAAAAACAAAGGGCGCGGGCTTTTTAAGTGTTAACTGCCGTTTTTTTTTACGACTCGCTTTCGCAAAAGTCCTGGTAATGGTGATGCTCACGATGAAGGAGCCTATGAAGACCAACCAAAACATTACTTTGGAAAGACCTACGACACACAAAATGAAAGCGATGAAAGCCGATACATCTTGCTTGTCGATACCACGCAGGGATTTGACAATCTTATCCCACCAGTTTGAACTTTTGGCAGCTTTATCGTCGACCGTCTTGGTGACGACGAGATTGGTCAATGCACCACCGTTGTTCCAAGTGAAAATGGCCATCCTGGTGGCTACATAGAAGCCTAGGAAAAGGAAAATGATGGAGGCGTAGAAGTAAAAATCGGGTCCTCCGGCCTGGTAAGCCCCATAACCAAGGGAACCAAAAAATAGAATATAGCGAGCGTTGTCTGTCAGTGTATCGTACCAGGCTCCAAAGCGGGAGCCCAACATTTTGAGGCGGGCGAGCTCTCCGTCGCAGCCATCAAGTATGGAAGCAATCTGGAAAATAAGCCCTCCCAGCGCTATTTTTAGGTATTCTCCGCTGGCTGCCAGGTAGGCGCCATACAAGGTGAAGAAAAAGACGAAAGTCGTCACCATGTTGGGCGTCACGTTGAATCGCGACAAGAATAAGCTGACACGAGTGGAGACGTGGCGGTTGATTTTCTTGCTAACCCAGCCGTCGGTTGGCTTGATCAAAGACTTCAGCAGTCGGCGTTCGGCCTCCTTGCGCATGCTCGGATTGTCCACATCCTGCCAAAAGTTATTTTCGATGGATATGGTTCTAAAGCCCTGTTCTTCAATGAATTGACCAACGATTTCACTAACAGAATGGGCGCCTTGTCTGGCTTTTTCCTGAATGATGGGGCCGGTTCCTTTTGGAAAATAGAACAGGCCGGTATCAATCAAGTTGTATTTCTTAATTTGCTTGCCGATGTTGTGTATGCGTCCGTGGCGGGACTCAACTTTGGTTGCATCGTCCAGGTCGAAGACACCGTCTATGTCTGGATCGCAAGCCAAGGCAGGCAAGTCTGCTTCTTGGTCGAGGCTCTTGTGAACAAACTCTTTGATCATGTTGATGGAGAAGACATGATCGGCCATCGTTAGCAGAAAAGGTTGATCGACGGGGCCGGCACCGGCGGCGAGGGACATTCCATTGCCGAGGTTGAAATCGGGGCATGGGACAAACGCTACATCCAGACCTTTTAGGCGGTTGATCTTGCCGAGGGTTTCCGCAATCTGGTCGCCATAGGCTCCGGTGACAATTCTGAAATGTTCAATTCCGGCTTCTTTGAGCGTGAGGATGGTTCGTTCGAGTAATCGCATCCCCCCCACTTTTAAGAGGACCTTTGGTAATTCCACTCCCTTTTCGCGAAATCTTTGGCCATTTCCGGCGGCGAGAATTACCGCGTGTTTGACATTTGGGGGTGAAACGGTTCTTTTTTCTAGTACATTCGCGTTTTCTACTAACTTAGTCGTTTGCTCCATCTTTGAACTGGTCTACTTGAATTATTTTTCTAAGTCTCTTCTCGAGATAATACAAAATCAATGATCATCAGCCGATGACCCTATCGCTTGTGTGTTGATTTTTTCGATTCGTTCAATCCTATTTTCAATAGGGGCGCAAGGTACAAAATGCTTTCTAAAAAGTAGTTTAAACCCACCTTTCTCCGTTGCAGCACCCTTTGAAGTTGTCCAAAATCATTTACAACTGTTACAAAACGCTTTTTTCATCCTACCCTGTAGCTATCCGCCCGTTGGCAAGGCAGCTTCAACTGCCCTTGAGCTTCAAAACGGCTTGGTAGAGATGGAAACGTCCCTTGACATTTGCAAAAAATCCTTAAACAACTTTTTAAGCTGTAACAGCTTAACTATACAAAGAGGCGCTTTGGGCTGGAATGGTTGTATGGGAGCGAAAAAATAAAAAAACAGCTACGCCTTTGTCGATTATTTAGCGTAGCTGTTTGAGAGAAGTTCTCTTCTAGGGTCTTCAACCTAAGCTTTTGCTGCAACCTTTTGTGGCTTGCTAGCAGCGCGCTTGGAGGAAGTCGTTGTTTTCTTACGTGAAGTGGTAGCTGTTACTTTCTTAACAGTCGCACCAGCTTTCTTAGCGGAAGTCTTTCTCTTGGCTGTAGTGGCCTTCTTAACCGGTGTAGATTTACTCTTGGCTGTAGTAGCCTTCTTGACCGGAGTAGGTTTACTCTTGGCTGCAGTGGCCTTCTTAACCGGAGTAGGTTTACTCTTGGCAGTTGTAGTGGTAGGAGCAGCAGCCTTTTTAGGTCTACCTCTTCTCTTAGGTGCAGCTGCTTTGACCACTTTGGCCGGAGCTGCAGGAGCGGCATTCTTCTTAGGTCTGCCCCTTCTCTTAGGTGCAGCTGCTTTGACCTCTTTGGCCGGAGCTACAGGAGCGGCATTCTTTTTAGGTCTGCCTCTTCTCTTAGGTGCAGCAGTTGTCTTTGCCGTTGCCGTAGGAGCAGCATTCTTTCTTGGTCTGCCCCTTCTTTTTGGTTCCGCCGCAACAACTTCGACTTCGGTTTTTCTTGGCCGACCTCTACGTCGTGGTGTGGCGGGAACAGTTGAGACTTCCTTTCTTGGTCTGCCTCTTCTTCGTTTCGGTAAAGCTGCTTTTTCCGCTGCAGCTTTGCGCTCAGCCTTTTCGATAGACCTACCTATTCTAGCGATAGAGCCTTCGATTTTTAGGAGCGACTTTTTCGTTGATTTGAATTTTGTTTCTAGCTCTTTTAATTCTGTTTTTAACTGTGAAACTAAATCCTGTGTTTTTTGAACTAAATTGATA
>JBCCSZ010000016.1:0-41940 GCA_039199225.1 Bacteroidota bacterium
AGGTTTTGACACCAGATGCAAAGGCTGTGGCTCCAGCTGCAGAATCGGTAATCAGGGCAGAACTGGAATGCGACTTGTGAAGACCGACAATTGGGAATCGTTCTAGGTTGAGACGGTTGCCATTGCGATACATAGCTGCTGTAATCTGTGTAAGCCCCATGCCGTCGCCAATGAGCAGAATGATGTTTTTAGGCTTTTGGATGGGTTCTTTTTTTGGCGCTACATTATTGTCGTAAGCAGGTGGAACATCATTTGGAATGATGGCTGCTTTAGGGGTACAGGCAAACAAGGCAGCAGTAAGTAAAAGCAATAAGATTCTCATTGTCTTGGTGAATTTGGGCAAATATAAGCATCACAAATCGAAAGTATTTTCAATCAATGTTAAGTAACTGATTAATCTAACTTGCATTTGTTCATGAAGGGATAAATTGTCTCTGATTTCCCGCCAAATCTTAGTCACTCAACCTATGGAATACCCTCTTTGCTTTATCCTATCTAGCCAATACGTAGCGTTTTCCAGGTAAGGAGCGAATGACACCCTTAAACTCGAGTTGTAGAAGCAAGGATGCCATTTCACTAGACGATTTTCCCAGTCCGGCAATCAATCGATCGATGGCCATCTCATCATTTCCATTGAATAATTGGCAGAGTGCCTTTTCTTCTGGCTCTAATTCTGTGAATAGTTGAGGTTGAATCGCCTTGGAGGCATCGATTTCTTCCCATCGCATGTTTTTGACCAGGTCTTCTGCCGATTCGATAAGTGCAGCTTTGTGGGATTTGATGAGGTAATTACAACCTGCACTGGATTGACTTTTGGCATGTCCAGGCAATGCAAAAACGTCCTTATTATAGCCATTTGCCATTTCTGCACTGATCATCGATCCTCCCTTTCTACCTGTCTCAATGACGACCAGCGCATCACAAAGGGCTGCAATAATGCGATTGCGCATAGGAAAATGACGAGCGTCGACTTCTGTCTGACTGCTGTACTCTGTCAGTAAGCCACCTCGATTGATCATTTGGCGGGCGGTGGTTCGATGTGGCGCAGGGTAGATTCTGTCGAGGCCGTGACCCAAGACACCAATGGTTTCCATCTGATGATTTAATGCCTGTCGATGGGCGACAATGTCGATGCCATATGCCAGGCCACTGACGATGCTTACGCCATAAGGCTGTAGTCCTTCGATGAGTTCTTCGCAAAGGGTAATGCCAAGTAGGGTAGGCTTTCGAGTACCCACGATGGATACCATTCGGAATTTATTCAAATCGCCCTTGCCGCTGAAATACAGCATGATGGGAGCATCATAAATCTGCTTGAGTCTGGATGGATAAGCTTCGTCCAGGTAAAACAGTGCTTGAATTCGATGCTTTTCAATGAAAGATATTTCTTGTTCTGCCTCTTTCAGCACATCCTGACGAGTAATGTGCTTTGCGACAGTTGGGCCAATACCCGGAATTTTGAGAAGGGTCTTTTTAGAGTTTTCAAACACAGCTCTGGCACCTCCGCAATAACTAATGAGGTTCCTGGCTGTGATGTGGCCGACGAGCGGTATTTTGGTCAGCCCAATTTGATAGATTAAATCGTTCGACATGTTGAATCAATTAAGTACTTGAATTAGAGGTCAGTAAGTGCCTAGACAAATTGAATAAATGATGGCTTATTTTGAACGACTTTCACCTCTATACTTCGCTAAAAATATGCGCCATAGCTCTGTCTGTGTTTTTTGCCTCGTCTACAGATGGAACCCATCTCAAACGAAGGATAACGTAGCTTTGTCCAGTCACTTAGTTTGTAGAACTAAATGAACCAATAGTTTGCATGAAATCTTTCCATCTACTTCATCTAAAATGCTCGCCGATGCTACGGAATCGCTTGTGCTTTTTACTTCGCCTGTGAAAAATTTCTCTCCAACTCATGCTTGGCTCAATGTGTACAAGCTGCTCAAAAAGTTGATGCTAAAGAATCGTTACAATGAGCATTTTCAGACCGATAATTTAAAATGAAATCATGCGCTCAATGAACCCGGCTCGCTTACAAGTTGTCTCTAATGTCAATAATTTACAGATAATTTAACCAAATGAGGTAGAAAGAGTACATTTGTAAAGCTATTAATCTCTTTGACTTATGAGCCAACCCAAGAAAAGTCTTCTCCCAAGACTTGAAGTATGGATCATTCTGGTCTTCTTTGGCAGCTTTATCATGTGGGCTGTATCGCAATGCAATGATACCAAGCAGCAATACGAAGACGTTGTTGATTCCGAGCTGGAAGAAGATTCAGAAGACGAGACAGTTGCAACCGACACGCTTGCAAACCCGGCAAGCAATACAACTGCTTCCACCACCAATACTGCCTCTGCACCCTCAAACAATGAGCAGAACGCTACTTCCGTCGCTCGGACCAATCAGGGGAGCTTTACCCGCTTATATGTTACCATTGATAAGCTGAAGCTGCGCACAGGTCCAAGCCTGGATAGTGCCGTGTTGCTGGAATTACCACTATTTAGCCAAGTTCAGTTTCTTGGCGAAATGACAGATTCGACACAGCGCATCAATCTGGGTGTCGAGATGGCCGATGAGCCCTGGGTAAAAGTCCGACACAAAAGAGGCTTTGAAGGCTGGGTCTACGGAGCAGGGGTTCACTACCACAAGATGAAGCGCAAGGGAGTCCGATAGCGGCAAAACGGTCCAATTATCCGCAAAAGTCTCTCTGTGGCATCCATCTACAAAAGCGAGATGCTCCTGTCCAACGAACAGGAGCATCGGGTTTGCCACTGGTAAAAGTCATTGATAAGCCCTCACAATAACCGTCTCTACACTTTATCGAATTGATGCAATTGATAATCCTCGATTATTCTTATCAACGACTTGGCAAGTGAGCTGAAGTCTGAAAAACCAGCTTTCTCCAGTCCTCTGGCCCATCCCTTATAGTCCGTGACATTCAGTTTTTTCAAATGTGCAAATTTACCTTCGTTTAGGTAAACGCTGTGGTCGCGAAAACTGCTCCAGGCACTCTCATAATGCCGATAACAGGCATCGGAATAGGTACCGCTATCCCCCTGCCAGCTACTCGTACATGGCAAGGCGAAATGATTGTTACCCTTCAGGCTCATATCCCGCTGGCCAGCAAAGCTGTGCAAAAGTGCATTGGCCAAGGTGATAGAGGCGGGAATACCAAACTTTTTCTGCTCGTTTTGAGCCACATGCGCAAAGCGCTTCAAATAAGCCATCTTGGTGCTTTCCTCAATACTAGCCAATTCGGATTTTATCAAGGGAGCCTTCTCTCGGCCGATGAACGGTAGACGAATGCGATCGAAAAAGCTGCTCTCGTTTTTTTGGGGCTTGACCTGCTTTTGAGTCAACAATACCTCCTTCTTTTTCTCTCTCTTATCAGGTGCCTCCATACGCACGCCTGGCGTCGGACCAGGCTCAGGATTGTTTAAATTTACCGAGAAGCTGAAATCTTTGCTCAAAAAGACGTACAGCACGAAAGAAATCAAAAATATCTTGAACCAATTATCTTTAGCATATTGTAGTATCTCTTGCGAGGATGCCCAATTTTTCATCGTATCTTGTTTTTGCAGCCTATGAATTGTAAGACCTTACAAATCTAAAACAAAAAGTTTTTAAAATCAACATATTGTTTTAAATAATAAAACATATTGTTTGTTTTAATGTGTGCTGATCAACCACAAAGAAGTTATGAAAGACGAGATTCTCGATCTGGAAGAGGAAGAATCATTTATTCCTACTTACTATTGTTTCATTGGAATAATGAGGTTGCTTTTACTCCTGTTCGTTTTGTATCGCTTAGCTACAACGCTGAGATACAGACCTGCCATAGAAGATATGACGACTCAGGAAATAATGTCAGGTATTTTAGTGGTTATTGCCTACGGTGGCTTTATAATTTACAATCTTATGCAGGGCGTCAAGGAGGTTCAGCGGAGCCCTAAAATTTTTACCAGAATTCGCTTCCGTGCCTTTTCCGTTGTCATTTCGATTATTTTATGCTCGGGGCTGTTGTATTCGACTTACCCTTATTTTGACGATTTGCAAAACCCGACGGTTATTCAAAATATAGACTTAACCATCATACTAGGTATTCTGGTTTTGTTTGATGTGAGATACGCCAGACGATCGGCCTGAAATAGTCTTATTGATATTGTTGGACTTTGTTGGAATTGCCAAGAGCCTGGTAGATTTTTACCAACTCCTGTCGAATGCGTGGATCACCCGGTGCGAGCTGCATGCCATACTTTTCCAAATACTTTAAAGCATTGCCTGTAAAATTGCTGCCACTGGCGGCAAAACGGCTACCTACTTCGTAACACCAATTGGCCAGCTTATCATTGTCGGTACCTTTGTCGATGAGAAATTCGAGGTAGGTGTCGATGTAGTCGATATTGGGTTTGGTGAGGATGAGATTTTTAAACTGGGATAATAATTTGTCCAAATTACCATCTGCTTTGTACTGTTCTGCCACTACACCGCTGTACATTTTAATGGCAGAACCATAACGCGGATTCACTTCCATGGCTTTGCGTACATAGGCATCCACCTGCTCCAATAATGCTTGTTTCTGAGCTGGCGCGTTTTCGGCAAGGTACTCCTTAAACAAAGCTGTTCCCATGAATAAATTGGCCCTGGCGCTGTTTTTAGACACCTTGATGGCTGCTTCATTCAAACTGAGGGCATTCTTCCAGGCAGGAACCCTCATCAAGGTCTTCGTGGCAAAACCAATGACCAGCAAGGCAGCCAATCCAATGCTGAGCAAGTTACTCGTTTCCCCTTCGCCCTGGGTCCATTTGGGCAATTGATGTCCAATAAACCAGCCAGCAATGAGGCAAAAGCCTATGGATGGCATGTAAATAAAGCGCTCATTCATAAAAGTCCCAACCGTAAATGGCACATTGGAAACAATGGAGAGCGTCAAAAAGTAAAATAAAATGCCATAGGACCACAAGCGTTTTTTCTTCAAACCAATCAGCCCCAAGACACCGACTCCCAAGTTGATAACCAACGACAGGATGGATTGCCATTCACTCCAATTCATAATGGGAATGTGGTAGGGATAGTAATCATGGGTCAATGGATGAGGAATGAATAGCAACTTGATGTACAGGCCCAAAGTGTAAAACACAGTTGCAAATCGCTCCGCTGCAGACATGCCTGCGAAGGGATTATTCATAATATCGTTCATCTCTGTTCCACTGTCGAGTAGATAACCGATGACACTGGTGCGAAGGCTGATATAGGCGAGGCTGCAAATGAGCAAAACAGCTGTTGCTATACCCGTTTTTCCCCAATCTGGTTTTCGGAAAAAGTACAAGCTCAGGGGGATGACTGCTACAAAGGTCAAGGCTGATTCCTTGGCTAGGAGCGCTAAAAAGAAGGTAATGGCCATAGCGAACAACCACAGCCATTGGCCGGACCGATGATACCTGAAAGCATAATATAGAGCAGCCAAAGCCCCCATCAAACACATAATTTCGTCCCGCCCTTTGACATTCGCAACGACTTCGCTGTGTACCGGATGGCAGATGAACAGCAAAGCGGCCACAAATGGCAGGCCGATGTACCAGTTCACTTTGGGCTTCGCCGTCGGCCACATCGTGTGGAAGAGGCGGAAAACCAATAGACCGGTTAAAGCATACAACAAAATATTGATGAAGTGGCTGACCTTCGGATTTTCCTTGAAAAGGGCATATTCAACGGCAAAGGTAGCGATGGAAAGCGGACGATAACGTCCGCCGACAACCAAATCGCGCTGGCCACCGAAATAACCCGAGAAGCTCTCCGTCGTCATAATTTCTTTGATGCCACCAAAGCCTTTCTTGACGTAGGAGTTGTTGGTAAAAACGATTTGATCGTCGAGTACGTACTCAAAATTGATGGATAGGCTGTAGAGGCCGAAAGCCAACAGAGCGATGATGAGGCCCGGTATCCAATGCTTAGACCAAAAACCTTTAGATGTAGCCTTATCGGGGACCGATGCTTGGTCCACCTGCTTATCGATGGGCTCTTGGCTTGGAGTCGATTTCTTTTTGGTCTTTGCCCGTTTTTTGGCCGCCATAGATGAAGTATCTGCTTTAAGGTCTTTATACCGATTTGAAGAACTTTGGTTACAAAATCAGGGACCTATCCTCCGGAGAAAGACGACCAGATGGCAGCAGACTATTGGATGGCTTGATGGTTGGGATGCACTTAGTTCTCTAGGCAATCGCCTGCTTCAAGGCACCGATACTGATGTTATGATGCGACGTATTGTACACGGCCTTGCCACCTTTGAGTAAGATAACCTGTGGAGATTGGTGAATAACCCCCGTCAGGTCTGCTACTTTGTTGGAAATGTCCCGATGATTCAAAAGGTCAAGATAGTAAAAATCGAGTTCCTCCTCTTGAAAATCCCATTCTCTTTCCAACTGGAATTTAGACATGGCACTGATTCCGCAGGTGACACTGTGTTTGAAGATGACTGCCGGCCGTTGGTGCGAACCCTCGATGATTTGTTGGAGTTGGTCCATAGAGTCCAAAACTTTCCATTCTCTTCTGATGTCGCTTTCTTTGTCTGAGCGGAAACGGTCTAAGAATCCCATGTGATTTAATTTTCTGCTTAGTTTGTGAGATTAATGTGATACAAAAGGCAGCTTTGCACCGCTATCTGTGGGTCAAAATGAATGCTGCTTTGTGTCAATGTGCGAATTATTAACCTTTGGAGCAGAGAATTTGTTCGGAAACCTGTAAGAGTTGCCAGCGAAGGTTTTAAAGGAGACATACCCTGATTAAAAAAGCGGTAGACGGTGAGAATTTTTATGCCAGAACCGTATCCACCCGCACCTCCGCATGCAGGGTCCGATGCACCGGACAGCGATCGGCGATTTCCAATAGTCGAGCCTTCTGTTCTGCCGTCAAATCCCCTTCCAATTCAATCACTCGTTCGAAATGATCCAATTTGCTATTGGACTTTTCGCAGTCATGGCAGTCGTCTACGTACCTCTTGAAGTGATTTAAATGAACCGTCACTTCTTCCAGTGGCCATTTTTTGCGCTTGGCATACATTTTCAAAGTCATCGCCGTACAGGCACCCAAAGAGGCCGATAAAAAGCCATAGGGATCGGGACCAAAGTCGTTGCCACCGACGCTTCCTGGCTCATCCGCGATCAGCTTGTGAATGCCTGCTAGAATTTCGGTTGTATAGCCCGGTTCATTGTCCAGGCGTACCACCACCTGCCGGTCCGTCCTCAGCGGCTCTTCCTCCTCTTGGACAATGTAGCGGCTGACCCAAGTTGCAATGACGTTGCCGACATAGGCCGCATCCTTTTTATTGGTCAGCATATGGTTGGCACCATCCAGGGTGATGAAGCTTTTGGGGTGACGTGCCGCATGGTAAATTTGCGCGGCATTTTCTATTTCTACCGTTCGGTCCTGGGGAGAGTGGAGCACCAAAATAGGTTTGCGAAGATCAGCCAGGATTTTAAACATATTTTTGCTGTTTAAATCATGGAGAAATGCTCGCTTGATGGTGAATTCTCGCCCGCCAATATGGACCATCGCCTTGCCCTCCGCCTGAATATCTTCCAGTTTGTCTCGCAGCAGATGTTGTACGTGCTTGGGTTCTGAAGGCGCACCAATAGTAGCTACAGCTCGGACAGACGCCAGGCGATCGGCTGCAAAAATAACGGCTGCGCCTCCCAGAGAATGGCCAATCAAAATACTGGGTGCCTCGTAGTGGGTTTCGAGAAATTCAGCTGCTGCCATCAAATCATCGACATTAGAAGTAAAGGTCGTATCGGCAAAATCGCCTTCGCTTTCGCCCAGGCCCGTAAAATCAAAGCGCAAGACCGCGATGCCGTCCATGGTCAAGGCACGGCTGATGTGGCGGGTCGCACTGAGGTTTTTATTGCCGGTAAATACGTGGGCAAAAATGGCATAGGCAATGGGATATTGGTCCACTGGTAGCTCCAGTCGAGCAGCCAAGTTGTAGCCATTGCGGTTGGTAAAGGCGACTTTTTTGAACTTCATTTTTTGACTTTTTAATGTTCTACACCTTCCTTTGTCGTTACATGCAATTTTACCATATCGCCCACCTGAATGCGCCCACCCTTGATTACGCGGGTGTTGATACCCCCATGGCCTCTCATGGCATTGTAGCCACCAGCACCCAGGTTTTCCTCCATTCGGGAGCAAGGGTGGCAAAGGCCAGTCATTTCGAGGATGACTTCATCACCGATTTGTAATTGCTGTTTGTTGAAAGCCAAAAGGTTGACGCCGGAAACGACGATGTTGCGTCGCGTCAAGGCCGGATCAATCTGGTCTTTCTGCAAAATAGAAGCAACGGTTTGTAGATGCTCAGCCTGAATGAGGGTTACCTGCCGTTTGCGACTGCTGCCTTTGTAATGGTCACCGACCAGCCCACTCTCAACCGTAATTTCTACACCTTCTACCGACTGTAGGGCTTCCCGCCGAGCTGGACGTAGGCCGATCCATTCGATCTTGCCAAGCTGCGGCATAGTATTCATCAATTCTTTGATTTCCACTTGTTCCTATTTTGAGGTGATTGAATGCTGCTAAAATACGACAAATTAGAAGAGTTATCCTTTCAATCCCAAGCAATGCGTATCTTGCAGACAAAAAAATGCCACCTTTCATTCCTCGCTGTTTATCCTTCGCCTTGATCTTGGTCAGCCTCTCCTTGAGCGCCCAATATCAGCAGGTAAAATTATACCCGGATTTGACTGGCGAGGAGCTGGTTGAAGCGCTGATAGATGATTACACGCCTCGCCGAGTATTGATCAATGCAGAAAACCGGGATACACTCTTTGCAAGGGTTTACGCCGAAAATGACAGTTTGCGCTGTGTCTACACGGGCTACACGATCTATCTGGACCCGACCAAAGATCCAACCCAGGCAGCCTTTATGGATGGCGAATCCAATGGCATTAACACAGAACATACTTGGCCACAGGCGTTTGGCGCTGGCAATGAACCGGCCAAGACAGACATGCACCATCTCTTTCCGACACGAGTTGATGTCAATGGCAAACGAAGCAATTTTCCTTTTGGTGAAATCGATGACAATCAAACCGAGATTTGGTACTTTGACCGGCAAAGGCGCTCTTCTAAGCCCTCTGGAAATATCGACCAGTGGAGCGAGTACAAGGATGGTCGATTCGAGCCACGCGAGGACCACAAAGGCAACGTGGCGCGTGCCATGTTTTACTTCAATACCATTTACCGCGCCCGTGCCAACGGTGCCGGGGCAGGCTACTTCGAGCTTCAACGCCAGACCCTCTGTCGATGGCACCTAGCTGACCCGGTGGATCGGAAAGAATGGGAACGCAGCTGGCGGATTGCCTCGCACCAAGATGGCAAGGCCAATCCCTTTGTTCTGGACTGTACTTTGCCAGAGCGCTGCTATTGTGAGGATTTGGAAGAACGTTGTGACTTGAGTACTTCGACCGAAGAGCCGGAACCGATTCAAGACCTGCGCATTTTTCCCAATCCAGTACAACAAAATATGACCATCGCTTTTGAATTGCCTGCTCGGGCCGATGTTCAACTCTTGCTGTTGGACAGCCAGGGGCGGACAGTTGCCTCTATCCTCTCGGAGGAGCTGGCAAAAGGAGGGCATCAGCTGCATTGGTCGCCTCAAGATGAAGGGCTGCCAGCCGGTATGTATTTTACCCATTTGAAAATTTCAACCGATCAGCGGCATTGGCAAAATACCCGGAAGATGGTATTTGTTCCCTAGTCCGCCATCACTATGCTACACAAACTGGTAAAAGCGGCTAAAAAACCGTAATTTACAAGTCCGCGTCCCACCGATTTAAAGCTCGCTATTTGGAAACCCATCGCAACGCCCCCTGTTTGCGAGCAATCGATTATGGTAATGAAACAATTGATATTAGCCATCTTATTATTGGCAGTGCTGCCCTACAGTAGCCAGGGGCAGTTGGTGGAGCTGGCCAGAGAAAGTTTTGAAAATGCTGCAAATGACCACGGCTACACGATTACGCCAGGTTCCGAATGCCTGTGTTGTGGCAATGGACTATACTATTCCTGGCATCGGGCCGATGTCAACTCTGGCTGTATTTCTTCTACCATCAATGGTGTGGATGGCAATTGGTTTTGGTCGGCTGAGAATGTAGACGATGGACGCATTCAGGACCCACCTTCTACGCTGTCGCCTCGGGCGGCCATCATACTCGACGACGTGAACGTATCTGGTAGCACAGATTTGGAAATACGGGTATTGGTAGGAGAAGGGGCGACGGACCATTTTGACCTTGGAGATTTCCTTCGGATACAATATGCTTTTGATGGCGGTAGTTACCAAACCGCTGCACAATTTATTCCCACTGGCGGCTCGGAGTCAGACCTGGCATTTGACAGCGATGCAGATGGAAACATCGATGGAGCAGAGCTGACAGCAACACTCGCTGATTTTACCATAGACTTGGGCAATAATACGGGTACGAATCTTTCGGTTCGCCTCCTATTTGATACGCGTAGTTTTAGTGAGGAAATAGTTGTGGATTACATTCGGGTGTTTGGAACCAGCGTAGCTTTGCCATTGGAATTGCTGGCTTTTGAAGCGGCGGAAACAACGGCCGGAACCTCGCTGAGTTGGAAGACAGCTGCGGAAATTGACTTTCTCGGCTTTGAAGTCGAACGGAGTTTGAACAGCCGAGTGTGGAAAACCATTGGTTGGGTCGATGGTCAAAATCGTTTAGAGGAAAACAACTATACCTTTGTGGATGCTCAAGCAAAGGAAGGGAAATACTACTATCGACTCAAAATGATGGATCGCGACGGTCAGTCCGCATACTCTCCGCTTCGCTCTCTCAACTTGAAATATGAAGGCTTCCGCTTGGGAACGCCACTTCCGAACCCATCTACATTGAATGATGCGGCGGTTTATCTACCCGTTCATGTCCCCCATGCTGGTCCAGCACAACTCTCTGTTTACAACCAGCAAGGGCAACAAGTCTTTCAGCGGCAGGTCAATCTTCAAAAGGGAAGCCAGTATCTGGACATCGATGCGACCAACTTAGCGGTTGGCCTTTGGTACGTACATGTACAAATGGCTGGTTACGAAGGTGCTGTAAAGCTGATGCGGGTCAAATAAAAGGTCAGTAACAGTACTTTGAGGATTAATTTTTTTAGGCTTGCTAATTCAAGGATGCGCAAAGCTCATCTTTTTTAGATAACTTTAGGATGGTGAAACCACGCCCAGAGTAGGTACCGGGACAATTCAGAACAAATTTTACGGCAAAAGTACATTAAAGCTATAGACTATGTCATCTAGCAGAAGAACATTTATTCGAAAGATCGGAGAATTGACCGGGGCTGCTTCACTTGCTTCTTTACTTGGACCTGGCTTGGGTCGACAATTGGAAGAGGCATTCAGCTATGCCAAGCAACGCTCTGCAGCGGAGTTGGCGACGGATGAAGAATTCTGGTCGCGGATTCGAATGGCCTACACGGTTTCTCCTACCGTTATCAATTTTAACAATGGCGGCGTAAGTCCACAACCCTTGGTGGTTCAGCAGGCGGTGGAGCGATACAATCGCCTGAGCAACGAAGCACCAACCCTGTACATGTGGCGGCATCTTGAACGGGGGCGCGAAGCACTTAGAGATAAATTGGCAGCTTTGGCAGGTTGCAGTGGGGAGGAGGTCGCCATCAATCGAAATGCTTCTGAAGCTTTGGAAACGGTGATTTTTGGCCTCAAGCTCAAAGTGGGGGACGAGGTCATCCTCAGTCGACAAGGCTATCCCAACATGATCAATGCCTGGAAGCAGCGAGAGATGCGCGACGGTATTGTGCTGCACTGGTTGGATTTAGAATTTCCGATGGAAGACAACGACCTTATTGTTCGTCGTTATGCCGAGGCTGTTAGTGAAAGAACGAAGGTGGCACATTTGACGCATGTCATCAATTGGACCGGCCAAGTCATGCCTGTCCGACAGATTGCCGACGCCCTCAAAAAGCGGGGGGTAGAAATATTGGTGGACGGCGCCCATTCCTTTGCCCAACTGGATTTCAAAATTCCCGACCTCAATTGCGATTATTTTGGTACCTCCTTACACAAATGGTTGTGTGCTCCTTTTGGCAGTGGAATGCTTTATGTGCGTCAGGGAAAAGCCAAAGACTTGTATCCGCTTTTTGCGGCGCCCAAACCAGACAGTGACGACATCCGAAAGTTCGAAAACCTCGGTACTCGATCTTTTGCCATCGAGCATGCCATTGCGCAGGCGATTGAGTTCCACAATATGATTGGCATTGAAAGAAAGCAAAAGCGCCTATTCTATTTGAAAAATTATTGGGTACAAAAAGCAAAGAAAAGTATTCCGGGCTTTCGGCTGCATACCTCCTACAAACCAGCGTTCAGCTGTGCCATTGCGCTGTTCTCCATCGATGGCTACACTTCCAAGCAAATTGCCAACTACATCTTCCGAGAATATTCCATCCATTCCGTTCCCATCAACTGGGCGAATCTGGATGGTGTGCGGATCACGCCAAATGTTTACACGCTGACCTACGACCTGGACCGCTTGCTCGCCGCTCTGGAGAGCTTTGTTCAAAACACCAAACCCAACGAAGGAGGGTGAGTTGACTAAAAAAAGCCATCCGATCTACATCGAATGGCTTTTCTGAAAAGGTTGTCAATGGATTTTGGACCTTAGCCGACCGTAGACAAGTCTTTAACAATTCCAGGTACACCCTTTCGGGCCATCTCTGTTTTCAATTGGTCTGCTTGCTTGCGGCCGTTGAATTCTCCGACCATTACTTTGTATACAGGCTGACCTTTGTAAAGGCCGATCTGCACGATGATCGGTTGCTTGAAAGCGGCTTCCAGCTTGGCGGCTTCTCGCAGCACGTTGCCGTACTCCCGAAAGGCACCGATTTGAACACTGTAGCCCTTCGTGCTCTTGCGCGATACTTTGAAGCGGTATAAACCTTGTCCAAATTCAGGTGGTGCAGGATTGGTGTTTGTTCTGATGTTTGTTTCCTGCTGCTTATTTGGTGGTGATTGTGTGTTTGATTGCGGAGGCGTCTGAGGAGCTGCCGAAGAAGGTTTCTGATAAGCCGGTGGTGGCTTGACAGCAGCTGCAGACGGCTTTTGCATCTTGGGTGCTGGACTGGGCGGCTTGGTCGAAACAGTATTATTACCGCCTTGGGTTGCAAGCTTGTTTTGAGGAATGTTGTGCTGCTGCAAAATCTTTAAGAGCTTGGAAGGTGCCATGCTCTCTTCGTATTGTGCCAGCAATTTGCCTTGCGAATTGAAGATGAGAATGGAAGGCAGCATTTTAATGTTGTAAAGCTGTTTGTAAGCATAGCCGTCGAAATCGTCAATGTCGATCTTGACCGGGATGTAATTCTCAGATACATAAGTGGTGAGCTGCCGGTCCGAAAAAGTCGTTTCATCCATCCATCGGCAAGGCATGCACCAACTGGCGTAAAAGTCTATGAAATAAAGTTTTCCCTCTTGAGCGGCCTTTTCCTTGGCAAAATTCAGGTTGCCATTGATGAATTTGACACGCGTACTACTTGTTCCGGCGCCTATCAAGAGCGGCAGAACCAATACCAATAACATACTCATTCTCCTGTTCATACATACGGATTTTTATAGGTTTTCTTCCTGCGATTGCTTGTCTGTTTCAAAGCGCTGATAAAGAAATGACTGCTTTTGTATTCTTTCCGCTTTTCGATAATTTATGAGGGAAATACAGTAAGGAATGCGGTCAGACTAGCCTTAAATTTGGTAAACAATCGCAGTTGTCTGTACTTAATACATTATAATAACTGCAAATATGATACCACATATTATGATATAAATTAATTTAAATTTCATTATCATACGACTAGCCTCTTTTGTACGACCAATGGTCGCTTTTCTTATACATTTCAGGGATTTTTCATACCTTGCCAGTCGTTTTTCACAGAGCATCGTCCGAACATTAATATCGTCAAACATCAAAGGCAAACATATGTCGCGAAAACTAGCTGCTATCACGGGGGTTCACGCCTACGTTCCCGATTATATTTTGACTAATAAGGAGTTGGAAACGATGGTCGAAACCAATGATGAATGGATTCGATCCCGCACTGGTATCCAAGAGCGTCGCATTCTAAAGGATACCGATATGACTGGTACCGACATGGGGGCCATCATGGTCAAAGGTCTGTTAGAAAAAACCAATACAGACCCTAGTGAAGTGGATATGATTCTTTGCGCAACTGTAACAGCGGATCGCGTTTTTCCAGACAATGCCAACACCATAGCGGATAAAGTAGGTATCAAAAATGCTTTTGGATTCGACATCAACGCTGCTTGTTCTGGTTTTTTATACGCATTGACGACAGGGGCTAAATTTATAGAATCCGGTTCTCATAAAAAGGTGGTTGTCATTGGCTTGGACGTTATGTCTTCCATTATTGACTATCAGGACCGTACGACCTGTGTGATCTTTGGCGATGGGGGAGGAGCAGTTCTTTTGGAACCTACCGAAGATGGCCTAGGGCTGATCGACTCCTTTTTTAGGGGAGATGGCAACGGCCGCCACTATTTGCACATGAAGGCGGGTGGTTCTGCGCTGCCTGCAAGTGCTGAGACAGTGGCCAATCGGCAGCACTACGTTTATCAGGAAGGCCGCCAGGTATTTAAGCATGCCGTTAAAGGGATGTCCCAAACGGTGCGTGCCATACTTGAGCGCAACGAACTGACAACAGAGGATGTACAATGGCTGGTACCACATCAAGCCAACATCCGCATCATCAACGCTGTGGCCGATCAGTTGGATTATCCGCTGGAAAAAGTCATGGTAAACATCGAGCGTTTTGGCAATACAACGGCTGGTACCCTGCCGCTTTGCCTATGGGATTATGAATCGCAGCTCAAAAAAGGAGACAATATTATTTTAACTGCCTTTGGAGGCGGATTCACCTGGGGAGCGACTTTCCTGAAATGGGCATATGGAGACTGATGCAGCCATATCGGATGGCCCAAATATTGGTATGGAAAGACAAGATGGGTAATCCACCAATTTTTCTATATTTGCATCACCAAAATAAATTCTGATTTTCATGGCAAATACATCTGATATCCGAAACGGCCTTTGTCTCGATTTTAAGAACGACATTTATTCCGTTGTCGAGTTTCTACACGTAAAACCTGGTAAAGGACCTGCATTTGTTCGCACTAAGCTGAAGAGCTTAACTTCTGGTAAGGTCATTGACCACACTTTCCCTGCAGGACACAAGATCAAGACGGTTCGGGTAGAACGGCGCAAATTCCAGTATTTGTACTCTGACGATGTTGGATATAACTTTATGGACAACGAGACTTATGAGCAGGTGTCCATCGAGGAGAAAATGATCGAGAATGCCAAATTGCTCAAGGAAGGAATGGGGGTTGAAATTCTTTTCCATGCGGAAAAAGAACTGCCGCTCACCATCGACCTGCCGCAATACATCACGATGAAGGTCACCTACACAGAGCCAGGCGTAAGAGGAGATACGGCAACCAATGTCACAAAGCCGGCAACGGTCGAAACCGGCGCTGAAATAAAAGTACCCATCTTCATCAACGAAGGGGATATGGTAAAAATCGATACCCGCACGGCCAGCTATGTCGAACGCGTAAAACAATAACGAATGAATTTTAAAGAAATCCTCGAGCTGATCAAACTGATCAATAAGTCCAACTTGACCGAATTCAAAATGACGGAGGGAGAATTCTCTATCTCCATCAGAACCAAAAAATACGGTAAGGCTAGGGCGCCTCAAGTAGTGGCTTCGCCTCAGCAAATCATGCCAGTACAAGCGCCTATACCCACTGTACAGGTGCCATCTATGCCGTCCGCCCCTCCACCCGCTCCCCCTGCGCCTCAGGTTGCAGAAGCTCCTGCACCAGCCGCCGATGCCAACAGCGATCTGGTACCCATCAAATCGCCCATCGTAGGAACTTTCTATCGCTCGTCTTCTCCCGACAAACCTCCTTATGTCAAAGTCGGTGATCAAGTTGCGGTCGGACAAGTTGTTTGCATCGTCGAAGCCATGAAGCTTTTCAATGAAATTGAATCTGAAGTGAGTGGACGGATCGTGGAAGTCCTCATTGACGATGCGACGCCTGTAGAATATGACCAGGTGTTGTACATGGTAGACCCAAAGGGCTAAATATCGCCTAACGCTGTCTGCTATTCTCCAAATGATTGCCAATTGAAACTATGTTCAAGAAAATTCTTATAGCCAATAGGGGGGAAATTTCTCTTCGCATCATTCGTACCTGCAAAGAAATGGGCATCAAAACCGTCGCCGTATATTCTACCGCCGACCGAGAGAGCCTGCACGTACGCTTTGCCGATGAAGCCGTTTGTATCGGACCCCCAGCTTCTTCTGAATCTTACCTCAGCATCCCCAAGATCATGGCGGCTGTCGAGATTACCAATGCCGATGCCGTTCACCCTGGCTATGGCTTCCTATCGGAGAATGCCGATTTCGCAGAAGTATGTGCAGAGTACGGTATCAAATTCATTGGACCGACGCCGACGCAAATACGGAAGATGGGAGATAAAATCACCGCCAAAGAGACTATGAAAAAGGCAGGTGTTCCTGTTATCCCTGGTTCCGAAGGGCTACTCAAAGACCTCAAGCAAGGACTCAAACTGGCTAAGGACATCGGCTACCCGATCATCCTCAAGGCTACCGCTGGAGGAGGAGGACGAGGGATGCGGATCGTCTCGGAAGAAAAAGAGTTTGAAAACAATTGGAACATGGCTCGCCAGGAAGCAAAAGCTGCCTTTGGCAACGATGGTATCTATGTTGAGAAATTCATCGAAGAGCCTCGCCACATCGAAATACAAATCGTGGGCGATCAAGAAGGTCGGGTCGTACACCTGTCCGAAAGAGATTGCTCCATCCAAAGAAGACACCAAAAGTTGGTCGAAGAATCTCCTTCGCCCTTTATGACCAAAGAGTTGCGAAAGGCCATGGGAGAGGCAGCCATCCGGGCTGGAGAGTCCATCAATTACGAAGGTGTCGGTACCGTAGAGTTCCTGGTAGATAAGCATCGGAATTTCTACTTTATGGAAATGAATACCCGCATCCAGGTAGAGCATACTGTGACGGAGGAGGTCATCGACCACGACCTCATCAAAGAGCAGATCAAGGTTGCAGCGGGTTTTCCCATCAAAGGCATTAGCTATGAACCAACGATGCACGCCATCGAATGCCGCATCAACGCCGAGGATGTATTCAAAGATTTTCGCCCGAATCCAGGTAAAATAAAGTCTTTCCACAGCTCCAAGGGCCATGGCGTTCGCGTTGATACACATGTGTACGCAGGCTATGTGATTCCGCCTTTTTACGATTCTATGATTGCCAAGCTCATCTGCCGGGCGCAAACCCGCGAAGAGTGCATCACTAAAATGGAGCGGGCATTGGACGAATTCATCATCGAGGGCATCAATACGACGGTGCCTTTCCACCAGCAGTTGATGAAGAATGAAGACTTCCGCAACGGTAACTTTAACACGGGCTTTCTGAATACTTTTGAATTGAAAAAGCCGGAAGAATAGCCTCCTGCTTAGGCTAAATTCCTACGATGCAGTACCTCGGACGATTGCTGAAGCATCTCAGGCCCTACCGCCTAGCGGTCGGCTTGAACATCATCAGCAATCTACTGATGGCCCTGTTTACCGTCGTGTCCATACCGGCCATCATCCCGTTTTTACAAATCCTTTTCGACGAAGTACCCCCAGTCAGTGAGCCACCTACCGAAGGGGGCTTGGCGGGACTCATTGCTTCCTTCAAGTACCAATTGGGGCAGTGGATCAGTTCGTACGGCCGGGAAACCGCCCTGCTGTATGTCTGTGTGATGGTTATTGGACTGTTCTTTTTCAAAAATCTGTTTCGCTATCTTTCGCTCTTTTTTATGGCGCCGGTGCGCAACGGCATTGTTCGTGACCTACGTGCCAGCCTGTTTGGCAAATTGACTGTACTTCCATTGAGTTACTTCAACGAAGAGCGGAAGGGCGATTTGCTGTCTAGGGTTACCTCGGATGTCCAAGAGGTAGAATGGAGTATCCTGAACGTATTGGAAGCTATTTTTCGCGAGCCACTCATCATCATTGGTTGCTTGCTGTATATGTTGTATGTCAATGCAGGTTTAACCCTTTTTGTGTTGGTACTCTTTGTCTTTACAGCACTCATTATTGGTGGGATTTCCCGTAGTTTGAAAAAGAATTCGGGCTTAGCGCAAAGTCGTTTGGGTGGTTTGGTATCGGTGGTGGAAGAGACGCTCTCGGGCCTGCGAATCATTAAAAGTTTTCGGGCAGAAGCTTATCAGAAGGGTAAGTTCGATGAAGAAAATGAGCGTTACAGATGGTTGGTTACTCGGATACTTTGGCGACGTGACTTATCGTCACCACTATCGGAATTTTTGGGAATCGTTGTAGTTGCCGTTTTGCTGTGGTATGGCTCTCGGCAGGTTTTTGGCGGAGAAATGGAGGCGGCCACATTCTTTTCCTTCTTATTTGCTTTTTTCAATATCATCAATCCGGCCAAGAGTTTCTCGTCTGCTTATTACAATGTGCAAAAGGGCTTGGCAGCTGTTGAACGCATCGATAAAATACTCAAGTCAGGAGATGGCATTCGCGAGACAGACAGGCCGATGCCATTGGATGGTCTCAAGGAAAGTATTAACTATCAGAATATTTATTTTGCCTACAATGAGCAGGAGGGAGATGTTATTAAGGGAATTGACCTGGAAATTCCCCACGGAAAAATTATTGCCCTGGTTGGTGTGTCAGGCTCTGGAAAATCGACCTTGGTGGATTTATTGTTGCGCTTCAGCGATGTAGATCAGGGGCAAATTAGTATTGATGGACACGATATTCGCAGCTACCGTCTCGACGATTTGCGGGGCTTAATGGGGGTGGTTTCGCAGGAAGCCATTCTGTTCAACGATACTATTTACAACAACATCGTCTTTGGTGCGGCGGGTATCAGCACAGCGCAGGTAGAGGAAGCGGCCCGGATTGCCAACGCGCACGAGTTTATCATGGCTACTGAGAAGGGATACCAAACGGTGATTGGCGATCGAGGAGGCAAACTCAGCGGAGGACAGCGGCAGCGTTTAACCATTGCCAGAGCCATCCTCCGGAATCCTCCCATATTGATATTGGATGAAGCCACCTCTTCGTTGGATGCCGAAGCGGAGCGCAATGTGCAGGAGGCTCTGCAAAAAGTACTGCAAAACCGGACGGCCATCATCATTGCTCACCGGCTTTCGACCATCCGATTTGCCGACGAAATTGTCGTGCTGGAAGAAGGGCGCATAGCGGCGCGCGGGCGGCACGAAGACCTCATTGGCCAGGACGGTATTTATCGACGCCTGGTGCGCTTGCAGGGGTTCCAGTAGTGAGCCATTGTTCATTCGCACAAAAACGCTTATCTTTCTGCTGCTCAGCATTAAATAGTTAATGAATTCAGCTCAAAACTGATCCTGCGCAGTCAATTTTAGCCCTATTATTCAACAGCGATAAGCCCTGGTATTCTGATAGAATGGCCGATTCTTTTTTCAATAGAATACTAAGGCAAAATTATTGATAGATTGAGTAGTGTACAGCTATTGTGAACGCCATAGCTACAAACTGCTTACTCACTTTTGATCTCTTGCTCGATATAATCCCGACGATATGAAGCCGATGTCGATCCTCTTTGTCTTTTTGATATGTCTTTGTTGCTCTGATTTGTCTGCACAAAGCGCCATTCGCCAATTGGTACTGCCGAGGGTAGGGGATACGATGTACATAGCTGTAGATGCGATTCCTGGCCGCCTGGATTTGAGGTCCGGAGCCAATCGTCGCTGGGATTATTCGTCTTTACAGGGCCTGCCAAGAGAACAATTATTACTCCCTGCTGCCGTAGGAGACTATGCGGGTGCCTTTCCTTCCGCCGATCTGCTCTTGATCAATTCCGGCAGAGGAGAGGTATACTACAAAAAGAAGGGGGAGGTTTTTGAATTGAAGGGTTTTGCTGGGCTATTGAGTCGTCAATTGGGGCTCAAGACACTTGTGTCTTTCCAACCAGCCATCGTAGAGCGTCGGTCTATTCTGGATTATCGAGACAGCTACGCCCAGGAAGCTAAAACCTTCTTGGCCTTCCGTCGGAGTGATTTACCAGCTAGCCTGCAGTCTGAATTGCCCATGGAAGTGGATTCCTTGCGTTTGAAAATAAGCATCCAGCGGGAAAGCGATGTGGATGCCTGGGGTAAACTGAGAATTCCCGAAGATGAATACGATGTATTGCGGGAGCGCATCACCGAAGAAAGAACCCTCGAACTGGCTGCCAAGTGGAAGAATGACCCAACAGTAGAGTGGCGTAGCCTGTCCGATGAGCAAGCTCGACGTTTGACCGTTCAATTTGAAAAATTATTGGGACCTAGCAAGACAGAATGCTATCGATACGTCAGCGATGAGGCCATAGAGCCAATTGCGGCGGTCTATGTGGAGCCTCAAACAAACAACGTCCTATCGGTCGAGTTCAAATCATCTGCGGTTGCAGTCAATCGCTTGCGCTTTGCCGACAATGGAAAAACCAATATTTTCGCTTATCCGAATCCCGCCATTGACGAAATCCGCTTCGATATGGTAAATCTCAAGCAGGAAACCTATCAGTTGAAAATCTTTAACATCCTGGGAATGGAGGTCGCCTCGCAAACTTATCCCGGCGATGCGCCCCAGAAAACGGTTAAACTCAACCTCTCCAAGTTGAGAAAAGGTACTTATTTGTGCAGCCTTGTTAATGAGCGTGGCAAGACCATCACCACGAAGCGATTGTTGATCATTCGCCCCTAAGAAAAGGGTGTAAAATATAGAAAACTGCTCAGCTGCACAATCGGTTACACCCACAATTTTCTTTTAACAAAAGGATAACAGAACTTACTGCAACGGATGTTTGTAGAGATCGTCTTTTGAATAAACACAGTCTAGTACTCACTAAACCAATTCAAAATTCAACGATTATGAAACGTCTCATTCTTTTTCTAGCTTTCTGTTCTATGGTCGTATTTAGTGCATCTGCGCAAAAGGAGCAAACGGTCTTTGGTAAAACGGGTCTTCGCTTGACAGGTGCCTGGGGTGGCCCAGCAACAAATATATCCAAGATTGGCAACGAAAACGTTTACTTCAGAGGTGGTTTTGGAGGCTTGGAGTTCAACCGTTCTGTTTTCCTTGGTTGGGCGAGTTATACCCTTCAGGATGAAATCATCCAAGGACTGCCGGTTGATCGTTTGCAAATGCGCTATAGAGGACCTATGATTGGTTATGCTGTTCAGCCTAATAAAACCGTCCATCCAAAATTTATGATGATGGTTGGGCCAGGACATGTAGAGGTCAATGACGAGGGGGTAAGAGATAAAATCCTTGTACTGAAGCCTTCTGTGGGGCTGGGAATCAATATTTTCCGCTGGCTACACATGGATTTGGAAGGAGGATACCGATTTGTTTCGGATACGGAACAACCGAGCCTGAGCGACGATGATCTATCGAATTTCTATGCGGGAATCAAATTTAAGTTTGGGTTCAGTTGGTAGGAAAAGAGAGCCGATTGCCCTGGCCTCGATGCTTGGTGATGGGCAAAAAATAAAGGGAAACGAAACCGCTTCCCTTTGCTTTCAACAAGTCGAATTAAGTATTTTAACTACTGCATTACTATAAAAAGGCATAAAGCCGATCATAGTAGCTACAAAACAAAGATAAAAAGATTTTTGGAAAAGTGTAGGGTTTTGTAAATTTTATGTAAACGAATGCTACCGTAGCTTGTCTCACCATCTTGAGTAAAAGGAGGCTCTCAAACGCTCGTGACCGCTTCCCACAGCGCCAGATAATGCCCGACACTTCCACCAATGACAAACACATGCCAAATGGCATGGCTGTATCGAATGTCTTCTTTTACGTAGAAAAATGTTCCAAGGGTATAGGAAACGCCTCCGGCTATAACCCAAAATAGAGCCATGCTGGGCATCTGTTCCATCAAAGGTTTGAGAATAAAAACTGCCATCCAACCAAGAACGAGATAATATGCTACAGAAAGCCTGGGAAATCTACCAAAGTAGAAAATCTTGTAGAGCATGCCGACAAAGGCCATTGTCCACAATATGGTGAGGTATATATATCCCCAGCGGTGGTTGAGGTAGAGTAGCACAAAGGGCGTATGCGTACCAGCGATGAGAAAGTAAATACTTATGTGGTCTGTTCTTTGGAGCAGCCATTTAAGCCGCAGATTGGTTGCTGCGTGATAAAAAGTAGAACTTAGATAGACAAATAGCATGCTCAGTCCGAAGAGGATCAATCCAAATAGTTGTAGGCTGCCCACTCCTTGTGCTGCCAGAAATAGGAAGGGCATGGCTATGATGGTTAAAAGAGCACCTATCGCATGGGTAAAGGTATTGGCACGTTCTTCTTCAGAACTATATTCTGCAAGATTTTCCTTGGGAGGCTGGGACATACTTTCGGAATGGCAATTTAGTCAACGATCTCGCAAGATAATAAAGAAAGAGGTCTTCCGCATGGCAGAAAACCTCTTCGTTTTTTTCAAGGCAAATAAGTAGTTTGAACAGTTTTGTTTACCTCTGCCACAAAGGCATCGGCTCTTTAGAACTATAATCGAATAATTGAGAATGCTTTCCTATCCTACCCAGGTGTAACCACCATCCGTACCTGCACGCTTCATCTTCAGCTCGCTGGTCGTAGAAGTCATAAAACTCTTTACCTTTAATGGGCGGATCTTTATCTTTTGATTCTTCATCGCTACTGTTTTTAGTGTTTCCTTAAGTTCGGTGAATGGTTATTTAACTTGATGTATGTTAACTCTCTGATTAATGCTCTGACGTAGTTGTAGCTTTTCTCTTTCGTATAAACCAAAAGTATACCATCTCTCTGGGGGGAGATTACAATTGTAAAAGGGTCGTTATTATCTTAGGAGGTAAAGTAGGGGTACTAAAAATAGGTATTAAACCATGTCATATATGTAGCAAATTTAATGCCATCTGTTAAAGTTGTACGGAGAAGGAATAAAAATGTTGGAAAATATATACAAAAAAATAAAATTTGATAAATCTCTATTGGTTGAACTGGAACACGAGTTACTCAGACAACAGGCCATCCAACTTTGGGTTTATCGAACCGACAAGCGTCATTTGACCCTGTCCGGGAACAAATGGTATAAGCTCAAGTACAATTTGGCCGAAGCAGCACAATATCCGCAGCCTCATGTGGTCACCTTTGGAGGAGCATATTCCAATCACATCTATGCGACGGCTGCTGCAGGGGCGCTCCTTGGCTTCCAGACAAGTGCATTCATAAGGGGAGAGGCACCAGCTGTATTCAACCCTACCTTGCGATTTGCCCAAGAACAGGGAATGCACCTCCGCTTTGTCAGCCGAACCGCCTATCGGGATAAAACGGCCTTGCTGGACGCTCATGCAGATCAGTTGGGAGAATATTACCTTCTGCCGGAGGGAGGAACGAATGCCTTGGCGCTGAAAGGATGTGCAGAATTGGCGCATGAGGTTGTAGAGCAGTTGGGAGGGCTTTGGCCGGACCATTGGACCCTGGCTTGTGGAACGGGGGGGACAATGGCTGGTTTGTTGACAGGGCTACAGGGAAAGGGACGCGTCCATGGCTTTTCGGCGCTCAAGGGAGACTTCATGGCATCGGAAATTCAACAACTGTTGGCCACAAACGGCTGGCCAGTATTCCAAAATTGGGAAATCCATGGGAATTATCATTTTGGCGGTTATGCCAAACACAGCGAGGAACTGCTGCAATTCATCAACGATTTTTACCAGACACAAGATATTTTACTGGACCCAGTATACAACGGCAAACACTTCTACGGACTTTTCGATCTCATCCAAAAAGGCTATTTCCCGGTCGGAAGTACCATTGTCGCCATCCACAGTGGCGGCTTGCAGGGCAACCAAGGCTTTAATGAGCGCTTTGGACAAATGCTCATTCCGGAAGAAAGCAAGAGCGCGTGACCTTAGCGCAACAGCCGCTTACCAGAACGGTATTTCACCAAAAATGCATCTGGGAAACCCGATTGGCGCACGACCTTTAGAATTTCATACGCTTCCTCTTCGCTGTAATAATCGGCCAGCAAAACCCGCGTCCAATTTTTTTCAGCCAGGTATTCCGTATCGATTCGGCCCAGACCCTTTACCCGGCTGTAGGCTGGATCATTGGCATCGTATCGCAGAGCTGTCTTAAACTGAATCTTAAAGTGAATGCCTTGAGGAATGGCGATGACCCTGGAAGCTTGGTCCCTAATGTAGCGTCGTTGAGTAGACGGAGGATTGTCATTAGGGGCGCGGCGTGTAGGTGCTGCAGCTGGAGTAGACACCCTTGTTTTGGTGGCCGGTGGCTTAGTGGTGGCCACAGTCCTTTCTTTGGTGCTAGCCTCTTGCTGCTTTGGCTTTTCTGCTCCCTTATTTCGAAGGCTGGTCGTAGATGGCGGCGGAGGCGTTGTGGAAGCAACGGTCTTTGCCTGGCCTTCCATCGCCTTGGCTTGTAACTGGATGTCTTTGACCATGCTGGTAGCTCCGTCGGTCTCGAAAGTATTGAAGTTAATGTGCGCAAATGCCGTCTCGCGATTGCTGGCCTCCAATTGATACTTTTTGCCTGGGATGAGGCTCAAAGTGTAAGAACCGCCTTCGACTGTCAGGTTTTGCAACAGGCGCTTTTGGCCATCTGCCCTGATTTCAAAAAGCGAAAGAACCGCCAAATCCGAGTGGAGCTGGCCATTTTCAGAGAGAATTTGTCCTTTTACCGTTGGAACATCCAGCACATCTCCGAAGGAGAAAATATCTTCATCTGTGGTGGAAATCTTCTCCATGCCGAAAGTCCGGTTGGAAACGAAGAAACCACTGTTGTTGGTAGCTGACCGGACGAAGTAGTAATCGTCGGCGCTAGAGTTGTAGGGCATTCCGATGTTTACGACGGTCCCCCAGTCTTCTTCCCGCCCCTTGCTCTTGAAAATATCCAATCCACCGACGGAGGGATGCCCATCGGAAGCAAAGTAGAGGGTTTTTTCGCCAAGATCATAAAAAGGGGTGACCTCATCGCCGGCGGTGTTGATGCCAGCTCCGGCGTTTTGTGGAAGCGTAAAATCGAATTCATCACTATCGAGCAGGCGGGAGGTATACCATATGTCTAGGCCCCCTTTACCCCCTGTTCGGTCGGTTACATAATAGAGATACTCTTTATTGCCCATGCTGACCACGAATGGGTGCGTAGCGGTTGTCCCATCCATTTTGATGTAGTCGCGAAGCTTTTCGGGTGGACTCCATTGACTGCCTTGTCGGCTGATGACATAGAGGTCGCATTCCGACTGTATGTCCTGCCAGGCGCGGTCGTTTCGACAGATGGTGAAGTAAAAGCGTTTGTTATCGGAAGAAAAAGCGCCGTTGGCCACTTGTCCTTCGGGCATCACTGGAAATTCTGGGGTGACGGAAGGGCTCCACTGTCCGCCACTGCGTTGGGAGCGGAAGATTCGGCTGCGCTGGCCTTTCATGTTTGAGGAGTAGTACAGGATGTCATTGGAAAAATTGACCGGCGCAAATTCGGAAGCCACCGTGTTGATTTGTTCGCCCAGTTTGTTGATTTCGACCCGGGCATCTGAAGTTTCTGCATTCCATTTAAGCGCCAAATCGCAACCTTCCAACTCATTTTGTGCCAGCAACATCCGCTTGGCGGCATTGGCACCTTTGTACTGCTTGATGAAAGTTTGGAAAGCCTCCTGTGCAGCTTCATATTGTCCATCTTGCTTCAAGCTACGTCCTTTGTAAAAGGCGGCCAGGGGGTAGCGGTCTGCTGCATCACTCACTTGATCGAATGCCTTGGCAGCTTTCCCATAGGCTTTGAGCCGAAGGTAGCAGGCACCAGCCTTGTATATGTAATCCTTTTTATTCTTTTGGAGCCAGGCTTTTTCATACAGCTCGGCAGCATCGGCATACTGGCCTTTATCGAAGAGTAATTCTGCTTGGCGGACTTGCTTTTTGAGATTGTTATTTTGCGACTGCAATGGGCCTGCAGACAAGAAAATGCAAGTGAAGAGCAATGTGGCGGCCAAGCCTTTCATCCGTTTATTCATTCGTTTGTTGTTGTGGAACGAGCAAAGACTCGATGATTTCCGGAAAATGCTCGTGTTCCAGCGATTGTACTTTCCGGGCAATGTCTTCGGGGCCATCTTCCGGCCCTATGGGGCAACTTTTCTGAAAGATAATGCTCCCTTCATCGTATTGCTCATTCACGTAGTGTATTGTAATGCCACTTTCGCTGTCACGGGCTTCGTAAACAGCCTTGTGGACATGCATGCCATACATGCCTTTGCCACCGTATTTGGGCAATAATGCAGGATGAATATTGATAATTTTATCCCGATAGGATTGCACTAAGTAGCTGGGTATAAGCCACAAAAAGCCCGCCAATACAATAAAATCGATTGGATATATGGCAAAATCCTTGAGAATGTTCTCGGATTGATAAAAGTATGTTTTGTTGATGAGCAGCGTCGGAATGTTGTGGGCTTCTGCAATTTCCAGGACGCCGGCTGTGGGCTTATTACAAACGATCAGGCGAATGCGGACATCGTCTGTGTCTTTGAAATGCTCGATGATCCGGAGGGCGTTGCTGCCTCTGCCGGATGCGAATATGGCTATGTTCTTCATTGTGATGGGTGTTAGCTTCCAAATGCCAGTTTAGCAAATCTATATCTTCTACCTCGTTCTCCATAAATCACCATTTCTCTACGGCCCGATTGTTTGCACACTTTGGGGCGTGTGATGATGTCGGCCTCCCGATTGTTGAACAGCGGATAGGTTTTTAAGCTGCCGTCTTTGTGTAATTCGGCCAGGGCAATGACGGAATTCTGTCCGTTGTAGTTGTACAAACGCCGGTCTCGATTGTTAAAATTGCGGCTGTTGTCATTGAAAATGAAATAGATTTTATCGCGAACAATCGACATGGCATAAGAGGAGAAATATCCACCATCATTGGTGGTCACCTGTCGCTTGGGAATATGGGTTGCCCATTCAATCTCCCCATTTGGACGGATGTTGACGACGATGATGTCGTTGTAGTTGTAATAATAATTGACCGTGAAGTTGCCGTAGAAATAATCCCGAAAGGTCTGTTCCTCCACGAAATATTGCTCGGCAATGAGCAAAGCGCCACCATCGCTGCGCAAAATGAGGTGGTCCAGCGAGTATTGATACAATTCTGTTTGTCGTTTGGCCTTGCCAGCATCTTCAGCATTTTTCAATCGCTCCCGCTTCCGGTCCGAAAGGTTGACGGTCAGAAAGTCAAAATCGAACTGTTTGAGGTTTTTGTTGAACACCTCCTTTGTTTCGGCATTCAAGCGAAAGAAGTAAGTCCCTTTGATGCTGTAATTGCCGATGTCTGAATAGAAACCGGAGCAAATGAGGTTGCCGTCGTCTGCTACTCGGAAAGTGAGATCGGTAATAAATTTTTCTTCCAGATTGATGCGGTATTCTTCGGCTTCGTTGCCATCTCGGGTGTAGGCCAAGATGGTATATTGATAGGTGGGGCGCCCTTTGCGTCTTACCCGCCCTCTTTCGGAATACACAACCCCTAACAAATAGACATTGCCTTCATTGTCGACTCGGTATTCCTCCACGTTGAATATTTCGTCGTTGTATGGCAGAGTGATGTCGCGGCTCCAGATTTCGTTGAACTCCTTATCGAACACCCGAAGAGCAAAGCGTTCTGGCTGCTTTTTCTGATACGGCAATTCGTTGTAGATCAAGATTTTGGAGCTGTCGCGAGAGATGTGGTTGTCGAAATAGCCCTCTTTGACTTTGTTGCGGGTGTCTATTTCGCCAATTTTCACCAGGTTTTTGCGCAATTGAAGGCTTTTTAGGCTTACTTCCTGGGCAAAGAGGTAGTTTTTTCGCTTCGCCTGGTTGTTGTAAGAACTCAGAAGGAAAATCTTTCCTCCAATCATAAGCACATCTTCCAACTCAAGGTTTTTGTTTTTGTATTTCAGTGGAATTTCATTGGCCTTTTTGAGCTTCATCCGCTTGTCGTAAGACTCGATGAAGATTTTTTGGGTGTTGGAAGCTGTTAGTCCCGTTTGATTTTTCTCTCTCAAGACGTAGAACCCCTGCTTGTTGATTCCGATGATCTTGGAAATGGTTGTTCCATTGGGCTCTTTCAGCTCTGTTCCCCACTCGATATCGGCTGGAATCGAGCTGGGTTGTGCAAAAAGTGAAATGGTAAAACAGGTGAAGAAGAGAGCCAACAGTTTATGGATAATCACAGGTTGTTGCATATGCTTTTAGGTAATGGAGGCGAACTTAAATGACAAAATAAATGACGGCGCTAAAATACAAAGATATATCATCGCTTCCGCTGTTTAAACGCTTTGCGAAAGGGCAAAATTCTAAAGGAAAAGTTAAGAAGTTGCTTCGTTTACCTGAATTGATCTGTAGTAGGCAATCTTTAAGTCCCTATTTGACGATACCTGGAGGCATTTGCTGCATCCATGCGCGACATGATTCGTCGAACCTGCGATTTTTGGGTTCTATCGCCCTGTTTATAAATCTCGATGACCTCCGACGATTTGGCGTTGATGAACGTCTGGATAATCATTGAATTGGGATAGGCTTTATTGACCTTTTCTATTTCCGTCAATGCTTGTTCGATGACTGCTCGTCCGGCTACCACGTCTTTGTGCATAATGTCTAAGCCCTGGCGGTGATAGTCGTATAAGGCACGGCGTAGTGGGCGAACGCGGGGGTTGAGGATGTTTTCAATCATCCAGAAGCGATTCCGGTTGGCATCCAACGAGCGCCATCCCTTGAATTTAGAAGCTACGCTTTGAGGAATGGTATTGACGATATCCTGAGCTGTTTGCAAATGCTGTTCTCCTCCAAAAGGGGCGAAAGAGTCGTAATCCAATCCCAATATGTAGTAAATGTAGAAGCCTAAAATAGAAGACAGGTTGGAGCTGAACCCGTTGGGGATGAACTCGATTGGCTGAGTAGGCTGGTACTCAAAGCCGATGTCTTTATCGTTGTGAGACAGGATGACGGTTTCGTATTTACTATTGAAGACTGGCCGGGTGGCCTGTATTTGCATATTGGCTTTGAAGCTAACCTCAGATACTTCCTCCGTGATGGTTATTTGAATATTGACATTGATCCGCTCTTCAACCTCAAAGGCATCACCCGTCCATTTTTGGTTGTTGATGAAGTTTTCCATTGCATTTCGCATGTCCTGAAAGATGGCAGGATCGACGAGTCGTAATTGAGGCGTATTGATGGTGACGGAGGCATTGATTTCCTGTGCCTGCAACGAAACCATCCAAAAAATGGCGAAACAAGTAAATATGATGCGCTTCATGTGAAAGTTTTTGAATTGCGATTACACTCGCTTACTGATACGATCTTTGCTCGCTTAAGGTTTAAGCCGGCTGGTGATTAATGGTATCCAGGCGGACGATTAGCTCGTTGATGATGTCAACCGCCACGGCATCCTTAGGCTTTAACTCAAAATGGCGAATCTTATTGTCCGGATGTATGATTGTGATCTTGTTGGTGTCGTGGTTGAAGCCAGCGCCTTTGTCTTGCAAAGAGTTTAAGACGATGAAATCAAAATTTTTCCGTTCGAGCTTTCCTTTGGCGTTTTCGATTTCATTGTTGGTCTCCAATGCGAATCCGACCAGTAATTGGTTTTTCTTTTTGATTTTTCCCAAGGAGGCGGCAATATCGGTTGTTTTGACTAAGTTGACTTGCATGCTATCCCCTTTCTTTTTGATTTTGCTGTTTGCAACTTGTGCTGGGCGATAGTCTGCAACGGCAGCGGCGAGAATAGCCGCCTGTACGGATGGAAATACAGCACTGGCAGCTTCGTACATTTGCTGGGCGGATTCCACCTGGGTCAGTCGGATGCGCGGGTGTTTGGGCTTTAGTCGGGAGGGGCCGAGGATGAGTTCTACTGTTGCTCCCTTGGTGGCAGCGGCCTCTGCAAGGGCTATACCCATCTTGCCGGAGGAGCGATTGCCGATAAAGCGCACGGGGTCCAGGCTTTCGTAGGTAGGACCAGCTGTAACAAGGATTTTTTGACCTTTTAAGGGTTGGTCTTCTCGAAAAAAGCTTGCGAGCATACCGACAATGTCCTCTGGTTCTGCCATTCGGCCGGCCCCACTCAGCCCGCTGGCCAACTCTCCATGTCCCACTGGAATGAGTCGATTGCCATAAGACTGCAGGCGGTCCACGTTGGCTTGAGTGGCTGGATGCGCCCACATATCAAGGTCCATTGCCGGAGCGAAAAATACGGGGCATCTGGCGGAGAGATAGGTGGCGACAATGATGTTGTCTGCAATGCCATTGGCCAACTTACCCAAGGTCGTGGCGGTGGCCGGAGCGATCAGCATGGCGTCGGCCCATAGGCCCATATCAACATGATTGTTCCAGCTTTCACCGGAGCTTACGTTGGTATAGACATTCTTCTTGGATAAGGTAGAAAGCGTCAGAGGTGTGATAAAAGCCGAAGCCGCTTCTGTCATCAAGACTTGAACTTCGGCTCCGGCTTTTACCAGTAAACGCGTGAGGAAGGCAGCTTTGTAAGCCGCTATGCTACCCGAGATTCCGAGTAGTATCTTTTTGCCTTTCAAACTCATGGAGCTGAGGGTAGGGCATGAGGTAATACAAATAGCTTACGCAGAAGGCTTTTTCTCTTCCCGGTAGCGATAGTGAAGGTCGTCTTCCAGGAATTCTTCTGTAGCGATAATGACTGGATTGGGAAGTCGCTCGTAAAACTTGGAGATTTCAATTTGCTCCTTGTTTTCATGGATTTCCTCAATGGTATCGGAAGCAACGGCAAATTCTTCCAATTTGGAATGCAATTCGTGCTTTAGATCGACAGAAATTTGGCTGGCACGCTTGCTGATAACTGCGATGGCTTCGTAAATGTTGCCCGTAACCTTAGACATACCAAATACATCTCTCGCTTGGATGTTGGCTTCGAGGCCCTGGACCTTTGACTTGATATCGCTCATTGTTTGGATGCTTTTAGCTGCTTATCCGTAAGAGTGCGAATCTCTTTGACAGCGGTTTTTTTGATAGATTGTACTTCTTTTCTGTATTCACTTTTCTTGTAACGTCCCAAAAAGAGCCCTGCATATTTCTCTGCCTCTTCAAATCGCTCTTGCTTTTTCTCGTATATACTATTGATTGCCAGCAAATAAGATGACTTTACTTGCATGTAACGGATTTTTTCGGCATTGGTTGTCTCTGGATAATCCCGAAGAACATTTTCGAAGGAGCGGTTGGCCGCCTGGTACTGGCGAAGGTCAAAATACAAGGTGGCTTCGTCAACGGCCTTTCGCTCCATCTTACGGCGCATCTCATCGATCAACAAATTGCACTTTTCTACCCGAGGACTGGTGGGGTAGGTATTCACAAAAAGCTGAAATCCATCAATGGCCTTAGAGGAATACGTCTGATCCAACCTGAAGTTGGGAGACATTTGATAGTTGGAGTAGGCCGCCATGTAATCAGCTTCTTCCCGATATTGACTGTTGGGAAATGTATTGGAAAAATTCTTAAAGTAATAGTTGGAAGAGATGTACTTACCGAGTTGGTAGTGGGTGTAGGCATAATAAAAATATACCTTTTCTGCTTCCACCTTACCACGTAAGCCACTGATAATCAGTTCGAAAAGGGTCTGTGCCTTCAAATAGTCACCGTTTTCGTAGTATTCGAAGGATTTCTTGTATAGAAGGGTATTGTCACCACTAGAACGCACACGTTCGAATTCACTCTTGCAAGCAAAAAGGCTGAACATTAAGATACCAGTGACGAGAAGTGGGAAAAATCTTGATTTCATAAGCATGCAAAAATACGCTTTTTGAAGCAATTAAACAATTAAATCTTCCGCATCCTGCCCAGCTGTTATGCCGGATGAACGCTGGCAGGCTAATTGTACCTAAGAATATTGTTTAAACAACGAAATGGCTATCTGTACAAATTTCTCAAAGTTCCTCTTACTACAACGCTAAATCAGTCCATTTAAAGTGCGTTTGACAAAGAAAATAGTTGTATTGGCTGCTTCAGGACTATTTTATGAAAGTGTTAAAAAGGGTACAACTTCCTGATTTTTAGGCTTAAATGGCTTAATTTTTATGGCGAATCCACTTCGGTGTACAAAATCCAGCATTAATGAAAAGATATTTACTACCTGCCATCCTCTTTTTGATGGCTCCTCAATTGTCATGGACCCAGTCGACTTATCAAAGCGTATATAAAATCCTGGAAGAAAAATGTGCCTCCTGCCATGGAAATGCCTCGCCACAATCTGGCTTGGACCTGGAAGGAAGTGGTGCGACAGTTTCGGCAAGGGCGGCAGACGTTTACGACAACCTCGTCTGGAAACAGCCTGAAAATAGTTATGCCCAAGGCAAGCGTTTTAGTCAAATTTATCCAGGGCGACCAGATCGTTCTTTTCTCTTTCGTAAAGTTAACAATGGTTTGGAACAGACGATACAATTGGATGCGCAAGAAGGAGGCGTTCAACCTCCTGTGGGACACCCGGCGCTCAGCAAAGTCGAAAGGGAGCTGATTCGGCAATGGATTCTATTTGGAGCGCCTGCAGATGGTACTGTCGTCAAAGAATCCTTGCTGGATGATTATTACAACAAAAACGGTATTGCCAGTTTTCCAGACGGCCCACCCCCAGCGCCAGCCGAAGGCGAAGGCTTTCAGATCAAGATGGGGCCGTTTTACCTAGAACCAGCAGGCAGTGGTAACAATGAATTAGAATTTTTTCAAAAATATGAGCTGGAGCTTCCCGACGATGTAGATGTCAATCGAATCGATATTCAAATCTCTAATTATTCCCATCATTTTATTGTATACAGTTATGAAAATCCATCCGATGCCACAGCCGTCAATCACGGCATGCGCCTCAATCCCTATCACAAGGATGTCAACTTGGTAACAGCTGTACAAGAAGCAACCGACCTCAAGTTGCCCAATGGAACAGCCTTCATTTGGGACAATGACATCGTGCTAGACCTGAATTCTCACTACATCAATTACTCCGCAAACGCAACCTACCAGGCGGAGGCTTACCTAAATGTCTACACCCAAGCTGCCAGAACGGCTAAGCAGGAGATGCGTTCGGAATTGGTAGCCAACGTCGACATTTTCATACCAAACAACGGAACACCAACGACCTTCAACGAGGCGCTGACAGATGATGGGCTGGGAGAGATTTTCGTCTGGGGGCTGATGGGGCATACCCACCAATATGGGACAGGCTACAAGATTTACAAGCGCGAGGGAGGTCGAATCGGAGACATCATATACGATGGTGCTTGCGCGCAAGGTGTTCCCAATTGCCTGGCGCCAGAATTTGATTATCAACACATTCCGCTGCGCTATTTTGATGAGTTTCTCCCGATAGATATGCGTTCTGGTAATGGATTGATACACTCTGCCGAATGGGTCAACGATGGACCTCGAAACGTTTGGTTTGGACTCACCTCAGAGGATGAAATGATGGTAATGATAATGATGTATCTCACCGACACGACTGGCCTGAGCCAGACAACCACCTCGATCGGCAGTCCATTGGTAGAGTTGCCCGGCCTAAGAGTTCATCCCAACCCTATGCGGGAGCAAACCACCTTTTATTTGCCGCCCGGCTATGGTGAACTGCAAATTACCATATACGACTTGCTTGGCCGACAACTGCGAAGCTACAGCGGACAAGGTGGCACAATGTTTAACCTGGAGAGGGGGACCCTAGAAAAAGGTATGTACGTTTACAAAGTAGAAGATTCCAGTGGTCGAGTAGCTTCTGGAAAACTACTATTAGAATAAAAAGGGGCCGGTCGGAGCCTTCCGACCGGCGTTTTCAGACACCTCCTGAAAACCAAGTGTAGTTCCCATGTCCGAAATCTGCGAATGAACGCTTGGAGCTCTCCTGATGCCCCAGAGCGCCATCAAAGTAGTTCTAAGCTGCTGGTTGCGTTTAGTTACAGCAACTTAGTTTAAATAATCAAAATTTGTTGTAGGGATAAGTTATGGGATTGGTCAGCTGGATTAGACTTGGACTTTGGTGGAAAGCCCAGGTTTCGGATATGAAGATGGGTATGGTCACCTATTCATTTTAATTATGAACTTGCGATAAATGTATGCATTCACTCTGAGACCAACAGGGTGGCTTGTGTGGGTTTTTGTGACATGGAAAAGTAGGGTTAAGGCTGGAGTAGTGCCGATTTTAAAGATTGAATGCTGTGTATTTGTGATGAGGGTGTGACGGCAGTCCGGCAGCGAAAATTAAATGCTATATCGTATCGGAAAGCGCTGTAGGGTGATCTTCTAGGTAATTGTTGTTGGGTAATTCTTCTTGTATGGCTTGAATGATGTAGTAAAACTCTTCTGGGTGAAAACGCTCGTAATTGCTGTATAAGTAGAGCAATACCTTTAAATCGGCCTGTTGACCAATGTCTCTGATGCAGATGAGTTTTTGGATGTTGTCATTGCACTTTTTGATGACCTTTTCCACCCGCTGATTGTTGGCGTAAACAGATTCTAGCCTTTCCAGCAAACCAATGCTTTCCAACTGACTGTTGAGGTTTAAGGCATCGATAGAAACAATCGTTTGTGCATTGAATTGAATCCGAATTTCCAATGTTCGGATGATTTCTTCCACTTTACTGAGCAGAACATTCTTTAGTAATTCGTTTGTAGTCATACTGGCAAGCTATGGACATTTTACCTGTCAAACGTTTCAAGCCTAACAGTAATGTGACAAGGTATTTGGTGTGGTCGTTGGAAGTAGCTTTTTTTAGGAAACAGTTACCAGTAAATTCATGATGCGAGCGTACAAATCCTGGGGCTTAAATGGCTTGGCCATATAATCGTTGAAGCCGATTTCAAAACATTTATCGGCCTCTTGTTTGGAGGAGTTGGCCGTCAATGCAATGATTGGTACTTGGCTTTGTTCTCTGATCTTACGGGCAGATTCCAATCCATTCATAACGGGCATTTGGAGGTCCATCAAGATGAGGTCGTAATCGTGCTCCCGATGTTTTTCTACACCAACCAAGCCGTTCTCGGCAATATCGACGCTGACCAGTTCCGACCAAGTCGTGAGTACCTTTTTGGTAGCGATCTGATTGAGGAAATGATCCTCGACCAACAGGATGCGCAGCGGTACTTCCGGTTTGTCGTCCGTTGGACTGGTAATCTTGCGCGGGACGCTGACGGGAATCTCTACCAAAAAGTGGGTGCCATTGCCCTCAGAGCTGTCGATGCGAAGAGAGCCATCCAGCGTTTTGACCAACTTAGTAACAATGGCCATTCCCATTTGCTGGTTGTGGATGTCTGAAGAAGACTGATCGGCATATACTTCTAATAGTTTATCCGATTCGAGCAACTCCTTGATGGCATCATTGGACAATACTTCCTCTGCCTGATTGATTTCTATGATCAATTTATCAGAATCTTGCTTATTGGCTAGGGATGCTGTCAGCTTCAGGTCTTGGTCCCTTGCTGTCTCCTTGATAATGTGGTCTAATAGGTTATACAGGATTTGTGTCAACTTGTTATTATCACTGATGATCTTTTCGGGAAGCTTATCGGAGAGCTGAAAATCTAGATTGATACCAGTATTGTCAGCCTTGATCTTACTGACCTTCCGAATGCTCTGAAAGAAATCCTTGACTTTTAGCTCCTCTTGTTCTACTGTGATTTTCTCAGAAACCAACACAGAGAAATTGAGGAGGTTGTTGATCATAATTGACAGATCGTCTACAGAAGTTTTCAAGCCTTCGATCAATTCTCCTTGCTGATTTGATACCGTCGTTTTTTCGAGTAGAAACAGCAGGTTAATAATAGATGAAAGTGGCGTGCGAATGTGAAAGCTGATGTCCGCCAGGGCCTCTTCCTTAATTTTGGAAGCCTTGTTGGATATGTTCTTTTCAATGATGAGTTGCTCGGACAGCTTGCGTTCTGTGATGTCCTGAACTACGCCCACCAAAATGATCTTTCCGTTGATTTCCTCGAAGTTGACCTTGGCTTGTAGTGCGAGATACTTGATGTTGGTACCTTCCACTACGATCCGATGTTCCATCTTGTGGGTCTTACCATCTTTGGCCGCCTGCTCGAAGAATTCCTCCACGGCTGACTTATCTTCCAGATGTACATAGCTCAGATAGCCAGATAGCGTAGGTTGTAAGCTGTTGGGCTGAAAACCAAAGATGTTGTATACTTCTGCGGTCCACTTCATCTCGTTCGAAACCAGGTCTACCTCCCAGTTTCCGAAATGGGCCATTTCTTGAGCTTCCAGATAACGTTTTTTGCTAATGGCCAGCTCTGTAGCAACATCTTCCAGCTTGAGGTGCGTTTTAAAGCGCTGGACTGAGTAGCGGATCGCTCGTCCCAGTAATTTGCCATCGAATTGTCCCTTGACCAAAAAGTCCTGTGCGCCAGCCTTGATGGCTTGGTTGCCGACAATCTCGTTGTTGATGCCTGTTAGAACGATAACGGGGATATTGGGGACTTTTTCGAGGAAGTTGGATAAGGTCTTGAATCCGGTACTGTCCGGAAGCGTAAGGTCGAGTAATACCAAAGATATTTCGTTGTTTCTACAACTCTCAACAGCATCGAAAAAGCTTTCGGCGTGGAACAATTCGTGCTTGACAGAAGACTCCTTGAGGAATATCTGTATCAGTTTTAAGTCTGCCGGGTTGTCCTCTACTACAAGGATGGATAATCGGGTTCGCGTGCTCATAATTCTATTCAGGCAAATACTAATTTCTACTGTAAAATGAAGTTTAATGTAGTGTTACGGCATTCAATTGGAAATCAAATTGCGATTTATTTGTCACAACTTGAATTAAAAAGAAAAATCGACCAGTGTGATGTTCCAAAGTGAGACACGGAGTCGATTTCTAACAGCAATAGGGGACATATCAGATCCAGCTAAACGAATAGTGGACAGTAGTTGATTTTTTCTCAGTTAACCATTGTTGGAAGTATGGCAGTACTCAGCCAGAAATCCTCTATTTTCTGAATAATATCGAAGAACTTGTCAAAATCGACAGGTTTGTTGATATAACAGTTGACATGTAAGTTGTAGGACTTCAAAATATCTTGCTCTGCATTGGAGGTCGTCAGTACGACGACAGGTATGCGCTTCAGATTTTCATCGGTTTTGATTTCCTCCAATACCTCTCTTCCATCTCTCTTTGGCAAATTCAAATCCAATAGGATCAAATCGGGAATGATGGCATGCTCATATGGAGCCTGTCTTCTCAAGAATTTAATGGCTTCGACACCATCCATGACCACTTCCAAATTAATGGGAAGCCGACCTTCCTTGAAAGCCTCTTGGGTCAATCTAACATCACCTGGATTGTCTTCGATCAGAAGAATATTCACGGGTCTTGATTTTTGGTACATGTTGAAAAAAATTCATTATTCTAAACGGCCGTCTCAGTGAAAGGTTGCAGTTGCTCTGCGTTCAAAACGACTGCTTTTGCGTTGCATTGTGTCCGGTGTTTTAGCATTGGTTGCGGTAGTAGAAAAGAGAGCGGAAGGAATACTGCCAAGGGCTTGGAAAATGCCTTTGGCAAGAGAAAATCCTTAAGCTGTCTTTATTCAATAGATCAAATTAAATACCAAGACAGTAAATGTATTTATATTTAATAATAAAATGTGACACCATTAACTATCAATTTATCAAATTTTCCGCTTTGTTGCCCATATCTTTAGCCTTATTTTTCCGACAAGATAAACTACTATAAATATGCACCAAACCAGCTACTTATCCGGGCTTTTGCTGTCTTACATGAAGGAACATCCTTTCACACAACCTCCACAGCAGCTTTATGAGCCCATCGACTACATCCTGGGGCTTGGCGGAAAACGGATCAGACCACTCTTAGTTTTAATGGCTTGCAACCTGTACCAAGAGGAGGTTGAAGCGGCACTGCCAGCCGCTCACGCAGTAGAGATTTTTCACAACTTCAGCCTTTTGCATGATGACATTATGGACAATGCTCCGATTCGTCGCGGTCAACCTGCGGTCCATGTGCGCTATGATGTCAATACGGGCATCCTATCGGGTGATGTGATGCTAATTTACTCTTATGAATATCTGCTGAAAAGCCCTACGGCAAATGCCGAACAGAAGGTACAATTGGTTTCCTTTTTTAACCAAAGTGCCATAGAAGTTTGTGAAGGGCAGCAGTTGGACATGAATTTTGAAAATAGGGAGGATGTTGAGATTGCAGAGTATCTAAAGATGATTGAGTTGAAGACGGCGGCCCTGCTGTCTGGGGCTTTGCGAATGGGTGGGCTCGTAGGTGGAGCTGGAGAGGCAGACCTACAAAGTCTCGACTTGTTCGGTCGAAAAATGGGGATTGCTTTCCAATTACAGGACGACCTACTGGATACCTATGGCGATCCAGCCAAATTTGGCAAAAAGGTCGGAGGTGACATAGCGCAAAACAAAAAGACTTATCTGATGCTAAAAGCCATGGAAAGGGCAGGCGGCCCTATATTGGATCGCCTAAAAGGTTTGATGTCAGATGATACGATAGACGAGGCTCAGAAGATTTCGGCTGTTACGGAAATATACAACAGCTTGGATGTTCGAAAAGCAACGGAGGAGTTGCAACAACGCTATATGCTGGAAGCCTTTGCTGCCCTGGATGCGGTGTCAGTCGGAGATGAGCGTAAGAAGATTTTGAAGGAGCTAGCAAATCGTTTGTTGGGAAGAGAATCTTAGGGGCCATAAAAAAGGAGCAACCACCTGAGCGGTTACCCCTCACACTATGAAACACTATATCTTTAACGCAGAAAAAAATGCGCTGGATTCAATTAATTTGAATTATTCGCAATAAAGGTAAAAATTTATTTCATTATACACAAATCTGTGACGTATATAAGGTTGCGCTAAGGTGTAAAGCCGTCATTTTTAGCAAGGTACACCATAGTCGTGATGAGAAGAGGCCAATCATCCCATTTGTACAGACAAAAGGGCGAGTTTGGTTTCTGCTGGTTGAAAGATAGCGCTCTGCTATGATGAAGCTGATCAGGCTCAGTCTAGGAATATCTTTACGTTCCACCAGCCCTTTTCGATGCTTGCTTTGTTTTTTTCGTAGAAGTTAATGGCAGCTTGGTTCCAGTCGAGAACCTGCCACTTTGTAAGCCTTGCTTTTTGATGGCGTGCTTCTTGAATGAAGGCATCGAAAAGCAGTTGTCCGATGCCTCTGCGACGATGTGATTCTGTGACAATAAAATCTTCCAGGTAGAGCATGCGTCCTTTCCAGGTCGAATAAGTCATGTAGTACAGAGCCATTCCGACAATCCGACCATTTTCCTCCGCTACTATGGTTTCGAAAACGCCTTGGGTGAAGTTCTCCTGATAGTCTTCCAGGCTTGCCACAAGTGCCTCGGGTTCTTTTTCGTAAACGGCTAGTTCGTAAACCAGGCCATAGATGGCTTCCAAGTCCTCATATTGGGCTTTTCTGAGCAGAATGCTTTTTGGATCTTTCATAATGTGGGTTAAAAGTAGGCTGTAAGTAAGGCATTTGCTCCATATTAATGATGTTTTTTTATCCTTATATAAAAATAAAATATGGCAGCTCTACTCACAAATAGAATTGCCGAATAATTTTAAAACTCTCCTTTGTTTTCAGAGAAAATAGTCATATCTTTGCAATCGCTTTTTGAGGTAGGGTGTTTTGTAAGCTACAACATTTACTGTAAAGCGCTCTAAATCAAATTGTTTTAGCATCTCATTGATGCCTTTTTTTAGTTGAATATCAAAAAGATCATTTATGCCTACTATCAACCAGTTAGTACGCAAAGGCAGGAAGAAAATCACGATGGCGAGTAAATCCCGTGCTTTGGATGCTTGCCCTCAGAAGCGTGGCGTTTGTACTCGTGTTTACACAACTACCCCAAAGAAGCCAAACTCGGCCCTTCGTAAGGTAGCCAAAGTACGCCTGACCAATGGTGTGGAAGTTATTGCTTACATCCCGGGTGAAGGACACAACCTGCAGGAACACTCCATCGTACTGATTAGAGGTGGTCGTGTGAAGGACCTTCCAGGGGTTCGTTACACCATTGTTAGAGGCGCATTAGATACGGCGGGTGTAACCGATCGCTTGCAAAGCCGTTCTAAGTATGGTACGAAGAGACCTAAGAAATAAGAAACATCATATAAATCGTAAGTAGCGATGCGTAAAAGAAAGCCAAAATTAAGAATCATTTCTCCAGACCCACGTTATGGTGACCCTATGGTGACCCAGTTTGTAAACAACATGATGTGGAGAGGAAAGAAGAGTGTTGCCTTCCGTATTTTTTATGATGCAATGGATATCATCAAAGAGCGCACAGGAGAGAATGAGCATGCCATTTGGAAGAAAGCGTTGAACAATGCAATGCCACAGGTCGAAGTAAGGAGCCGTCGGATTGGTGGTGCAACCTTTCAAATTCCTACAGAAATCCGCGCTAAGCGTAAGATTTCCATTGGTATGAAGTGGTTGATTCGTTTTGCTCGTCAGAGAAGTGGTAAAGGATTTGCAGAAAAGATGGCGGCAGAATTGATGGCAGCAAGTAAAGGTGAAGGTGCAGCTGTCAAAAGAAAAGAAGATACACACAAGATGGCAGAGTCCAACCGGGCTTTTGCACACTTTAAAGTATAATAACAACTTGACCATTTGTAAACTGTTGATTGCCAATACATAACACAAAGAATTTAGTGAATTAAACAACAGATTTTAATCATGGGCAAAAATCTAAAATTTACGAGGAATATCGGTATCGCTGCACACATCGATGCTGGTAAAACAACCACCACTGAGCGTATCCTGTACTACACAGGCTTGAGCCACAAGATTGGTGAAGTTCACGATGGTGCTGCTACCATGGATTGGATGGAGCAGGAGCAAGAGCGGGGTATTACTATTACCTCTGCTGCGACAAAGACTGAGTGGAAGTGGTTAGACCAACCATACACGGTTAACATCATTGATACTCCAGGTCACGTAGATTTTACAGTCGAAGTCGAGCGCTCTTTGCGGGTCTTGGATGGTACTGTTGCCCTGTTCTGTGCAGTTTCTGGTGTTGAGCCACAGTCTGAGACTGTATGGCGTCAGGCTAACCGTTATAAGGTGCCACGTATTGGTTTTGTCAACAAGATGGATCGTACCGGAGCTGATTTTCTCAATGTTGTCAACGACGTTAGAGATAAATTGGGTGCCAATGCCATTCCACTGCAAATTCCAATTGGCGCAGAGGAAGATTTCAAAGGAGTTGTTGATCTGATGACCAACAAAGCCATTGTTTGGGACGATGAGACTCAGGGAATGACCTACAAAGAGGTCGAAATTCCAGCTGACATTGCTGACACTGTAGCTGAGTACCGCGAAAAGCTGGTAGAAGCTATTGCGGAATACGATGATCAGTTGTTGGAGAAGTTCTTTGAGGACCCAGACTCCATCACTATCGAAGAAATGAGAGAAGCTATTCGCAAGGCAACGATCGATATGACGATCTGTCCAATGCTTTGCGGTTCTGCTTTCAAAAATAAAGGTGTGCAGGCACTTTTGGATGCTGTTTGTGCTTTCTTGCCTTCTCCTGTCGACATCGACGCGGTTGAAGGTGTAAATCCAAAGACAGATGAGAGCATCCAGCGCAAGCCTAGCGTAGATGACCCATTTGCATCTCTTGCATTCAAGATTGCAACTGACCCTTATGTTGGTCGTTTGGCTTTCTTCCGTGTGTACTCAGGTGCATTGAAGGCCGGTTCTTATGTGTACAACACGCGTTCTGGTAAGAAAGAGCGAATTTCTCGGATTTACCAAATGCATGCTAATAAGCAAAA
>JBCCSZ010000017.1:0-41909 GCA_039199225.1 Bacteroidota bacterium
GTGAATGATATCTTCTTTGGTCAAGACCAATGTTTCCCTGGAGATTTCCAGCTTTAGTTTGCGATTGATCTTGTAGCGACCAACTTCACCGAGGTTGTAGCGTTTGTCAGAGAAAAACAGCTTATCGATGATACCACGCGCGGTTTCCTCATCGGGTGGATCGGTACCTCTGAGTTGGCGATAGATGTACTGCACAGCTTCCATTTCAGAGCTGGAAGGGTCTTTTTGCAGCGTATTATATATGATAGAATAATCTTCTTCGATGTTTTCACGCTGAAGGATGATGTTTTCCTCCCCAGCGTCGAGGATCAATTCGATGTTGTCTTCATCGAGGATGATGTCCCTTTCCAGGATGATCTCATTCCGTTCGATGGTAACAACCTCCCCCGTATCTTCATCCACAAAATCTTCGGTCCACTTGCGGAGTACACGGGCAGCCAGCTTGCGACCCAATGACTTCATCAGGTCTTTCTTAGTGGCCGGAATCTCTTCTGCAAGGTCAAACAAGTCTAAGATGGCCTTGTCTGAATCGTAGCCGATGGCTCTGAGCAGTGTTGTAACCGGGAATTTCTTTTTACGATCGATGTAAGCATACATGACCGTATTGATGTCGGTAGCAAATTCCATCCAGGCCCCCTTGAATGGGATGACCCTTGCGGAGTAGATTTTGGTACCATTTGGGTGGAAACTCTGGCCGAAAAATACACCGGGTGAGCGATGCAGTTGAGAAACGATGACTCTTTCGGCACCATTTATGACAAACGTTCCTTTAGGAGTCATGTACGGGATATTTCCTAGGAAAACATCCTGCACAATGGTTTGGAAATCGACGTGTTCCTCATCATTACAAGACAGGCGGAGTTTGGCCTTTAGAGGGACCGAGTAAGTCAATCCTCTTTGCATACATTCATCAATGCTGTAGCGAGGTGGATCGACAAAGTAATCTAAGAATTCAAGGACAAAGATGTTTCTGGCGTCCGTGATGGGAAAATTCTCCTGAAACACCTTGTAAAGCCCCTCGTTCATCCTATTTTCCGGAGTTGTTTCGAGTTGGAAGAACTCTTTGAAGGACTTCAACTGTATTTCAAGCAAATCCGGGTATTGAGAGGATAATTTGATTTTGCCGAAGCTTACTCTTCTGGAAGCCGCGGATTGAACAGTGCCATTTGATGCCATTGGTTAATCCTTATTTGTAATTACTGGCAGGACAGGAGGCCTTCCTCATTCCAAAACCAGATAAAAAAATACCCAAAAAAATTCAATCAAGCAAGACGACAATAGGCCTAGCCAGCATAGATATGTTGGCTAAGCCTCCTTGTTCGTGTTATGTCGTTAAATACTTCTTCAACAAGAGGTATATAGACCTTTTAGTTTTGGAACCGACCCGTTTTGGGTGGGCTCAATAAACAAAACAACTTTTGTATTACTTCAGTTCAACATCCGCACCGGCAGCTTCGAGAGCAGCCTTGATTTTCTCAGCTTCATCCTTAGGAATGCCCTCTTTGATGGCTCCTGGAGCTTGATCAACCAATCCTTTAGCTTCTTTCAAGCCGAGACCGAGAAGGTTTTTAACTTCTTTTACGACGGCCAACTTGGCGGAACCAGCGGAGTTGAGGATAACGTCAAATTCTGTTTGTTCTTCTTCACCACCAGCATCTCCACCAGCACCAGCAGGGCCAGCAGCGACAGCTACAGCAGCGGCAGCAGGTTCGATACCGTATTCTTCTTTCAATATACCAGCAAGTTCATTAACCTCTTTTACGGTCAGGTTAACCAACTGTTCTGCCATTTCTTTTAAATCTGCCATTTTAACTAATTTTTTAAAAATTGCCTAAATTAATGTGATTAAATATGAGGCGTTGTCTTGGAAGCCTAATTTAGTGTTTGCCAGGCAGAATCATGCCCGACGGGATGAAATTTGCTCAACCTTCGCGCTCTTCCAGTGCCTTGAGCAAACCAGCGATGGTCGAACCACCTGATTTGAGCGCACTGATAACGTTCTTGGCAGGAGATTGCAACAATGTAACAATTTCTCCGAGCAATTCGTCCTTAGATTTCAAATCCGCCAATGTCTGCAGCTGGTCATCACCAACATAAACACTAGCATCGATGTATGCTGCTTTCAGAATGGGTCTTTCTTGCTTTTTCCCACGGTATTCCTTGATAAGACGGGCCGGTACGTTGGCAACATCTGAAAACATGATAGCGGTCGGGCCTTTGAGAGAATCAAATAACTGGTCGTATCCTTTTTCCTCTGCGCCTTCGACACCTTCCATGGCCTTGCGGGCCAGTGTATTCTTCACGACTGTCATTTCGACACCTTTCTCGAAACAAAGTCCGCGAAGTTTATTGATCTCTGCTACCGTCAAAGTTGACGAATCCGTCAGGTAGAAGAAAGAAGAATTGCTGATCTTCTCCTTCAACGCTTCAATGGTAGCCGATTTTTCTGCTCTAGTCATTTCTAAAAGATTTTAAATCGTTACCGAATAATTTTGGTATCAACTTTGATCCCAGGGCTCATAGTAGAAGCCACTGTAATCGATTTCATGTAGGTACCTTTTGCCGTAGAAGGCTTCATACGCTTGAGCGTTTCAAGTACTTCCATGGCATTTTCGACCAGCTTTTCAGGAGCGAAAGAAACGCGACCTACTGGGGTGTGAATGATACCAAATTTATCTACGCGGAAAGAGATTTTTCCTTTTTTAACCTCAGAGACGGCAGAAGCAACATCTGGCGTAACAGTACCAGTCTTGGGGTTTGGCATCAGACCGCGAGGTCCGAGTACGCGACCAATCCGACCGACCTTAGCCATAACATTCGGTGTTGCAATTACAACATCTACATCTGTCCAGCCGCCCTGTACCTTTGTGATGTATTCATCGAGGCCAACATAGTCTGCTCCTGCAGCCTTTGCCTCTTCCTCCTTATCAGGGGTACAGAAAACCAAAACGGTTTTCGTCTTTCCCGTACCATGCGGCAGGGAAACGGTGCCGCGAAGTGCCTGATCCGCTTTACGTGGGTCAACGCCCAAACGGATGTGTAAGTCGACAGAAGCATCGAATTTGGTCAAGTTTACTTCCTTGACAAGGGCCATAGCCTCTTTCAATTCGTAATCCTTATTACTGTCAACTTTGGCATTAGCGGCAGCTCTCTTTTTTGAAACCTTAGCCATAATACTTATTTATTGAGGTGAATAACATTCCGGTTAAACTTTACCGGAACTCCCTTCGAATTGCTCTTTGCTGTCAAAGAGCATAATGAAATCATAACAATTTTGCCTAGGAGGCTTCGCCTTCTCCGGCCGTCTCCCAAGGAGGTGTACCAGAAATCGTCACACCCATACTACGTGCAGTACCAGCGACCATTTTCATAGCCGAATCAATCGTAAAGGCGTTTAAATCAGGCATTTTATCTTCAGCGATCGCCTTGACCTGATCCCAAGTAACAGAGCCTACTTTATTACGGTTGGATTCCGGAGAACCCTTTTTCAACTTGGCAGCTTCCATCAACTGGACAGCAGCAGGAGGTGTTTTGATGATGAAATCAAAAGACTTATCCTTAAATACCGTAATAACAACTGGTAGAACCTTCCCTTGTTTATCCTGGGTCTTGGCATTGAAACGCTTGCAGAACTCCATGATGTTGACCCCCTTGGCACCCAAGGCTGGTCCGACTGGCGGTGCAGGGTTTGCTGCGCCACCTCTCACCTGAAGTTTTATAAAACCATCTACTTCTTTTGACATTTCTTCGTATAGTTTAAAATAAGAACCAGGCGTCTAAAAATCTCTGGGAAGCATTTTCGACAATTGGGAGAAGCAATTGCCTCAAAACAGGACCAGACGCACACTAAATAATGAACGCTTAGGTTTGTTTTTCAACCTGCATGAAGTTAAGCTCGACTTCCGTACCTCGTCCAAAAATCTTTACAATCACCTTGAGCTTCTTCTTTTCTTCGTTGACTTCCTGGATATCACCGATAAATTCGTTGAACGGCCCGTCGATGATCTTTACAGTTTCGCCTACAATGAACGGTTCGATCAGTGCTTCACCAACATCTTGGGACTCATCCACCTTACCCAACATGCGATTTGCCTCGGAAGGCTGCATTGGAATCGGTTCGTTGCGCCCCAAAAAGTGAATGACGTTGGGAATGTTGGCGATTGCCGTGACGATGTCCCCACGCAACTTATCTGGATCGGCCTCGATGAGGATGTAACCTGGGAGAATATTTCGCTCCAGGATAACCTTCTTTCCGTTGCGAATTTTATAAACCTTTTCAGAAGGCACCAGCACCTGTGTGATAAATTCTTTCCACCCGCTTCTTTCCACCTCCAGTTCGATGCGCTCTTTGATTTTGCGCTCCTTACCACTGATGACTCTGAGGGAATACCATTTTTTTTCCGTTTCAACCATTACGGACTGGATTTTTGATTAACGACGACAAGGGAAGAATTAAGGGTAAATGAAATCCATAATAGTCGACGAAATACCATCCATTACAAAAATGATCAAGGCGATGATAACCGAGGCTACCAATACCAGGATGGTACTACTCTGAAGACTCGCCCAGCTAGGCCAGGTTACCTTCGTCATCAGTTCATTGTAACTCTCCTTAATGTAAAGTGTCAAATTTCCCATCGGAAGTCTTTTTTATTTGCACGGGCAGTAGGACTTGAACCCACAGCCTACGGTTTTGGAGACCGTCGCTCTACCAGTTGAGCTATGCCCGTGTGTAAATGCTGTCAAATAAACAGTAAAACATTTTTTTACTGAACAAGGAATTTCGGATACTCAATAATTAAGCACCCAAAATTCCTTGTGTATATTTTCAAATCTATCGCGTTCCTATCATGGAACAAAACAGATTGATTTTTATTCGATGATCTCTGTAACCTGACCGGCGCCTACTGTACGGCCACCTTCACGAATCGCGAAACGCAATCCTTTCTCCATTGCGATGGTGTTGATCAATTTTACTTCCAGTGATACGTTGTCACCAGGCATTACCATTTCTACGTTTTCTGGCAAGCTAACATCACCAGTTACGTCAGTGGTACGGAAGTAGAACTGTGGACGGTATCCGTTGAAGAATGGTGTGTGACGACCACCTTCATCTTTGCTCAAAACGTAAACCTCAGCTTTGAAGTGCTTGTGAGGATTAACAGACTGAGGCTTGCAGATGACCATTCCGCGTCTGATCTCTTTTTTATCGATACCCCGGAGCAAGATACCAGCGTTGTCACCAGCCTCTCCTCTTGTCAAAATCTTACGGAACATCTCAACTCCTGTAACAGTAGATGTCAATGGCTTCTCACCTTCGGCCATCATACCTACGATTTCAACAGGGTCACCAGTATTAATGACGCCACGTTCGATACGACCGGTTGCCACTGTACCACGACCAGTGATAGAGAAAACGTCCTCGATAGGCATCAAGAATGGCTTATCAACATCACGCTCTGGCTCAGGAATGTCTTTATCAACAGCAGCCATCAGATCGAGGATAGCTTTCTTACCTTCCTCTGTACCTTCCAGTGCTTTCAGAGCAGAACCCTGAATAACAGAAGCATCGTCACCACCGAATTCGTACTGATCCAATAGTTCGCGAACTTCCATATCTACCAACTCCAGCATTTCTTCGTCGTCGACCAGGTCAACTTTATTCATAAAGACAACGATCTGAGGAACACCTACCTGACGAGCCAGGAGGATGTGCTCACGAGTCTGAGGCATTGGACCATCAGTCGCAGCAACCACGAGAATGGCACCATCCATCTGAGCAGCACCTGTTACCATGTTCTTCACATAGTCGGCGTGACCCGGGCAATCCACGTGAGCGTAGTGACGGTTAGCCGTTTCGTACTCAACGTGAGCTGTGTTGATCGTGATACCCCGTTCTTTTTCTTCCGGAGCAGCATCGATTGAATCGTAATCTTTCTTTTCAGATAAACCTTCTTCAGCCAAAACATAAGTAATCGCTGCAGTCAAGGTTGTTTTACCGTGGTCAACGTGGCCAATAGTACCAATATTGACATGGGGTTTGGTCCTTTCAAATGTTTCCTTAGCCATCGCTAGAGATTTATTGATTTCAAGTTAAAAAATAACGTTATGATGCGTTGATTGTCATAGAGCCAATGAGTGGATTTGAACCACCGACCCCCTCCTTACCATGGAGGTGCTCTACCCCTGAGCTACATTGGCAAGAAATGCCGAATGCACTTTGGAATTTAAATGAGCGGGCGACGAGACTCGAACCCGCGACCCTCAGCTTGGAAGGCTGATGCTCTACCAACTGAGCTACGCCCGCTTATGATCCGCCAAAATAAAGTGCGGATGGTGGTGGGGGTGATAGGATTCGAACCTATTCAGTCGTAGACACCAGATTTACAGTCTGGCCCGGCTCTCCAACTCCGGCGCACCCCCTCATGTGCATTAAAGCAATTTTCCGTAAGCAAAGAACGACAACAGCCCCTTAGAGCTATTTTCAATGGACAAACAGTGGATAAATACCTCAAAATTGTCCAATAATTCGAGCCAGTGGAGGGATTCGAACCCCCGACCCGCTGATTACAAATCAGCTGCTCTGGCCAACTGAGCTACACTGGCATGAACCTTATTAACGGCAATTGTGCAGGATGGATTCAGATTATTAAAAATTATTATACATTTTTAATACACAAACCCTCAAAACAAAATACCAAATTCCTTTATGTGAAGACATTTCTTCAAAGGCGGTTGCAAAGATATGATTTTTTTAGAAAAAGTCTAAAATAAATATAGTCTTTTTTCGCTCTAATCAAATTGTTTTGTGCATAGACAAAAAAAGAGCCTGGAATCTAGTATTCCAGGCTCTTTTTTCCCTCAAACTCAACCAAATAGGCCCAATTCAAGGAGGCTCATCAGGCACGATTCCTACGTTTTCGGTCTTTGTACTTAATCAGTTGACGCTTGAGCGAGGCGGCCACTTGATCAATTGAGAGCTCAAATTTCTTGCTCGATTCTTTTGCATAGAGCGTTTGACCGGGCAGCAACAGCTGAATTTCCACGATTTTATCTCTCACTCTTCCCGTATTTTCCAGCTTGAGAAACACTTTAGCTTGTAAAATGCGATCGAAATACAACTCCAACTTACTCAGCTTTTTCTCGATGAAAGTAATTAGTTTATTGTCTACGGTAAAATGTACTGCTTGCGTGTTCACTTTCATTAGAATATTTTTTTTGAGATTAACAATTTGCATTACTTCAGCGGAGGGCCATTTTCGAATAATTTACTTCATAAGCATCGTTTTGGATTAAAAAATTAGATCAGCCATCCGATTTGGGATGGGCTTGGCGATATACTTCTTTTAGTCGTTCTATCGAGTTGTGGGTGTAAATTTGAGTGGCAGCCAGGTTGCTATGCCCCAGCAATTCTTTGATGGCATTCAAATCGGCACCGTTATCAGACAAATGAGTTGCAAACGAATGGCGCAGCACGTGTGGGCTGCGCTGCTCCAAAGTCGTAACAGCCGATAGGTGCTTCTTGACCAAGCGATAAACGAACTTGGGATACAAAACCTTGCCCTTGTCTGTCAGAAAAAGGTGATTACCTGCAGCTTCAAAAGTCTCTTTGCGCAGCTGTAAATACCCTTTTAAAATTGCCGACAGCTTAGGACCAAACGGAATCAATCGCTCTTTTCCTCCTTTCCCTAAAACTTTCAAAGACTGTCTATCAAAGTCAATATCTCCCTTTTGCAAGCCGATTAACTCAGAGCGACGCATTCCTGTACTGTACAACACTTCCATAATCGTCTTATCTCTCGACGCTGGGTAACCTTCTCCAAATTCCGTGTGATCCAATAGATTGGAAACTTTTTCCTTATGTACAAACACTGGCAGGCGTTTGCCCGTTTGAGGTGCAATAACCTTCAGCATAGGATTGTGTTGTACGTGTCCTCTTTTTAGTAAAAATCGGAAATAGGTCTTCAAGGCGGAAAGTTTCCGATTGACGGAACGAGCAGCGATCCCACTTTGGATCAGTTCTACAATCCAAGAGCGAATGTGTACATGCCGAACAAGGGCAAGATCCGTCAGATCGTACGCCTGTTCAATATACTTTAAAAACTGTTGAATATCGTTTTTGTAGGCAATGAGTGTATGAGGCGAAAACCGCTTCTCAAATTCGAGGTACTGAAAAAAAGAATGTTGTTTCATTTAGGTTGCCTAATGGTGTCTCTGGAACAGCGAAATTGTTGGAAGAACAACTTCAATAAATCACTCAATTGTATTTTAAATTACACAATAAGCGGAATAAATGCAACCATTTAGAAAAGATAGTAGGGAGTTCAGAAATGTAAATACCTGAATCTCAAGGAAAGAAGAGAAGAATTAATTTTAGACAGGGAAATCTATTCTCCGCCGAATTTTTTGAGCTTGTAAACGGCTTTTAGGACCTCTACACGACGCTTGATGGATGGCTTAACATAATTCTTACGACGGCGTAATTCCTTCATAACACCAACCTTTTGGAATTTACGCTTGTACTTTTTTAAGGCGCGTTCTATGGATTCGTTTTCTTTTACTTCAACAATAAGCATGATACAATACCTCTTTGGCTGTTTTTTTGTTTAAAAAAATAAGGTTCTAATTTTGGGAATGCAAAGATAAATGGTTTTCAGGAAAAGTTCAATCCAGCTTTCCAATTTCCTCATCAAGTGATCATTGTACAATTATGGCCAAAGAGAGAAAAGACAAGCACTTTATCAAAAAGCCCACCTATCCTGGTGGCCTGAAAGCCATGAGGGCATTTATTGGTCAAAATCTGACTTATCCTCAAGCGGCGCTGGACGCCAAGATAGAGGGAACTGTTTCAATTCGCTACACCATCGACTACAAAGGAAAGGTCATTGGAGCTAAAGTCATCAGTTCATTGGGATATGGCTGCGATGAAGAGGCAGAGAGGCTGGTCAAATTGCTTATTTTTCAAGTAGAAAAAAACCGCAACATACGGGTACAATTCCACCGAAACATCCAAATACACTTTCGATTGCCAAAGGAAAAGCCAGCTACAACCAACTACCAGTATCACTATAAAAGTACCTCAGCACCCTCTGAAAAGCCCTCGACTTCCGAGGATAAGCCAAAGTCTCAAAACAGCTACAACATTCAAATAAAGTGGTAAAAACAGCAAAGGCTCCGTGCTGATGCACAGAGCCTTCACCGTATTAACCGACGATTGCTGTTTATAGCGGATTCTGGTCCGCTGCATTGATAGCCTCGTTGGCATTAATTTCATCTTCCGGAATCTGGAAGCGGAACTTATCGTCTTCAGCAGGTAGGTTTTGGATCGCGCTGAAAGTAGCGTGGTTTGTACCAGGGTAATCTCTTACCAATGGCTTCTTCAAACGCTTCAGGTCGAACCATGCGAAACCTTCACCCCACAACTCAATTCTTCTCTGCAGGTAAACCTCTTCTACCAAAGCATCACCTGTTGCTGTAGAAAGCGTGTAAGATGGATCTTTAGTGCTTACCAAGTCGAACAATACCTGAGCAGCATTAGCATCTCCCATACGAGCCTTTGCCTCTGCCTCTATCAAGTACATTTCAGCTACACGCATGTAGATGTAGTCACCTTCGAAGAAAGTTGCATCTCTAAACTTGATGTTGGCATAAGCAGGAAGTACTGGGTAGTCTTCGTTTCCATTTACAGGATCAACGAAAGCACCTTTACGGATGTCCGTATCAGAAATCTGATCGTACAAAGATGCATCAATCACCTTATATACACCCAAAGCACCGGCATAACCGTTGTTTGTGTTATCAAAGTGAGAGAAGAAAGAAGCAAATACTGTAGAAGATTCTGCATCGATGTCTGCACCCCACATTACTTCAGGATTACTGATGTCAGAGAAACCAGCCATCCACTGATCTGGCGTCATTGGCATCTTGCCAGCACGCGCAGCAGCAGCATTTTCAGCAGCTTTTGTCCACTCTCCCATTTCCAAGTAAACACGAGCCAAGATACCTTGAGCGACCGCTTGGTCCAACTCTTGGTTTGTACTCTTTGCAAAATCAGCCAACAGAGGAATAGCACCTTCTAAGTCAGCAACGATTTGCGTAAAAACTTCTTGTACAGTCGCACGAGGCTTTCCATCGAAAGACTCACCATTAGGCATTGGAACACACTGATCGTTCTCATGTCCGATGTAAGTGTGAGCATACATTCTGGCAGCGTTGAAAGTAAACAAAGCTCTCAAAGCCAAAGCTTGACCAAGAATTGCTCTTGCATCTGGATCGTCTGTATCCTTGTTGATGGCATTGATGACAGAGTTGGTCTCTGCTACTTGTGTGTAGTACGTATTCCAAAGAATCTCTGTTCTAGAGGAAGTCTGCACTCGAGAATCATAATTGTAGAAGAAGCCATACCAGTGGAAGATAGACATGGATACATCATGGCTCATCATATCCAAACCAGCATGAGCGCCTCTCAAGCCGTAATCGACGTGGCGGGTAGAACCACCAACACCAAAGGTTCTCAAGTTGGCATATACCCCGCTGATGATGGCGGAAAGTGCAGATGGGTTTGCAGCCAACTGCTCATTGGAAATCGTATTCTCAGGAACGGTGTCCAGGAAATCATCCTTACACCCTGTGGCTGCGACAAACAGCACTAATGTTAAAAGGAATAATTTATTCTTCATTTCTCTTAATTAGATTTTGTTGAACTAAACAATGTGTGCGATTAAACAAATTTAACATAAAATTTAATTTGGTGTTAAATTAAAATCTCACATTAGCGCCAATTGACATACTCCGGATAATTGAGTACTCATTTGTCGTCCTACCGACAACACTCAATCTTGGATCAAACCCTTGGCGGCTAGACCACAGGTAAACATTGCTTGCAGCCGCATAGACTTTCAAACCACTGATACCGACATTATCGAACAAAGAAGAAGGCAGTTCATACCCGATGATGATGTCTTGCAAGCTCAAGTAAGAAGCATCGACCAACCAAAAATCGGATGTATTGTCGTTCTCTGTGTCAAACAAGTCCAAACGTGGAATGCTTGCATTGGTGTTCTCTGGTGTCCAGGAGTTCTGTATATCTTTGTGGTAGTTGTTTCCTATGTCAGGAGACGCACCCAGCAAAGACTGGTAGATACCATCGTAAGCATAGCCACCCAACTGGTAGGCAAAATTGATGTCAAGCGTGATGCTCTTGTACGACAAACCAGTAGAGAAACCACCGTACAAATCAGGAATAGCCGACTTGTCCAAGAAGTATTCTGTTGCATTGTTGTACTCGTTGGTCGTGATGCGGTTACCTGTAGGGTTACCATCTGCATCCATTTCATCCATGAACCAAAGGGCATCTCCTGTTTCAGCATCTACGCCAGCAAATTCTCTGGTGAAGTAATCGTAGCGGCTACGTCCTTCTTCCAAGCGCATGAAAGCAAAGGTTGGATCGTCGATGAATTCCTGTGGCAATCTGGTAATTTCATTCTTGAAGTGTGTTGCATTGAAGCTAAGGTTCCAGCTGAAATCAGGCTTGCTGATAACAGCAGCATTCACAGTGACTTCGATACCTCTGTTCTCCATGTCTCCTACGTTATCTGGGAATGATCCACGACCTTCAGACAGTGGCAATGGGCGGTAGAACAACAAGTCATCTACTTGGCGGACGAAGTATTCTACCTCTAAGCTCAAGCGATTTCTGATCAAACTAGCGTCAAAACCGAAGTTGACGTTGGTAGAAGTTTCCCAAACAAGGTCTGGATTACCCAAAGCGAGGAAGCTCACACCTGGCAAACCACCACCTGCATTCACGACGTTGAATTGATCAACATAAGCGAAGTAGTTTCTATTATCATTGTCACCTGTAATGGTCTGGTTTGTTTCGTAAAGGATAGCATCGTTACCCTGCTGTCCGAAACTTGCTTTCAAGCGCAAGCTGCTCAACCAGCTGATGTCTTGCAAGAAAGCCTCGCGCGTAATGTCCCAAGCTGCACCAACACCAAAGAAGTTACCCCATCTGTTGTCTGGGTGGAAAACGGAAGAACCGTCACGACGGAAGCTAGCATTCAAGAAATACTTGCCATCAAAATCGTAGTTGACCCGTGAGAAGTAACCCTCAACAGTGTATTCTTTCTCGTATCCTTCTGCATACTGGATGTTTGTTGCGTTGTTCAATACAGGAAGATCGCCCAACAAGGCTTCTGTCTTCTGTGCTCTGACCAAGCTGAAATCAAACTGGTTGCTTTCGTGGCCCAACAATACAGAGATGTTGTGGCTACCGAAGGTCTTACCCCAATTCAGCAACTGCTGATGAGCAATCGTATTTCTTCTGGTAGAAGTCGTAGTCAAACGACCATTTACACCTTTTGCGTCTCCACCAATTGGCGTTGCAAAAGTTGTAATGTTACCACCGACAAAGTCTGTGGAGAAATTGTAAGTGAAAGAGAAGTCGTCGAGAAACTCAACAGTAGCGTACATTCTTCCAGAAAGGTTGTCCAAAGTGTTGTTGTCCAAATCGAGCAAACTGGTTGCTACAGGGTTGTTGAAAGCACCGTAAGGTCTAACACCTGGGATGTTGTCATCCAATTCACCAAAGTCAAACACTCTGTCGCCATTGGCATCCAAGATGTCGGCACCATTGGCATCTTTTCCATAAATCGGATAGATCGGAGCAACGTTTCTAGCCCAGCTGAACAGGTTACTGTAAGTGGCAGAACCTACGTTCTGAATCGGAGAGTTTTGAGTCGTATTGGCATAGTTGACATTACCACCCACCTTCAACCAATCCGTCGCGTCAAAATCCAAAGCCGCACGTCCTGTAATCCGCTCAAAGCCAGACTGTAGAGCGTATCCTTCATCATCGAGGTAACCCAAAGAGAAGAAAGTACCTACTTTGTCGCTCTTGTGGCGAATGCCCAAGTGTGTTTCCGTTCTGACACTGGTGCTGAAAAGCTCACTATCCCAATCATCTTGGTAAAGGAGGCTAGCACCAGGACTAATCTGTCCTGTAGCTGGATCAATGACCTGATCGTCTGCTACATTGTAGTTGTTGTAACCCAAAGAAAAGTCACCACCAGAAACGATACCAGCCGCCACAATCTCTGATGCCTCAGCAGAAGAAAGTCCCTGCGTGTTCATCAGACCAATGCGCCAGCGATCGAACCAAGTTTCGTAGTATTCTCCTGGATCGCGGATGACATCGTAGTCCTCAACATTCCGGGTGTTGATACCGACTCTTGCATCGAGGGTAACTTCCAGTCCTTTGGTTTTTCCTTTCTTGGTGGTAATGATGATAACACCATTGGCACCACGACTACCATACAAAGCGTTAGCAGATGCGTCTTTGAGGAAAGTCATAGACTCGATGTCCTGAGAAGCAATAGAGTTGATATTGCCATTAAAAGGAACACCATCTACGACGTAGAGAGGCTGGTTGGAAGCATTGACAGACCCAATACCGCGGAAGCGAACGCTGGGAGCATCCCCAGGCTGACCGCTTTGAGCGATGATCTGTACACCTGCAATCTTTCCAGTCAATCCCTGTACAACGTGAGAGTTTTGAATATTCTCAATATCCTCTCCTTTGACGGAGACGACTGATCCAGTGATCTGTCTTTTCGTTTGAGAACCATAAGCTGTTACCACGACCTCATCGAGAATGAGGTTGTCTGTAGACATCGTAACATCGAGAACGTTAGAAGCTCCAAGCTCCATTTTCTTAGTTTCGTAGCCCGTATAACTGAAGACCAAAATATTGGAGTCATCAGGCACGGAAATACTGTATTTTCCTTCAAAGTCAGTGACAGTACCTACAGTAGTACCATCAACCAATACAGTAGCACCAATCAATGGCTCACCATCACCCACCACTGTTCCGGTGACGTTGCGTTGAGCCAAAGCAATACTCGTTGTGAATAAAAGGAGTATTAATCCTGTTAAGATTTTCCGCATACTAATACGTTTTAATTAATGAATAGAAGTCAAAGCTAACTTTTTCTTAACTTTTATTTAAGGATTTCTGCAAGTTTTTAAGTCTGTACCATTACATAATAACCACTTAGATAAGTAACTCTTAATCAGATCGTTAGATGAATAGAAATAGATAAGCAGGCCCTGTCGTATCCACAACAGGTGGTTATTAACTTATTCAAGCCGCAGTTTGTGAAGTAAAAAGCCCTTACCTCAGTTCTTTGTCAATAAAATTTGTTTTTTGCCAAGCTTCTGTAGGTGGATAAACCTATAAAATCATGGATAAGATTTTACACTGAAGACTTTTGTTCATCGCAATTTAGGTTAATCAAAAATAGCTCTAGCTGGTTTTTTCGATCTAAGCCTCAACAAATCGGGCATTTATACTAATCCGGGATGATTGCAATAGAAAACTGGCATAAGAAAGACGATTGAGGAGGCCAAAACGATGCTTGAGTAATTAAAAAAATTTAATCTGGGAGGATAAAAGCTTCCTCCTCCCCAAATCGAATGTCGAATTGTACGCCTGCCCCAATGCGATAAGAGGTGGTCAACTGTACGCCTTTCAGCTGGCGATAGATGGGAATTTCTGAAAAAGCAAAAACCGACCATTGATTTGTCAACGGCCAGCGAAAGCCAGGTGTAATATACAGCCAATGGCCTCCGGTATTCGGGGTATCGGCGCCGTTGGTAAGCGCCTCGGTTTGAAAGCGGTAACGGAAGGAAAACTCTGGATACAACAGCATTTTGGAAACCACCAATGGAAAGCTGATGCCAGCATCGACAAATAGTTCATCGCCGAATTGATAGGTCTGCTGGCCATTGAAGCGCTCCGTCTCGTCCGACAGACGATAGTTGATGGTCAAATTGAGGCGATTTCCGTTGAACAGCCAATGCTCCAGGCCATAGTAGATAGACCACATAAAATCGTAGGAGCCGGTTCCTGGCTGCAGGTCTGGGTTCAGCACAATCCCCGTTTCCGGGTTGGCAATCTCCGTCTCTCCCGTAGGCCATTTCAAACCACCTGCTAAGATCAGCGTGTTGCCACCTGCCTGCACGATTTGATATTGCACCATTGTGATGATGTCTCCGATGCCTTCTGCCTTTCGGAAGGTGCTACCCACTGCCGCTCCGGCTTGAATTCGCTCCTCTTGTCGTATGAGATTAAAAAGGGCAATGGCACTGAGCCGATCGCTGAAAGCATACTTAAAACGCATCAGCCCCGAGTGGTTGATTCGCCTGCGAAGCTTATCGTCCAGCTCTTCGGAGCCACTCACTAGATCGGCTAGATGGTTGTAATCATAGGTAAGATTGAAGGAAAAGCTCTGTGATTTGGCGGCTCCCAGGTTGAGGTTACCGGAAATCGGACTGCCACCCGCGCAACAGCCCTGGGCTTGAAGATCAATGGACAGCAAGTAGCAAAGTGTAAAAAAGATTATGTAGCTGACTTTTTTCATACCCTAGGATTGATTCGAAAGGCTGGCTTTCCTCACTTGCTCAACCTTTTCCATTCCCCACAAAGCTCAATTTAAGCCAAATTACTGAAAATCTTGAAAGCGGTATACTTTCGCCTTGCCATTGACGATTACACCCAGGACTCTTTCCTTGGAGGGTACCCGATCATCCATAAACTCGATGGGAAAGGCCAAAAAGTTGTTGTCTGAAATATAATCTTGATAGGGATTTGTATCGTAATCTTTGTTGAAGCCCGTTGCCCGAGTCAAAACATTTGGGCTATCGAGCAAGCGTTTCCAGGTCGCCCAGGTGGTTTCAACAACCGGATAGGTAGTCCAATTGCGACCAATCAGATCGCCCCTCACACAATCCTCTCTCATCTGAGACCAAACACTCGTCGTCAGCCGGTCATATGGCATCACATTGCTGTTGTAGAGCAAGCCAGAAACACCAAAGGTGGTCACTCCCTCATCCAACTCCCTATTCCAGGCGATCGCCGTACCCGTGAGCGGGCAGAAGGACATCGCAAAATAGGTACTTCCCAATTGATCATTGACGATTTCATGCCAGTTGAGGATAGAATGGGGATACAAATGTATTTCATCATTCATCTGAATACCAATGACCAATTCATCGTCTTCCACAAAGTAACCATTTTCTATAGCATCTCTATTGTTGAATGTCTCAAAGACCGGCTCATCCACCGCCGGGATGCCATCGAGCCCGACAGAGCTGAAGACATTTGCTGTGGGAATGGCCCAATCTTCAGCCGGCTCTTCTTGGCGAAAATCACCGCTGTACGCAGGTCCTTCGTACAGTTCTACACCTGGATACATCGTTCCCCAAGCAAACCAAAAACCAATGTAAGAGTGGGCAGGCTTGAGCTGCTGACCTTTTCGAGGACCAGAAATGGCCCTTCCGAACACATTCCAACGGTTTCCTTCCTGGTCACCCATGATGGCTGGATATGCCTGATTGAGCGCCTCGAACTGAAGCATGCTGCCATCCGGCAACTCGCGCTCGAACGCCAGCATATAATTGGCAGAAGAGCTACCGACAATGACCAATGGCAATCCATCGAATTCATCTTGGATCAGTTTGGTAGCCGTCTGGGCATTCCCTCCCCCTGTTGGATTGGGGGTGGTGGTCGTGTCATCTTTTCCACAAGCGACAACAAGCAGTGCAACCATTATGAGTGTAAACCATTGATATTTCATTGCCTAAAGTATTTTCGAATTTGCAAATGCAATGCTCTAAAGAAGGCTAAAGTTCAATTTACATAAAGTTTTGAGACCAAAATGTCGCATCTATAACCTTTAGAATAGCTTTGGGTTGCCCCATATTGCCCTAAAAGCTACTCCGACCACTACCTCAATTGTCCAGAACTCGTAGTCAGATATGGCAAACGCAGCAAAGCATTTAGGCCACAAAGAAAAAGGGGCCTTCTCTACATTTGAGAAGGCCCCCATTTCCTTATATCAATCAGTGATAGGAATAAACCTTAGTTTACATCCCACCACAACTTAGCGTTCAAATCATCAGGTGATTGTGTCACAACACCCAAAGATGTAGCATTACGCGTTTGCTCAGAAATTGGATATGGCAAGCGTACAGGAATAGAAGGATTGGTAGCAGCTACAGGAACTGCCAACTGAGGGAAGTCCAAACGACGCCACTCAGCCCAAGCCTGAGGACCATTCATGTAGAAAGCAATCCACTTCTGCCAACCGATGGACTTCTTCCAGTTAGAAGCATCGTATGGATTAGCAGCAACGTAGTCAGCAATAGCTGCATCGTCGTCAATGCCCCAGTAGTTCATAGAAGCCTTAACACCTTCTGCATAAGCTTCTGCAGCATCACCTGTCAGAATACCACGCTGGAAAGCTTCAGCAGCCATAAACATAACCTCTGCGTAATCGATGATAATTGCAGGGTCTTGAGCACTTCTTACGCGAGTAGATGGACGAGAAGTCGTAGACTTCAGTGCGAAAGCTTCACCATCTGTCAAACCATAAGGCATACCTACGATGTTACCAACATTGTTTGTATCTGCAAAAACCTGTAGACGAGGATCACCCATGTCAGTCAGATTGTCAACCAAAAACTTTGTTACAGCAAAATCATCACGGTTGTTGATAGAAGCATCAACATAGAGTGGGTTTGCCAAAGAAGGGTTGTCAGAGAAGACAAACAAAGCATTTTCGCTGTTGCTTGTGATCATGTTACCAGCAGCCTTTTGAATGAATTCTGTAGCAGTAGCCTGGTCAACATCGACCATACGCATAGCTACGCGCATCATCAAAGAGTAAGCCGTTCTTTTCCAAGCAGCTACGTCACCACCGAAGATCAAGTCGCCGCTTCCAAAGGAACCAGCAGAAGCATCCATAGCAGTAGCAGCTTCATCCAACATCTTCAAAATCTCGCCGTAAACAGTTTCCTGACTGTCGTAAGCTGGCAGTGAGTATTCGACACTGTTCAATGCCTGAGAAAATGGAATGTCGCCATAAGCATCTGTCAAGTTGTGGTAAGCGTGTGCTTTCAAAACCTTGATGATGGCCAATTGGTTGGCTTTGGTCTTAGCATTGACGCTAGCATCTTCCTCGATGGTACTAGCAGCTGTTTCCAGGTTGATCAAAACACCACCAGAAGAAGTACCTGTACCTGCGTAGATGTCTAACCATTCGATATCGAAATCGTTGCCATCTACAGTGTAACGAGATTCTTCAGCGTATTCATTCTGAGCCCAGTGTTGAACCATCAACATAGACCATTCTGCGTTGTAGCCACGGCTCCAAAGTCTGTTGTGCAGAGCCCATTGTGCTTGTGATACCAGGTTGACAGCAGGTACTTCAACCGGGTTGTTGGGATCAACGTTCAAATCCGTCAAGCCATCGTTACAGCTTGTAGCTGTCATGAACAGAACCGCAACAAGAATTGGGAATTTATATTTGAATATATTTTTCATTTATAAATAATTTAAGTGAGCGGAATTTTAGAGCTTAAATGAAAGGTTTACACCAAAAGAACGGACAGAAGGAATCTGTGCGTTTTCCAAACCTTGGTCGTTTCCAGCACCAGCGATGATCTGTGGATCGAGGTATGGAAGGTCAGCAGCCAAGATGGCCAAGTTACGTCCAAACAAGCTGATGTTTACGTCGCGTACAGAAGACTTTCCGAAAAGTCTGTTTGGCAAAGTGTAACCAAGGCGGATTTCTCTCAATTTAAGGAAGCTAGCATCAAAAATGTTCATTGCTGCTCTGTTCCAGTAAGTCTGGTGGAAAGCCTGTGGGTTGTCGATAGCGATGTCGTTCTTAGAACCATCTTCCTTAACACCTGGCAGGATCAAACCGTTTTCGCGGATGTCATCTACACCATTGTAGTTAACTGTTTCTGGGTGCATACCGGAGTACTTAGACCACTGCAAAGAAGTAGAGTGGATGATACCTCCAATCTGGAAATCCAACAAACCAGCAGCTGTAAAGCCTTTGTAAGAGAAAGAAGTGCTGAAACCACCTGTCCAGTCAGCGATAGCAGATCCGAGGAATACACGCTCGCTTGTGAACTGATAAACACCATTCTCATCAACCAATGGCTGACCATTTTCGTGGTAAACAAAGTCGTTACCAAATACGGCCATGTATGGGAATTCTTCTGCAATACGGAGGTCAGCGGCCCAAGTACCACCACGAGCGATACTTTCAACACCTTCTGCCAATTCAACAACTTCGTTGTTTTGTCTGAACAAGTTCACTCCAACATCCCATGTGAAGTCTCTGGTCTTGATAGGTGTACCAGTGATCTGGAATTCCCATCCCCAGTTACGCATTTCACCTGCGTTCAAGATACGAGAAGTATATCCTGTTGCACCTGAAGAAGGTACACTAAAGATTTGGTCCGTTGTCGTACGATCGTAGTAAGCAACGTCAACACCGAAACGGCCGTTGAAGAAGCGCAAATCCAAACCAAATTCTACTTCGCTTGTGAGCTCAGGTCTCAGGTTAGGATTGTTTTGTGCATTTGGAATAGAGTAACGTGGGCTTTCTCCAAAGTTTGGTGTCTGAGGAGCAAACACGTTTGTCAACTGGTAAGGATCAGCATCGTTACCTGCTTCAGCGTAGCTGGCGCGAATCTTGGCGAAAGACAAGAAGTCGATTTCTTGCAAGCCTGGCAATTCAGAAACGACAGCACTCATAGATACAGATGGGTAGAAGTAAGAGTTTTCGCTATCTGGCAATGTGGAAGACCAGTCGTTACGAGCAGAGGCATCCAAGTACAGCCAGTTGTCCCAACCCAAAGAAACCACACCAAACAAAGAGTTGATACCTCTTTCTGTCTGACGAGTATCGATCTGAGGATCAGTAGCAGAGTTGCTGATGTTGAAGAAACCATCCAAGCTCAAACCACCAACAGCAGAAATGGTTGTTCTGTTGACGTTCTGGCGCATGCGGTTTCCACCGAAGATACCATTGAAGGACAAGTTACCGAAAGTCTTGTTGTAGCTCAAACGCCATTCGAGGTTAGTCTCTTGGAATCTGCGCTCATTTTCTGTGTAATCAGGTGTTTCAACAGAAGCAGAAGGAATACCTTCACGAGAGCTGAAACCGTAGAAATCTGTACCGAAGCGACCGAACAAGTCCAGTCCTTCCATCAGGTTGATGGTAACGTTTGCGTTACCGAAGAAACGGTTACGAGCATCTTCCTGCAAGTAGTTCTCTCTTACCCAGTAAGGGTTGTCGAAGAAGTTAGGAGCAGTTTCGAAGAACAACAAGTTACCATCGTCATCCAACTGAGGTCCGATTGGGTTCCAAGTGTACTGCGTACCATCTGATCTTGTCGCATTTTTCAAACGGTCGATGTCCAACTGCGTTTGCCACCACTGTGTAAAGGCTTGCATTGGGTTACCGTTGTTGTAACCTGTGATGTTACGGTTTTTAGCTTCTGTGCGGATGTAGTTACCAGAAACACCGATTTTTACTCTGTCGTGCAATTGGTAGTTAGAGTTCAACTGGAAAGAGTTACGATCCAGCTCAGCGCGTGGAATGGTACCATCCTGAGAAGTGTTGGTAAAACCAAAGCGCATAGAACCTTTTTCATTTCCACCAGAAAGTGCGAAACTGTTGGTGAAAGTGTTACCCGTTTCAAAGAATTCCTCGTAGCCGTTGTTTGGAGCTACCCAAGGACGTGTTTCTTTGTAGTTTGCTGCATCAGGGTCCCAAGAATCCCAGTGACGTACTTGTCTGTTTGGATCGTACTTAGGTCCCCAGCTACCATCCTTAGAGTAAGCAGGTACCAAGTAAGTTGTTCCATCCTGAGTAACTTCTGTGAAACCGTGAGATGTGTTCGGGTTGATGGCACCACCACCATACTCCTGCTGGTGAGGGATCAAGTTGGTTACAACGTCAAAAGTAACACTGGAGTTGACTTCAACACCGATGCCTTTCTTGCCAGAACCATCTTTTGTTGTAATGAGGATTACACCGTTGGCACCACGCTGACCGTACAGAGCTGTAGCAGCTGCACCTTTCAGAACCGTCAGTGTCTTGATGTTTTGTGGGTCGATGTCCTGTGCTGTGTTACCATAATCATATGGGTCATTGTCACGAGAACCGTCGGCATTTGAACCGAAACCACGCTGTGTACCATTGGTTGCAAAGTTAGAGTTGTCCAGAGGAACACCATCGACTACGAATAGTGGCTGGTTGTTTCCGAGGAAAGAGTTGGACCCCCGAATCGTAATACGAGAGGATCCACCAATAGAAGAAGGAGAACCCTGAATCTGAACACCTGCCACTTTACCTTGCAGAGAGTTCACAATGTTCACCTCTTTGGTGTTGGCGACACTTTCGCCATCTACTGTTTGGGCAGAATAACCAAGAGACTTTTCTTCTCTGGGAATACCCAAGGCTGTCACGACAGCTTCTGACAGCGTAATTCCCTCGCTGAGTGTCACATCCAATACATTGGATGCACCCAATTCGAGTTCCTGTGTAGCATAGCCAGTGTAGCTGATAACGACGGTGTTTCCAGCGTCATCTGGAATAGAGAGAGAATACTTTCCGTCGATGTCGGTTACCGTACCTGTCGTCGTACCTTTTACGAGCAGGTTGGCTCCGATCAACGGCTCACCTGCATCATCGGTAATAGTACCGGAGATTGTTCTCTGAGCCAAGGCAGTACCCAAGGCAAACAGGAACATCATCAAAACTAGTGAGAGTTTTTTCATACGAATCCAAATTTTGATTAAATAAATAAATAATCCTTTAGTCTTATCCGATTGTAAATATAGAAAATCTAAGCCCAGATTTTAACCTATTTTAACATTCAGACAATGTCCGGTTAATATTTTTAACGATCCAGCCATCCACATAGCTGTCTGCGTTTTCTGATTTTTCTGCCAAAAACACATTTTTATTGGCTGACAGAGTACTTTATTAGGGCTATTGGGGAATTACGACGATTCTATTTTAGTTCTTTTAAGTATAACTGTATAGTATTGTGTAGACCATAGTATAATGCATCCGTTATCAATGCGTGTCCTATGGATACTTCGAGCAAGCCGGGACAGTTGCCTTTAAAAAATTGTAAATTATCCAAGTTCAGGTCGTGTCCAGCATTGATGCCAATAGCTAGTTCGTTGGCGTAGACTGCACACTCCCTGTAGGGTGCCACTGCCTGTTCCGGATTTTTAGTAAAATCGTGGGCATACGGCCCGGTGTAAAACTCTATCCGATCGGTTCCAACATCCTTAGCGCCGTCGAGCATTTTTTTGTCCGGGTCTAGGAAAATGCTTACTCGGATACCAGCCTCCTGAAAGTGTTGAATGGTTTCTTTGAGGAAAGAAGCGTGCTTTATGGTATTCCATCCGTGGTCGGAAGTTAGCTGTCCGGGCTCATCTGGCACCAGCGTCACCTGATGCGGCCGATGGTCCAATACCAATTGAATAAACTTTGGGGTGGGATTTCCTTCGATATTGAATTCCGTTTTGACAATCTTTTTCAGTTCCGGAACATCTGCGTAGTGAATGTGTCGCTCGTCAGGGCGGGGATGAACCGTGATGCCCTCTGCTCCGAATGCCTCGCAATCTTTGGATACCTGGACCAAATCCGGTAAGTTGCTGCCACGAGAATTTCTGAGTAAGGCGACTTTATTAACATTGACACTCAATCGAGTCATTCTATTATATTTGCTTTTGTTCAGGTCAAGGAGACGCTAGGCTGATTCCATTTAGGACTTACTATTCGTCGAGCCTTTCATGCTTTGCCTGCTAATTTAGGATCACAACTTGGGTTAAATCTAACTAAAATTAAACAGATGGCGCAAAATGACAAGCACGAGAATGAAATCATAGGAGTCTTCCCGGGTAATGTAACGACCTTACTCCTATTTGTGCTGCTTTTCACCTTTAGTACGCTGGTCGGTTTATTGGCAATTAGTGCGCTGAGCATGGCCAGTGGCCTGGATGGTGTAGACATCATCTCTCGCTTGGATGCGGGAATATTGGACTCTGAGCGCTCTTTTTTGCGCACATACATCGTCATCAACCACCTCAGCATGTTCATTGTCCCTTCCTTGGCGCTGGCTTGGTTTCTGAGGCGCAAAAAGTGGGCGGCCTATTTATCCATCGACAAACTACCGTCGGCCAGCACCGCTTTGCTCAGCTGCTTTTTCTTGTTGGCCGGCATGCCCCTGGCACAAGCAGCCTTCTGGCTCAACAAGCAAATTCCACTGCCTGAGTGGGCTGTTTCAATGGAAGATTCGACAGCCATGCTGATGAGTAACCTTTTGGAGGTAGACTCCCCCATCGGTCTTTTGCTCAATATCTTTATCATTGCAGTCATTCCAGCTTTTGGCGAAGAATTTGTCTTCCGGGGCATCTTGCAGAAAAACCTCAGTCGCATGCTCAATCGCCCACACCTCGCCGTTTGGCTGGCTGCCATCATATTCAGTGCCTTCCACATGCAGTTTGAAGGATTCTTGGCCCGGTTGGCCCTCGGCGCTCTGTTGGGATATTTGTTCTACTGGACTCGCAATCTATGGCTGCCCATCATTGCACACTTTTTCACCAATGCTCTACAGCTCATTCTGCAGTATAAAATGCCAGAACAATTTTCTCAGAGCAGCATGGAAGGGGATTTACAACTTCCCTGGCCGGGCTTGGTGGTTTCCAGCTTTTTATTAGGATGGATTGGTTATACGATCTGGAAAAAATCGAAAGAAAACTCAGAGTCTATAGGACAGGCCGAGATGGAATAAACTCCCGAAATCAGTTGAAAAATCCTGAGAGTCCGGATCGGTAGCGACGGTCCTGACACCAAAAAAGCCAAAGCTATCCTGAAAGGTCAGCAAGCCGATGCCCATGGCGAATTCAAGAAACAGTGGTGAGTTTTCGCTAAGCTTGAGTTTGTTGATAAGTCCGAAAGTGCTGTCAAAGGACCGACTCAAATTGACCGTTTCAATGGTTGTGATACCGGCAGTGGTAAATCTCGAAAATTCTTCTCTTCTGCCTAGGCGGAAATACTGTAGCCGCAAGAAAAGTCCTACTTCGACGTTTTTACTCGAAGTTGGTTTGAGTACTTGAAAGGCCAAATCCCAGCCCAAGCGATTTTTGAAGCGCAGAATGTCAAAATTGCTATTTCCTCCGCCCAGCAAAGGCGAATCGGAGGTCAATAAATGCACCCCTAACCTCAGAGCAGCATTGCTACCAAAACGATGCGTGTAGGCCAGTCCGACATCCTGACCGATGGAATTTAGGTTATAACCTACTGTAATCTCGTCTCCCTTGTACCAAGGAGGCAGTTGAATTTGGGCAAATAATCCCAATGGAAGCAGGCATAAAAGAAGGAGGTAGTTTTTCGATAGCTTCACGATGCGTCTGTTTTGAAATTTTACGCAATCTTTTATTCTACGAGTGTCAGCGTATATTTTAGCTCTTTGAATACTTGATAACCTGTTTTCGGATCGTTGTGTGCCAATAGAACATCGACCGTTTTTTCGTGTGGCCCTAGTTCTTCCTCCCGATTGCTATCGAAGGTCACGACAATCTCGCCTTTTTCTCCCGGCTTAAAAGATTTTCCTTCTGGCCACTTCAAGTCGCTACACGCACAACCTGAAACCAATTCCAGAACCAAATCCTCATCACCTGTGCTAGTAAAACGAAAAACCTTGGTCTTTCGCTCCCCTTTTTTGATCTGACCAAAATCGTGGCTGGTTTCCTCGAAGGTAATTGCTGGTCCAACTTTTTTCAGCTCAGCTTGCGGCTTTCCAGAAGGAGGGCTTTGGTTAATTCCCCTCGACCCTACTTTTTTTTTTGGCCATCGCCCTTACTTTCTCCGCGGCCTTCCAATTTGGCATCTTTCAAGACTTCCTTCTCAATTTTGATGCTCTTGGGGCCAGAGAGAATCTTGAACTCCGTCCGACGATTAAAGCGGTGCTCTTCATCCGAGCAGCGGGTACCATTGACACAACGGTTCAAAATTTGCGATTCGCCATAACCAACAGCTTCGATACGCTCCGTAGGAATCCCCTTGTCTGTCAGCCACTTCTTCGCCGAATCTGCCCGACGTTGGGACAGCCTTCTATTGTAAGGCGTCGTTCCTTGTGCATCTGTGTGGGAAGACAATTCGATCACCAAATCTGGATAATCGTTCATCAGACCCATCAAAAACGTCAAATCCTTTTCGGCATCTGCGAGGATTTTATCGTCGTCGAAATCGTAGTATATGTTGTTGAGACGGATCGGCTCTTCTGTAGTAATCGTGATAAGCTCAGGCTCTTTCTTGGGAACAGGCTTTAGGTCAAAGCTCTTTTCGATGGTCTGTGTTTTGCGAAGCCCCTGCGTTGTAAACTCCAGAGAATCAGGGAAATACCCTTCTCGGGAAACCAACAATTTATAGGACTTATCCATACCCAGCAAGAAAGTGTACTTGTTGCCATTTTCCTTTTGGCGAGTATCGAAGTTTTCCACCTTATTGTCCACAATTTCGAAGAACTGGACTTTTGCACCATTCAATGGCTTCTTCTCCGTAAAAATAGTGGTCAACAAATCAAGCGCCACGTTCGACTTCTGGAAAGTATAAATATCATTGCAACAAGTCTTTCCCTTGACAGACTTCGTACCAGGTCGGTTCGACGCCAAGGCCCCGCTGAAGCCATCCTTATCGATGGAGAAATACAGATCGTCTACACTAGAGTTGAAAGGCGTTCCCATATTAACTGGCGCGCTCCAACCAGAGCCACTCCAATCGGCATTGAAGACATCAAAACCACCGATGCCAGGGTGGCCGGTCGAACTGAAGTACAACTTACCATCCAGATAATAAGGCGTTTCTTCCTCTCCAATGGTATTGATAACATCACCCAGATTAACAGGCGGCGTGTACCCCTCCCCCGTGCGAGTAGAGTAATACAAGTCATAGCCACCGTAACCACCATCCATATTAGAAGCAAAAAACATTACCTCCTTGCCAAACAATTCACCGACGGCTGGTTGCTTCACGATGTAATCGCCGTTGATGCCTTCCACAAGATTTGCTGGTCCCCACCCGTCGGAACCTCTTTGACTTATATACAATTGGCTTTCGACCATGATGTTGCCTTCCAGACGAGCGCGTGTAAAGTACATGCTGTTGCCATCGGGCGAGAAAGTCAGATTACCGATGTGGTATCCAGGGCGATTGAGGTTGGTTCCTTCGATGGAAGTGGCTTTGTCCCATCCTTCTTCCCCCATGCGAGCGGTAAACACCTTAGAATAGAAATTATCTTCACTACCATCCAGTACGATCACTTTCTTTGCTTGAATTGCCGTAAAGAAGAGTTCACTTTCATTGCGAAGGATGGGAGAGTATTCAGAATATTTAGAGTTAACGTTTTTGCCAGCATTCAGAATCTCCATTCCGACGACCGGGTCCATTTCGCGAGCCATTTCAGCCCCAGTAAGTTCAACCTTTGCCAGGGTAATTTTATTGAGGTCTTCTGCTTCGCTGATGTAAAGCTGCAGTTGTTCGATGGCCTCATCGTATTTGGCATTCATTTTTAGGATGCGCGCAAAGTTGTAGCGTGCTTCCGGCATGTAAGGATTCTTGAATTTTTTGGAGTTGCGTCTGCGGACGATTCGCTTGTACCAACGTTCTGCTCGGGCATAGTCTCGCAATTGCAGGTGTAGCTGCGCTGCTTTGTAAGCAATTTTAATGTCTCGATCGCCTTTTTCCTTGTAATACTCCTCGTATTGCTCCAAGGCATTGTAATAGTCGTTTTGCTCTTCGGCCATTTTGGCGGCGGTGAGCATCTTCTCTGCATTTGACTTCGTGATGGGCTGAGCATTCAAAAAGGGATGACACAATAGGGCCAACAAAATCCACATCCATGATCTTTTCATGCTTCTGAAAGTTTTCTTTTACTTTTTAAATCAAAAAATCGACTATTTATTGCCTGTAATTTGTTAAAACCGAGGACAAATGATAACGGGCGTGATCTCCGGATCTTTGTAGATGCGAAGAATGTAAGAAGCTCCGAATTCAATCCCTCCACCGAATGTATTGACGGCATCTTTCAGGTCGGAAAGTGTCAAGTCGTACCCGAGGGCAAAGCGGAGGTTTTTGGTATGATAGCCCAATAGTACTTGAGCCGCATCTTGGAGGCGATAGCCCAATCCAACGCGAAGCATCTGCCCTTTCTTCGACTTAGGGTCGAGAGTGTGGTCTACCCACATTTGAACAGCCGTTTCGCTGGTTCTTGCGAAGTTGGTAAGGAAAGCAGGGGCCAAGGCCCATTTTTTACTGAGTTCGAATCGGAAATCACCGTGAAACGTCAAGCGCAGTGGAAGGTCCGAATCTACACTATCTGCGCTCATGGTACCGTTCTCGCTTAAGAAGGCGTAGCGCGGCGTCAGCAGGCGCTTACCTGCAAAGCCGAGTGTCATATTGGTTTGCTCGTTGAATTTGGAGCGAAGTAAAACCCCAGCATTCAGATCAAAGTAAGTGGTATTTGGGTCCGTACCGATTTGTAGGGCATCCGGCCCTGTACCGGGAGTCAATCCGTCCCGCAATTCATCCCCAAGCTCTGCCTTCATGGTACTGAAGCGACGGCTCATACTTCCCGCTTGTACGGCAAAAGATAAAACAGTATTCCGCTTTTTGTCCATGGCCCAGTGGTAAGATATCGAGCCCAAAAATCCGCCATGTGCCAACTCCAGGGTTCCAGCCTTATCGTTGAAGAAAGTAACACCGGCGCCAATCCAGTCTTGCTTACCGATGCCACGAAACAAAGGCGCATCCGCATAAAAGGCAGGCGTCACGTAGGTATTCGGTGAAAGTGTAAATGCTTGATCGCGAAAATGTCCTCCCAAGCGAACAGTTCCCTCAAAAGCACCTGAATAAGCGGGGTTTGTATTGATCGGCGTGTAGGTGAACAGCGTAAAGTGTGGAACATCCTGCGCGCTAATCGTCGATATACCGTTTATCAGGAAAAAGAAGCAGAGTAAAAGTGGTAGAAGTCTTAGTAATTTCATAGAGGAAACTGTTTGCTCGTTGAAATAAGTCTTTGGAGGTTTTGCAACCGTTCTAAGATTAAGCCCGAAATATAGCGATTTTTACTAAAATATAACCCAAGTTGCGGTGAATGAAAGGATTTACCTTCGGTTTCGCAGCAAATATTCAAGTTAAATGCTTTCTCAAGATTGATCCACAGCCTGAATTGGCTACTGCAAATTAAAGTCTTTACATTAATTATAATGTTAAAACCCAAAGAACAGACTGCTTTGTCGGCCTTTTCTCAAAATCCGTTCGCGACAGACCACTTTTTGCGTACCGACCCAGCCAGTTTTTCCATGGACTGATTCTTCATACACTGAAAATGCCCCTTGGGGCAGCGGTCGTGACCAATCTTGGAACAGGGTCGGCAGCGCAATCCTTTCACCTCATGTATCTCAAATGAGTCTACGGCTTCTGGTACATAAGGATACATTCCAAAGGCTGGAACTGTACTCCCCCATATGGAAATGAGCGGCTTACGAAAAGCAGCCGCGATGTGCATCATACCCGTGTCGTGGCTGATCACCACAGTAGCTTGCTGGATGATGGAGGCAGATTGTCCCAGCCGCCAGCGACCACAGGCGTTGAACACGGCAGCTCCCAGCTCACTTGCCAGCCGCTCCCCCACGGCCGATTCGGCCGGACCGCCAAGCAGGACAATCGGCAGGTCCAGAGATTGGCAGAGTGTCCGTATTTGATCCTCCGGCAGCCGCTTGGTAGCATGCGCAGCACCAATGGCAAACACGACAAAAGGACTCTGTTTGTTTTTCCGGAGGTACTTCCATTCCTTGGCCAGCTTCACCTCCTGTCCTTTGGGAATGAAAAAGTCCAGTCCTTTACCATCATTCTGCACCCCCAATGAGCGAACGGCCCCTAAGTAACGATCCACGATGTGGCGATCAGGCATTTGATTCACTTTGGCATTGACCAAAAGCCATTTCCTAAAATTGAGCTTATTAAAACTCTTAAACCGACGCCTCAGCCCCAATCGCAAAACCAGTGTGCGGAGATTCTTATGCAAGTCGATGATGTAATCGTAGCGCTCCCGATGGAGGTCCGTCATCGCTGGGCTGATGGCATCTTCGATGAGAAATACCTTATCAATGTGTGGGTTGGCGACCACCAGATCGCGATAGCGCTCCTTGGTTAAGAAATGAACCTCTGCCGCCAGCTGCAATTTTAAGCAGCGCACAACGGGGCTTGTCAATACAATATCACCAATGGAACTGAAGCGGATGACCAAAATTTTCATGTACGGAAGTTACAGACAGTGTTTCATCGAAAAGAGGTTGAAACTATTCCTCCTCAATTCGAATTTCTACAATTTTTTCGTTGTTGAAAGTGATGTAAGTTCGGTAGGTATTCTTGCTGGTACGCAAATTCCCGATCATATAGCTATTGGCGCCACCGCCGGACTGCCCTCGGTGTTTGACATCAAAGCCCGTCGTTTGCTGATTGGTAAAAAAGCGATTCAATTGAACCTTAGCCTCTTCCGACGGCAGAATGTCCTCCTCTTCCAGCAAGATCAACTCCACTTCCTCGGCTAGGAAGGGAATAAGCTGATCGGCATTGCCTTTTTTGAAACTGTTGACCACCTCGTCGGATTGGCCATAGGAATCGGGAATCGACGGTGGTATGGTCGTTCCCTGATCGGTTGTGGGTGGCTTATCTACTTCGAGGTTGCCATTGGTCGTAAAGTAGTAAACAGCAGCTAATCCCAGAAGCAGTCCGAGCACCAAGGTGATGGTTTTTCGCATGTTCATTAAGGCTTATTTCACAATTGATTGGACAAAAGTAACAACTTTCTCTGCAATGGCCTCCCCTTGGTCTTCCTGCAAAAAGTGGCCTGCATTTTCAATAATGGTATGTGCTTGCCCATTGGCGCCGGGAATCAGCGACTGAAAATACTTTTCGCCTCCTTTCATAATGGGGTCCGAATCGCTGAAAAGCGTTAAAAAAGGTTTGTTCCATTGTTGGAGCTTTTGCCAAGCTTTCACATTGAGCAGAGACTCAGGGTCATCCGCTGCCATCGGGACCAGTGCTGGGAAGGCCCGCGCACCAGCTTTGTAAGACTCATCCGGATAGGGCGCATCGTATCCAGCGACGACGTCTGGACTCAACTCGGTCGTTGTCCCCATGTCAATGATCTTTCCCACGGGTAGCTCCGGCACAGAATGCGCAAAATCTTTCCATTGCTGAAAGGCAGGTGGAAAGGCTACTTTTCCAGCTGGCAGCGCCGTATTTGCTGCAATGGCGCTGTCAAACCGCTCGGGCAGATTCACAAGTAGCCGCAATCCGAGTAAGCCACCCCAGTCCTGGCAAAATAGATGCATAGCTTTGAGGTCCAAGCTCTGGATGAAAGCACTCATCCACTCCATGTGCTTGGCATAAGAGTAATCACTGATGTTCGTTGGCTTATCAGATTTTCCAAAGCCAATCAGGTCGGGAGCAATCGCTCTGAAGCCTGCTGCAGTGATCACAGGAATCATTTTGCGGTACAAATAAGACCAACTCGGCTCGCCATGCAATAATAGTACAATGGGCGCCTCAGAAGGTCCTTCATCAACAAAATGCATTCGCATACCATCACCCACCTCAACATAATGAGGATCAAAAGGGAAATCAGTAAGCGTCGAAAAGCGGTCTTCTGGTGTTTGGAGGAATTGCATGCTTGCTCAAGTGTTTAGCGTGGAAGAATGATTCAAACGAATTGCAAATGAAATAAATATAACAATAATCCGCAACGCTCTACAGCGGCCAAACAAAAAGGGAGCAGGTTTTTCCAAAATCGATACAATGTGGAAGGCAAAAATACACTAATCAGCTATCCTTCCAATCCGTTAAAAGTCGACTTTTCTATCAAACTGATAAGCAATGGCAACTCCCGGATGAAATATCCACAACTGATCTAAACTGTTCAAATGATCATGCTGCCAGTACCGGCGACCTTGCATTTCCAAATCAGCAAATAGGCGATCCGACAGCTGAAACCGAACGCCTAGTCCTACATTTACAGCATGGCTAAGCACCTCCTTACTTTGCCTTGAGAAATACAGCCTCTCCCGCTCGTCGTTCAACTGTGTGGAAGCACGAAGACCTGCCTCTCCATAAATACCTATTTTCCAAAAATTGAAAAAGGCATAGCGGGCCGACAATCCCAGCTCCAACTGCTTATAAACTTGATAAAAGGCGGCAAAGGATATCCTATCACATAGAGCAATTCCAAAGTAATCACCTGGATGACCATCCTTTTGATTGATGATGTAATTCAAGCTGGTGCGAAGCTGAAAACGACTTCCAAAGCGATTGGCAAAGTAGGCACCATAACTACGAGAGGTAATATAGGCCGCATTTACACTACAAACGTCAAAGGATTCATTGGCCAAAAAAATAGTTCGGTGATAGGTCAGACCGACTTCACTTTGTGCAGTAGCGAATACAGTAAATAAAAGGAAGAGAGAAAGAATGGGTACCATTTTTTTCATAGCGACAGATTTGATTAGAATTAGAACGAGTACTACTCATAAAGACCTGACGCTTTAACAAAAAGGTTGGGTGATAAGCTTTCAGCTATTTGATCCGATTGAGAGCCAAAATCCCCATCATCCATCCATCCATCCATCCAATTCGGTAACAGCTTTTCTGAATAGTACCCACATAGGTTAATATACCAATTCATTTTTTGAGGATGAGCAACTTGTGTGTTTTTACAACTCGCGGTTATTCAGCAATTTGATAGGCAATAGCAATGCCTGGAATGTAAAGCCATGGTTTTTCCATACTACTCAGGTAATCATGCTGCCAGTATCGGCGCCGTTGCATTTCCAAGTCAGCAAACATACGCTCTGATAAGCGGAAACGGATGCCCAAGGTGGTATTAGCAGCGTGGCTCAATACCTCCTTATTTTCTCTGGCATAATATAAAGTTTGCCGTTGGTCATTTAACTGAGTAGAAGCGAGAAGTCCTATTTCTCCATAGACGCCCAATTTCCAGAAGTTGAAAAACATATACCGGGCAGCTACGCCAAGCTCCAACTGCTTGTAGGATTGACTATTTGGACTCAGCGTACCGCAAAATCCAACTCCAGGAGGAAAAGAGGAAAAATCGTGAAAATACCCTTCTTTACGATTGATGGTGTAGTTCAAGCTGGTGCGTAGTTGCAAACGCTTCCCGACACGATTGGCATAATAAGCACCGTAGCTAGCGGAAGAAACAAAAGTCTCATAGTCCAATAAACTAGAGGCATCGTGGAGGAAAAGACTTCGGTGATGGGTCAGACCGATCTCGCTTTGTGCAGTAGCAAAGACGGTAAACAAAGAGAAGAGAGAAAAAGTAAGGACAAGATTTTTCACAGCGACAGATTTGATTAGAACTAGAACGAATACTACTTCTAAAGACCTGACGCTTCAACAAAAAGGTTGGGTGATGGGCTTTCAGCTATTTGACCCGATTGAAAGCCAAGGCTCCCACCATCCAATTTGGCAATGGCTTTTCTGGATTGCGCTTGCGCAGATTCAGGTACCAATTAATTTTTTTGAGGATGGGGACTTTGTGTGTTTCTACAAATTCGATCAACGTACCATCTGGGTCTTCGATGTAAGAAAAATGCCCGGCCGCTTCTCCCATGTCAAAGCTATCACTGCTATCGACGGTGAAAGCAAAGCCTTTCTCTTTACAAATTTCCCGTAGTCGATCCATACCGTTGATGTCGAAGCAAAGGTGGATATACCCTTGGTCTCCCCATAGGCGGTTTTCGAATATCTTCCGCGGACTTCGTCCTTCGACACTAACCAACTCGATTTCACTTGGCCCCAGCAAGCGGCTGAAGGCACCTCTTCTAGCCTTGGAATGGCGAAGCAAAACCCGTCTGAAGCGATGTGTTCCTCCTGGCAAAACCGCAAAATCATCAAAGACATCTGCTCGATCGGAAACAACTTCGTCGTATCCCAATATATCAGAATATACAGCAAGTGCTTTTTCCACATTCGTCACCCCAATGGTACAGCCATAAACACCCCCAGTCGGTCCTTTACCCGATTTGAACCATTCGTCAGCAGGAATAACCTCTACCAAATTGCCATGTAAGTCTTTCAAATAAAAGTGCTCCCGTCCATCGGGCCGCTGGCTGATTTCCCCCAACAGCTCTAAACCCCTCTTGCGAAAAGCCTCATAGGTCGCCTTCACATCTCGGCATTTGAACTTCGCAATATAAATGCCCGTATCCCCCAGCAAAGGCTCAAAATTTGGTGGCTGTGCTTCTCGGGATGTATACTGCCAAATCTCTAGTCCACCACCCCCTTGTATGTTGATCGCTAAAATAGCATGTCTAGAGCGAGGCTCTCCACCTGTGTAAGGCAACATCAATCCAGCCTCAGCGGCCTCATCAAAAATCCGAATGTCCATTCCGAAATGCTGATGGTACCATCTGAAAGTGGCCTGCACATCTGTATTACCAAGTCCAATTTGTTGAATTCCACTGATGATGGGGCTGAGCATAATTGATAAGGAAAGTTTGATTGAGAATACTAAAAATTATTTGGGCAAAGGCTCGCTCGAAGAAAAAATGGATACGGGTTTCAGGTCTTCTCGTGAACACCTAAAACCCGTATCGAGGAGAAATCATTTTATTTGTGAATCTCCAATGTCGTTACATCTTCCTGTCGATAAACACCAGACTTGAGCTTATCGGACACCGCATCGAAAGCATCCAAAGTCTCTTCAACATCCTTGAGGGTGTGAGAAGCCGTTGGAATCAACCGCAGGATGATCATACCCTTTGGGATAACCGGATAAACAACGATGGAGCAGAAAATGCAGTGATTTTCCCGCATGTCGTGTACCATCGCCATGGCCTCTTCCACAGAGCCTTTCATGTATACTGGCGTCACACAACTGTTGGTACTACCAATGTCGTATCCCCTTTCTTTCAGCCCATTTTGCAACGCATTGACATTGTCCCAGAGCTTCTGTTTCAGTTCTGGCATGCTGCGAAGCATTTCGAGGCGCTTGATCGCTCCTACGACGAATGGCATCGGTAAAGACTTGGCAAATACCTGTGAGCGCATGTTGTAGCGCAAGAAACGCATGATGTCTGCCGAGCCAGCCAAGAATGCACCAACGCTGGCCATAGACTTAGCGAAAGTGGCAAAATATACATCGATCTCGTCTTGTACGCCTTGCTCTTCGCCGGCTCCGGCGCCCGTAGCACCGAGGGTACCAAAACCATGAGCATCGTCTACCAAGAATCTAAAGTCATATTTTTCCTTCAGTGCGACAATTTCTTTGAGTTTTCCTTGATCTCCACGCATTCCAAACACCCCTTCGGAAATAACCAAGATGCCACCACCTGTCTTATCGGTCATGCGCTTTGCCCGCTGGAGGTTTTTCTCTAGGCTTTCCATGTTGTTGTGATCGTAAGAAAACCGCCGACAAGGACTCATCCAGATACCGTCGATGATGCAAGCGTGCGACTCTGAATCATACACGATGACATCATGCCTTCCAACCAGTGAATTAATAGCTGACATGATACCCTGATAGCCAAAGTTGACCAGTACTGCTGCCTCTTTTTGGACAAAATCAGCGAGTTGCTCCTCCAGCTGGATGTGCAGAGCAGTATTTCCGCTCATCATCCGGGAACCCATTGGGTATGCCAGTCCCCAATCTTCAGAAGCCTTGGCATCAATGGCACGAACATCTGGGTGGTTACCCAGTCCAAGGTAATTATTGACACTCCAACAAATGACCTCTTTACCTTTGAAAGTCATTCGATTGCCCAATTCTCCTTCGAGCTGGGGGAAGATCCAGTACCCCTCAGCAATTTCGGCCCATTTACCCAAGGGGCCGGGATTGTTGCGAATCCTTTGAAAAATATCCATATTCGATCGTTTAAGTATGAATGTTTGAGTGGAAGTCCTAGCCCTCCCGTACAGTAAAGGTACGTACAAAGCCGGATTTCGCAGCAAAAAGGGTAAACAAATGCAGGTGGGAGCTTGGAATAATTGAACATTGACAGGTATTGTGACAAACAGATTACAAAGTCCAGGGAAAAGCGTAGTAGCAGTAAGATTGCTCTAATTCTCATCAATTTAAAAAAATTACAATATCAAAAGGGTAAAAAAATTCAGCTTGCAAGCCACTGTCTAACAGGTACATACTCTTTACGATAAAATAAATGTATTATTTTTTTATGGAATTTCGGGGGGTGCCGTGTCCTATTATAGCAAAAAGCTGAAGCATTGTCACGCCCGGGAGACACATCAGTTAAGCATATTGAACCAGTTTTGGTCATTCTTGTCCAGGTTTGGGTTGGCGAAGCTGTGGGTATACACAACTTCAAAAAGGAGGGAGCGAATTGCGCTACCTTGAGGGCGGGCTCCCACCCCAAGCCCAACTAAAACCCACATCAGTAACAATATTTTTACACAAAATACTCCCAAACCTACCCAAAGAGGTCTCACCAACTCAACTTACCACCTTCCCAAATCTACCAGCTTACAAAGACCACCCCACAGGCCCTCCATTCTCAAATTAACTACGCAAGTCCAAATCGCAGCAATCACTTAACAACTTTATCCAAGCCCTATTTGTTAACTGCTGCGAACAATTACTAAATAACAGATGCTCAAAGTTGCCTATTCAGAGGTTTACAAATACCAACTGCCTGAAGGACATCGGTTTCCTATGAGCAAATATGAGCTTCTGCCCGAACAGTTGTTGTATGAGGGGACCATCACGGAGGATAATCTCTTTGAGCCTTCTCCTTTGGACGAAGCGACCATCCTACAGACCCACGATGCCACTTATTGGGAACGACTCAAAAATCTGGAACTGAGCAAAAAGGAAATCCGTCAGATCGGCTTTCCGTTATCAGAGGCATTGGTTCAGCGCGGTCGACATATTGCCAATGGTACCATTCAGTGTGCTTTGTTCGCCCAGCAGCATGGCGCTGCCCTGAATATTGCAGGTGGCACTCATCATTCTTTCCGAGATCGAGGGGAAGGATTTTGTTTACTCAACGATATTGCAATCGCCTCCAACTACCTGTTAAACAATAGATTGTGTGATAAAATCCTAGTAGTAGATTTGGATGTACATCAAGGTAACGGTACTGCTAGCATCTTCAAAGAGGATGAACGAGTTTTCACTTTTAGCATGCATGGAGCCAAAAATTATCCACTCCGCAAAGAACAATCTGATTTAGACATTGGATTGCCGGACAAAACCACAGACCAACCATACCTCAAAATATTGAATGAAACTTTACCTACACTTATCGATCAAGTCGAACCCGATTTTATCTTTTACTTATCTGGGGTAGATGTATTGCAAACAGACAAATTAGGTCGTCTAGCCCTCAGTATCCAAGGCTGCAAAGAGAGAGATCGCGTCGTGTTGGATGCTTGCCAAAAGCATAAAATACCGGTCGCCATCAGCATGGGAGGCGGCTATTCGCCTAGGCTGGCGCAAATTGTGGAAGCTCATGCCAATACCTATCGGGTTGCACAAAACCTATTTTTTTAATCGCCTGGTTTCTGAAAGATGAGGGATGACACAGATTCTATTACAATTTGTGAAAATGTCCTCTTAATTTTGCGCTGCAAACAAACCCATTCCAATTGTCGTCAGAAGCACTACATCATGTACTGATAAAACCGGTTTATGCAACCGTCATACTCCCTATTGCAGTACCGAAACCCTATACCTATTACGTGCCGACTGAATGGAATCACTCCCTAGAGGTGGGTATGCGGGTCGAAGTCGTGTTTGGCAAAAACAAACGGTATGCTGCCTTGGTAACGGCCCTGTCTGAAGAGCCGCCACAAGAATATAAGGCCAAGGCCATTCTTTCTATCATAGACGAACAGCCAGTGGTCCTGCCAACCCAGATTCGATTTTGGGAGTGGGTGGCTTCTTACTATTGTACGACTATTGGGGAGGTCATGAACGCTGCTCTTCCTGCTGGTTTGAAGCTCAGCAGCGAAACCCGGCTTGTAATCAGCCCAGTTTTTGACGACGATTACCAGGGGCTGAGCGATAAAGAATACATGATTGCTGAAGCACTGAATTTACAGCAGGAGTTGAGCATCGAGGATGTACGCAAAATTCTGGGACAAAAGACGGTCTATCCCATCATACACAAGCTGCTGGACAGAAAGTTGCTTTACTTAAAGGAAGAGCTACAAGAAAAATATAAGCCTAAGTATGTAGGCTGTGTACGCTTGCAAGAACCCTATCTGTCCGATTCGGAAAAGCTGGAAGAAGCGTTCGAACGACTCAGTAGGTCTACACGGCAAGTAGAAGCATTGATGGCTTACATTCAATTGTCGCGGCAGAAGCAATTCGTAAGAAAAAAGGATATTTACGATTCAGCCAAAGTGGATGGTACAGTACTAAAGGCCATTGAAAAAAAGGGAATTTTTGAATTGTACCAACGGGAAGTCAGCCGTCTTGAAGGCTACGATGACGACCTAAGAGACAATTATCCGCTGTCTGATCAACAACAAAGAGCTCTCAAAGAAATTGCTGCTGGTTTTGCAGAACAGCAAGTGGTACTGCTCCATGGCGTGACGGGAAGTGGTAAAACCAGGGTGTATGTCGAGTTGATTCAACAGGCGATCGAACGCGGTGAGCAGGTGCTGTACTTATTACCAGAAATTGCACTTACTACACAAATAGTCAGCCGATTACGCAAGATATTTGGCAATCATATGGCAGTGTATCACTCTCGCCTCAACAACCATGAGCGAGTAGAAATGTGGCGAAGTGTCATTGGTGGTAAAAACCTCATATTGGGCGCTCGTTCCAGTCTGTTCCTGCCCTTTCAACGCTTGGGTTTAATCATCATTGATGAGGAACACGATCCTTCTTTCAAGCAGTATGATCCTGCGCCTCGCTACAATGCCAGGGATGCTGCAATTTTTATGTCACACCTTTGCAAGGCCAAAACCTTGCTCGGAACGGCTACGCCTTCTATTGAAAGTTATCAGAATGCCCAGTCTGGAAAGTATGGCTTAGTGGAAATGCCGGAGCGTTTTGGCGACTCGAAGTTACCCAAGATCGTGTTGGCCAATGTCAAAGACGCCATTAAAAAGAAGACCCTCAAATCACACTTCACACCTCTGTTGATAGAAGAATTAAAGTCGGCTCTTGAACGGGGCGAACAAGCTATCTTGTTTCAAAACCGACGGGGCTTTGCGCCTGTCACGAATTGCCAAACTTGTGGCTGGCATTCCGAGTGTATCAACTGTGATGTCAGCCTCACCTATCACAAATTTACCGACAGCTTAAAATGCCATTACTGTGGCTACACAACCAATATCCCGACGCAATGCCCTGCTTGTGGAGACCATAATTTAAACACTAGAGGGTTTGGCACCGAAAAAATTGAAAATGAGCTAAAAATATATTTGCCAAATGCCAAAATTGGGCGCATGGATTTTGATACCGTCAAAGGAAAAAATGCCCATGCGCGCATTATCAGCGATTTTGAAGACAAGCGTTTAGATATTCTCGTTGGGACACAGATGGTTACAAAAGGCTTTGATTTTGAAAATGTCGGGATCGTAGGCATCTTGAGTGCTGATCAACTGCTCCAGTTTCCAGATTTCCGTTCCAGTGAACGGGCATTCCAATTGATGACCCAGGTGAGTGGTCGAGCAGGACGCAAGGAAAAAAAGGGAAAGGTTGTCATCCAAGCCATCAATCAACAGCACCCTGTCCTAAAAGAGGTACTCGATAATGATTTTAAGGCTTTTTACCATAGAGAAGTCTATGAACGTCAGGAATTTAACTACCCGCCTTTCAAAAGACTGATAAAGCTGCAACTCAAGCACAAGAAGCCCAATGTCCTGAATGAAGCCAGTAGTCTGCTGGCGAAAGCTCTTCGCGAAAAATTGGGTAACAGGGTAATTGGTCCTGCCCTCCCTACAGTTCCCCGGGTCCGAAACTATTACCTAACGGATATATTACTCAAAATCGAGAGAAGCCCTAAACACATCAAACAAAGCAAAAAAATCTTGTTGCAAGCAATTCAATGGCTCAAAAAACAGCCTGGCTACTCCACCATAAGAGTCAACATAGATGTAGATCCGTTGTAATATCAAAAACGTAAGCCCGTCACATTTTTCCAATAATCGTATTGAATATTTTATCCTTCAATTTGGTGAAATCTTTAATATAATGGCATCCAATTTGCTTTACATGGATTGCCAGCCCTCCTAGACCTTAAACACCACCCCCCACAATACCCAGAGCTAACCGGCTTTTCATCCCCCATTAGGAAGGAAATGTCATTAGTTCCTATGGACATAACTCAACGAATGAACATGTATTTGGGCCTTAAAATCTTGAAACCTGAGCGTCGCCATTGGCTATTGGCTATGTTGCTTTTTGCAGCAGGCCCTTTTGCGTTTGGGCAGCTACCATTTACCGAAGATTTCTCCGATGACAACCTGGAAGGTGTCTGGGGAGCCTGTAGTTCTTCCCTGCCGTCGAGCTGTAATGGAAATACTCCTACTGGTTGGTACATCACCGGCGACGCTTCCGGACTCACGAGTGGCAACGACTACTTCTATGTTTACCGATGGAACGGCGATTACATCCTGACAGGTAGAGATATGGACGGAGAGCTGTGCTACAACTCTGGACTCATCACTGCGACGAACACAACGGTCAACTTTAGCGTAGATGTTTTTGAACAAAGTGGAGGAAATAACGACTACATCGAAGTCAACCTCATTGTCGATGGCGTTACACAGCAAATCGACTATGTCAGCGGTAATTTCAACAGCCGCACTGTCACTGCCACCAATGTAGCTGTCACAAACAATATTGAAATCCAAATTTGTGTAAGAAACAACCGAAACAATGAATTCCACTGGTTTACCGATATTTCTCTAACCTCTGCCTGTGGCGCCGTCGCTATCACCAACTGTGCCTCCAATCAAACCGTTAATACTTCTGCTGGTTTATGCTCTGGTATCGTTCCCGATCTGACAGGAAGTGTAACCCACTCCGGCTCTTGCCTTTCTCCCACCGTTACGCAAAGTCCTACAGCAGGTACGACCTTTGGGTCAACAAATGGAGATACCCAGGTAGTAACTTTCACGGTTTCTGACGGAAGTACTTCTGCTACCTGCTCTTCCACACTTACATTGAGTGACAATCAGGCGCCCTCTATTACCAGTTGTCCGCCGGATCAAAATTTGACTTTATCTGCTAGTAGTTGCACAGCCACAATACCGGATTTGCGAAGTAGCGTCACAGCATCGGACAATTGCAACTACAGCATCAGCCAGAGTCCTTCGCCGGGTAGCGTCCTCAGCATCAGCCCTGGCCAAACGCAAGTCGTAACTTTTACAGTTTCTGATGAAGGCGGTAATTCCCAAACTTGTTCGACCACTTTGACCATACAAGGACCACCGATAAGCATAGACGATTGTCCTTCAAATGTTTCAACCACAACAGATACGGGCAATTGTACGGCTGTAGTCAATTACACGGCCCCCACAAGCATATCAGGAGGTTGTTCGTCTGGCGGATTTGTTTGTTCTTATGCTACCTCTTCTTGGTCGTACGACATCGATGGTGATGGCCAGATTATAACAAGCGGAGCCCCTGATTCCGTTGTACTGTACAGCCCTGATGATGGAAATTGGTATACAGAATCCAATATGACGATCACAATAGCCAGAGCTGGAACACTGTCTTTTGATTGGTATTACCGGACAGAAGATGACGACGATGCAGCAGGCTTTGACCCTTTTGGGTATACACTGAATGGTACTTTTGTACAATTGACCAATGGAACACATGGGTTTGACATAAACGGGTTCATTTTTGCAGATGGCGCCAGTGTACAAAATGGTAGCGTCAGCATCAGTGTTTCTCCTGGCGATGTATTTGGATTTTCCCAACGCACGATTGATGCCATTGAAGGTTCTGGTATTGCACGTATCGAAAACTTTTCAGGGCCGGAGGCACCAACTACTCCCACATTGAGTTCTGGCTTAGCCAGCGGTAGTGCCTTTCCTGTCGGCGTCAGCACAGTTGTTTATACTGCCACGGATTGCACTGGAAGTACAGCAACCTGCTCTTTCACGGTCACCGTGAGCGATAATGAATCACCAACCATTACCAGCTGCGTCTCCAATCAGACTGTCAATATGAATAGCGGAACTTGTCAAGGGACGGTTCCCAATCTAACGAGTAGCCTTTCGGCATCTGATAATTGTGGCGTTAACAGTGTCGTGCAAAGCCCTAGTGCAGGTGCGACTTTTGGCAGTGCTGATGGCGATACACAAGTGGTTACTTTCACAGTTTCTGATGCGGCTGGAAATACCAGTACTTGCACAGCTACACTCACACTCAACGACAACCAAGCACCTACCATTAGCAGTTGTGCTTCCAATCAAACCATTAATACAAACAGCGGAACTTGTCAAGGAACTGTGCCGAATTTGACGAGCAGTATTTCCGCAACAGATAATTGTAGCGTTAGTAGCATTACACAAAGCCCTAGTGCAGGTGCGACCTTCGGCAGTGCTGACGGCGATACACAAGTGGTTACCTTCACCGTCTCCGATGGCAATGGCAATTCAACTACTTGCACCGCCACACTAACACTCAACGACAACCAAGCACCTACCATTAGCAGTTGTGCTTCTAACCAAACCGTCAACACCAACAGCGGAACTTGCCAAGGTACTGTACCGAATCTAACCAGCTCCATTTCTGCTTCTGATGCTTGTGGCTCCGTTACTGTTACGCAGTCACCTTCGGCTGGCGCCACTTTTGGAAGTTCAGATGGCGATACACAAGTCATTACGTTTACTGTTACAGACGCCAATGGCAACACCGCTACTTGCTCTGCCACACTAATACTCAACGACAACCAAGCACCTACCATTAGCAGTTGTGCTTCCAACCAAACCGTCAACACCAACAGCGGAACTTGTCAA
>JBCCSZ010000018.1:0-41863 GCA_039199225.1 Bacteroidota bacterium
AAAGTCTATCGGACATGGCTGCGATAAGGAAGTGCTGCGCATTGTAAATAGTATGAATGAAATGGCAGAGCCTTGGACAGCGGGCGAAAAAGATGGCGCTAAGGTCCCTGTTTATTTCAACCTTCCCGTCAAATTCAAACTTGCCAACTCTGCCAAGGAAACAGAAACCAAAGACCAAATCGATGATCTTACGAAGAACATCGATCCCATCTTTTACCTCAATGGTACCAAGGTGGATAAAAAGGCCATCGATGATCTCAAAATGAATGACATCGGAATAATTGATATCTTGAAGGGAGACAAAGCGGTAGAAAAATATGGCGAAGAAGCTCGACAGGGGGTAGTGATTGTCTCTTCCAAAAATCCGATTTTCAATAAGGTCGACCAGATGCCTCGTTTCCCAGGTTGCGAAGGTGAAGGCATTTCAGAGGACGAGCGCAAGAAGTGTGCTTTCGAAAAGTTGATCAAGTACCTTGGTGACAATCTAGAGTATCCAGAATTTGCAAAGCAGAATCAAGTAGAAGGTGTCGTAGTCGTAGGCTTCGTCGTAGATAAAGACGGCCAGATCACGCAACCAGAAATCAAACGTTCCATAGGCAGCGGTTGCGACGAGGAAGTAATGCGAATCGTAGAGAAGATGCAAAACATGCCAGAGAAGTGGACACCAGGGGTAAAGGACGACAAAGCTGTCGACGTACATTTTAATCTCCCAATTAAATTCAAAATGAAAGATTCGGAAAAAGAGGCCGCTCAGAAAAATCATCCGGCGCCCGTCTTCCAATCCTTGACACTAGACAACTTTAAAGCTTTTCCAAATCCATCCGACGGAAGAATCAATGTTGGCTTCCAAGCGCCCAAAACAGCCACAACCGTCCGAATCATCGACCTCAATGGCAAGGAAGTTTATCGCCAGGAAATCCAAGACTTTAACGGCCAATTCAACGAAGAAATCAATCTGAACAATATGCCAAAAGGCAGCTTGTTCCTCAACATCATCCAAGGTGACAAAGGCTTTACCAAGACAATTATCTTAGAGTAAGACACCAATTTAATATTGAACCATAAAGATGACGGTGCTCCAGATTTCCTGTGATAGGAAATCTGGGGCTTTGTACATGCTACAGCCTATGAAAGCCTCCAAGCTACTTTTTCTCCTCCTTACCTCTATTTATTTTTTTGGTTGCACCAACACAACCCCAACTAACCAGCTTCCATATGACTCCATTCCAAAGCAGCCCCACCTAGTTCGCATACAAGGCCAAGTCAGTCACCTGCAGGATGATTTTTCCAGACGCGTTCGCCTACTCGATGACCCTATTGGATCGGGCTTTCCAATGGAAATCGCAATTGATACCTTGGAGGAAGATGGCCGTTTTACCCTCAGCACTCAGTTGGATCGCCCCAGAGAAATCTTTTTTGAGTTCAACGACCGTTGGATCACGCTCCTGGTGGCGCCCGGAGACAGCTTTCAGTTGAATTTCCCAGCCGATTATTACAATGGTCTTCATCAGGTCTACCCGACCCTAAAAGTCAGTGGCAAAGGTGCCTTGAAAAATGAGCTGATGTTTGCCTTTCTAAATCGCTTCAACCGGAGGTTCGACAACAATACTCAGCTGGGACAAAGATGGATGATGGACGAAGAAGAGTACTTGCAGTTTTGGGCAAAGGCTGAAATGGATCAAAACAATTTTTTGGACAGCTTCCTGCTAACCCAACCCCAATCCAGCCCTGCCTTCGAACAATGGGCCAGACATAAAATCTACTACGACATTACCTTTGCGCTACAAGAGTATCCACAAATGCGGAAGAACCGACGAAAAGATGCTATGCCCTTGACTAGAGCCTACAAAGATCGGCTCAAAAGTCGAAAGCTCACCGACCCCACCGCCGTTGGTTCGCGCGCATACCTAAGAGCCATCGAAAGCTGCCGGATAGATATGCTGAAAAGGTCTCCGAGCATCTTTTTCACCAGCCTCCCAATGACGCCAATTAGCTCAAACGATGTCCGGAGGGAATTGAAAAAACTGCAAAACCAGACAACGCCCTTACTCCGCGAATACTTATCTGCTCAGTACATGGATTGCTTACTGGAACAGGACCATTGGCACAGCCTTCAGCCGCATTACGAAGATGTACTTTCAACTTTTGCCGATACTACTGTACGCACATACCTGGAAAGAAAACGCCACCATCTGTACGATACATTAAACCTTCCCAAGCCCTCTCCCCAAGTTCAAATCAGGATGGTTCATCCGCAACAACCACTGGATCAGTTATTTGAAAAATACTACAAAGGAAAAATCATTTGTCTTACCCAGTGGAATACCTATCAGCCGCAATGGGGACTGAAGAATTTACCGGCTGCTCAAAAAGCCTGCAAAGAGGTTGCATTTGTTTATATAGCGCATCATTCTCCCCCAGCACAATGGTATCGAAAACTTACCAGTGATGATTATCCCGGCGATCATTTTTTGCTAAGCAATGAGACCTATATGACCATCGACAGCTTATTTTTCCACAACGATCGCCGCTATCCACACCTATTAATCGATCGGGATGGTATTATTCAACAAGGACAAAATTGGCTATTTGGTAGGCATCTAATCAAAGCGCTCAAAAAGCTCAGCAATCAATAAGTTTCGACAAATAGTTTTGCACCAAGGCTTTTGTTTGTATTTTACTTGGCCCAACATCAAAATGCCAAAGGATGCAAGATAAAAAGACAGATGTTCCAGCGAACTCTCCAGCTGTTCAACGCCAACGAGAACTGTACATCGGCGGTTTGAGTGGCAAGCGGCCAAGCATTCCCATCAGTTTCACAGCACTCCAAAGTGCGGCAAAGGAGAAAATGTCACCAGAAGCTTTCGCCTACGTCGCAGGTGGCGCGGGCCTGGAACGCAGCATGCACCACAATGTTCAAGCATTCGACCAATGGCGAATCTGGCCACGCATGCTCAAAGACGTCTCTCAACGCGACCTATCCATTGAGCTATTTGGCAAAAAGCTACCATCTCCTTTTTTACTCTCTCCCATAGGTGTCTTAGAATTGGCACATTCAGAGGCCGACCTGGCGGTAGCACGTGCCGCCGCTGCTCACCAGATTCCAATGATTTTTTCCAACCAAGCCTCCTTCCCAATGGAAGAATGCAGCGCCCAAATGGCACAGGCCCCCCGCTGGTTCCAACTGTATTGGAGCAAGTCCAACGAACTGGTGGCTTCCCTCGTTCAAAGGGCAGAAGCCTGCGGATGCGATGCCATCGTCGTAACACTGGACACCACCATGCTGGGCTGGCGCGAACGTGATCTGGACCTAGCCTACCTTCCCTTTATGCAGGGCAAAGGCATTGCCCAATACGTCAGCGACCCCGTTTTTCAGAAGATGCTCGATGAGCCCGAAGCCGCAGGCGCTCCCGACGTCAAACCCCAAATCAATCTCCAAACGCTGACCAACCTCACGCGATTGATGGCCAAATATCCTGGCAGCACCCTGGGCAACTTTCGCTCCAAGCGTCCACTACAGGCGGTTCGCAAGTTTACCAACGTATATTCCAGGCCCTCACTCTCTTGGCAAGACCTCCTATTCCTCCGTCAATGCACTCGCCTACCCATCCTGTTGAAAGGCATTCTACATCCAGAAGATGCCAAAATGGCTGTCGATGCTGGTGTCGATGGCATCGTTGTTTCCAATCACGGAGGCCGCCAGGTAGATGGCTCGATCTCCTCCATAACGGCTTTGCCACATGTGATAGAAGCGGTAAAAGGACAGATTCCTGTCTTGATGGACAGCGGCATCCGCAATGGCGCACATGCTTTTAAGGCATTGGCGCTGGGAGCCAAAGCCGTTTGTATCGGCCGCCCCTATGTCTATGGTTTGGCACTGGGTGGCGAACAGGGCGTCCGGGAAGTACTGAAAAATATACTAGCAGATTTTGAATTGACCATGGGGCTCGCCGGCTGTAAGGAGGTCGGCGAAATAAACACCTCCATGCTGATGAAGATTGGATGATGAAATGGACACGAGTCACCCCGACATTCAGGATGACTCGTGCTAAAGAAAAAATGGATGGATTAAGCCTCTTGCTCAGACTCTACTACCTGCTCCTTCCCTCCAAATAGACGTCGGATACCAGCAAATCCAGCAATAACCGCCAAAGCAATGAATTTCCAAAACTTGGCCAACAGTATACCTATTTTGGCCAGAATTCCTGCTTTAGCCAATACCTTACCAGCGATCAAACCACCGATACCATAGGCAGCTACTCTGTCCAACTTGGGGTCAAAGTCAGCATATCGATGGGTGTCGTTGAAATTAACGCCTGGCAGGATCGATCCGATTTTTGTCTTCACTTCTGGCAATACATCCATGCCACCAATGACATTTAGTTGTAAGTACCCCTTGCGGCCCAAAATCCGGATGTTGTAGTTCAAGGTATTGGTTTCGTCGGTCCCAAAACGCAGTTCCTTGGCCCAGTGCAGCTTCTTTTCTGCCGAATCGTAATAAGGCGGCGAAGCCCAACCGACCAATTCAACCGCCTCGTACCCCATTTCGATCCGATCGGTATTGATCGCCCTGGCATCTTCCTGCATGCCGGTCAACAACTCGTCATAGTCAATGTCCTTGGCATCCGAATCATCGATGTAGCCATCTTCAGAATAAGTAATGTTGATGGCATAATGCCCCTCGTCGGACAATTTCAAGTCCTCGGGAAAAAGCATTCCCAAAGAATGATTGCCAGCAGCATCTGGTGGATTGCCCCAAAGATCTGTCAAAACCAAGGCACTTTTCTCAGGTCCAAGGTATTTGTAGCCCTCCGGCACCAGTAGGGTAGCCAGTCCGTCTTTTATTTGAATGTTTCCTTTTTGAAAATCAAAGGTCTGTTCAACACTGTCCAAATAAGCAAAGTAGGCTTCGATCATAGCTTGTTGTACAATGGCTGTCGAATCTTCGCTGGCCCGCATTTGGACAAAGGTCAGGCAAAAGATTGCAACCACTAAGAAATTTTTCATTGTCAAGGTTTTAGTTGAGAAAAAAATATTTACATAACTTTATCAAGCCAGCAACCAAGCTCGGTGGTGGTCTTCTACTGTTTTCGAGCTTTGTTGCCCTGGCAACGCCCTTTGTAACGAGATTTGCAGGCTTTTCATTCCATGTCTGTTCAAAATAAAATAAATGGTGTGTCAGGTGACCAATAAAATTATCTGTATAAAACGTCAATATTCATGCCCGTCATCAGATTTACCAATGCCCTCAAGCGTTTTTATCCTGCCCTAGAGCCATTGGAATCGAACGCTTCCAACCTCAGAAGCGTTCTAAAGGAACTGGAAGCGTGCCATCCTGGATTCAGCAGCTATATTGTGGACGATTTGGGACAAGTTCGAAAGCACGTCAACATATTTGTGGATGGTAAACTCATTCGCGACCGAGAGTGCCTCTCCGATTCCCTTCAAGGAGCCAAAGAAGTTTACATTATGCAGGCTTTGTCAGGAGGATAGAATACTTATGGGTCTTTTGTAGGAAATTAATACGGTACTATTGTTGCGATCTTGAAAACATTTTGCTAAACTTGAATTTGGTCTCAATTGTTTATACTCTTGCACTTATGGTTTTAAAGTACTCAAACGCCTAGTTTTTGCGTTTTTTATACTTGATTCAGATTTAAAAACTAAAACATCAAAATAATATGAGTCGATTTGAAAGATTTATGAAATCATCTAATCCGGTGATGAATGAGGAAGCTTACAAGAAAGCTTCTCCGGATGTCCTGGACTCCGAAATAGTCGGCGCAGGCCAAACAGGCCGAATGACCGTCAATGGAGCCATCAATAAAACCCTGATTTTAATGGGGCTTATGCTGATCACAACTGTTATCGGCTATACCATGGTCGGAACGTTTGGTAGTCTCCTCATGTGGGGTGGTGCCATAGGTGGCCTAATCGTAGTCCTCATCGCTTCCTTCAAACCACATTTATCTCCAACCCTAGCACCTATTTATGCGCTGTTGGAGGGCTTGTTTGTCGGTGCTATATCTGCTGTTTATGCCTCTGTTTTCGATGGCATCATCTTCCAGGCTGTTTCCTTGACCCTTGCCGTTCTGTTTATGATGTTGTTCATCTACAAGAGCCGCATCATCAAAGTTACCAGCAAATTTCGGGCAGGTGTCGTTATGGCAACCGGTGCGATTTTTCTGGTTTACATCGTCGCCATTGTGTTGTCTTTCTTCGGCATCAATATGCCTTATTTGCACGAAAGCAGCCCACTTGGCATCGGTATTAGCTTTGTCATCATTGGCGTAGCAGCACTCAACCTCTTGTTGGATTTCGACAACTTCGAAAAGGGAGAGCAGTTGGGAGCCCCTAGCTACATGGAGTGGTTCTCTGCAATGGGCTTGTTGATTACACTTGTATGGCTGTACATAGAAATTCTGCGCTTGATTGCGATGTTCTCCTCTAGTGACTAACATCCTATCTATCTCATCCACAGTCGATTGAAGGCATTGTCCACAATCGACTGTGGATAACTTTAGTCTTCTTTCCAATCCCCCTTCTCTCCATGTTTTACGAATTTAAGGGCTTCCGCCCAGTTGTTCATCCATCCTCTTTTGTTCATCCGCAAGCTGCTGTCACCGGTAATGTCGTTATCGGAAAAGATGTCTACATCGGCCCAGGTGCTGCCATCCGGGGCGACTGGGGAGGCATCGTCATTGAAGATGGCTGCAATGTCCAGGAAAATTGTACCATCCATATGTTTCCAGGGGTTACTGTCCGCTTGCAGCAGGGTGCCCACATTGGTCATGGAGCCATTATCCACGGTGCTGACATTGGACAAAATGTCCTGGTCGGAATGAATGCTGTTGTGATGGATCGCGTGAAAGTGGGCAAAAACTGCATCATCGGAGCATTGGCATTTGTCAAGGCCGACATGGTGCTGCCAGAGCGCTCTCTGGTGGTGGGCAACCCTGCCAAAATCATCAAGGAGGTCAGCGACGAGATGATTCATTGGAAGACCGCAGGAACGGCACTTTACCAAAAGCTCCCTTCGGAGTGCCACAAAAGCCTCAGAGCTTGTGAGCCACTGGACGCCATCCCTGCCAATCGCCCTGGACAGGAAGTCCTGTTCAAGACCTGGAACGAGATCAAGGATGCCTGATCCTTTGCTGAAATACAGCCTCATATGTCTCCTATCGGTCGGGCTATATGCTTGCCAATCTGATACGGCATCACCCAATATAGCCCTTACGAATACATCCAAAGCTGCTGGACCATTTTTGCAAATACTGGGCATCGCACAAGATGCAGGATACCCACAGGCAGCTTGCCAAAAAGCCTGCTGCAAAAGCATTTGGGGGCAGCGCAAAGCCTATCAAATGGTTGCTTCGATTGGCATTAGCGATCCAGCCTCCGGACAATGCTGGATGCTGGACGCTACCCCTGATTTTAAAGAGCAGTTGCAACTGCTGACACAAACAGAGCCAGGCAGAGACGACTACACCTTGGCAGGCATATTTCTCACCCACGCGCACATTGGGCATTACACGGGTTTGATGCACCTGGGCAGGGAAGTCATGGGGGCCAAATCTGTTCCCGTATTTGCCATGCCCAGAATGCGTTGGTTTTTATCTGGCAACGGCCCCTGGAGTCAATTGGTCAAACTTCAAAACGTCAATCTACACGCCCTAACTGCTGACTCTAGCATTCAACTGAACAATCAACTCAAGATCATGCCTTTTCTGGTGCCACATCGAGATGAGTTCTCAGAAACGGTTGGTTACCGCATTGAAGGTCCTAGTCAAACGTGTATCTATATTCCGGATATTGACAAGTGGCACGACTGGAAGCACTCCATCGACTCTTTGATTCAAGAAGTGGACCTGGCATTTCTGGATGGGACTTTTTATCAAAATGGTGAAATTCCAGGGAGAGATATGAGCGAAATTCCACATCCTTTTGTGGAAGAAAGCATAGATGTGTTTAGAAATTTGCCACTAGACGAGCGGAAAAAAGTCTGGTTCATTCACCTCAACCACACCAACCCATTGCTCAACCCTGACTCCGAGGCTGTAAAAGCGGTTCGCAAGGCCGGACACCAGGTAGCTCGACAAGACTTAAGGTTTGATTTATAAATTAGGCGGTCTGAAGTAGAGAATCTTCTTTTTCAAAGGTGGCAGCAGTCAAATCTTCAGCGATCTTGGCTTTCAAAGGCAGGCGTGCAAAAAAGGTCGTTCCTTCCCCTTCTTGGGATTCAAACCAGATTTCTCCATTGTATTTATCGACAATGTTTTTGCAAATTGTCAAGCCGATTCCCGTTCCTTCCTTCTCGGCAGAACCGCGATTCAATCGATGAAAAAGATCAAATATTTTATCGCTGTACGACTTGTCTATGCCAATGCCATTGTCGGAAACACTCAGCACACCATAATCCTCGTTTTCCCGATAACAGTCTATCTGAATGAGCGGACGGCCCTCTGAAAATTTTATGCTGTTGCTGATCAATTGCTGAAGTAGTTGATGGAGGTGTTGTCTGCTCATGCACAATGCCGGCAGCTTTTCGGGATAATTGATGCTGGCCTTGCGCTGGTGTATGGCACTGCGCAGACTATTGGATACAGAAGGTAAGACATCGCTGATGGCGACCATTTCATTTTCTGGAGCCTGAGCCGATACTTGGGAATACTCCAATAAATCAGTCAATAGCCCGTTGAGTCGCTTGACGCCATTTTTCACAAAGCCCATGTACTCATTCGCCTCCTCATTGAATTGGCGGCCATATTTGATCTGGATGAGATTGATGAAACTCCCGATGTTGCGCAGAGGTTCTTTCAAATCGTGTGCAGCTACATAGGCAAATTGTTTCAGCACCTCATTGGATTCCTTTAATTTGATGTTTTGCGCTTGAATCTCTCCGTTTTTGTTGGTCAGCCGATCGTTGTTTTTTCCTTTGATTCGGATGATGTAAATCAATAGCAGAGACATAAAGGCAAAGAAGCCAGAAATGCCAAAGAGCAAAAAGCGGTTTTGTCGGAGCTTGAGCAGTTGAATTTCTTTTTCACTCTTCTCCGAATCAAATTTGAATTGCATTTCTGCAATGCGCTTTGTCTTATCTTCATTGAGCAGATAGTCCTTCGTCTCGGCGCTGGTCATCAAATTTTTCAGAGCTTCCTTGTAAAGCCCCTGTCCCACGTAAATCTTATAAAGGCTGTAGTTATTTTCTTGAATGAGGTTTTTGAGATTGTGCTCCTCCGCTATTTTTATGCTCTTCTTAAAAGCTTGCTCTGCTTGATTGATTTGTTCTTTTTTCAAGTACAAAAGTCCCAATTTGTAATAAAGATTGGCATAGTCACCACTGTTGATGTAGCTCCCATAGGTCAAGCTTTGTAAAAACAAACTTTGAGCATGCTCATAGGCACCTTTCTCTGTGTATATCTCTGCCAGCTGAACCAGTGTACGAGCGATGTTCGATTTGTCATGTCCCTTTTTGTAAATCAATAAGGTGGAATTCAGCTTATCGAGTGCCTCGTCGTATTTGCCAGAATTGGCCAAGATATTTCCGTAATCGAGCAGTACGTTAGCCGTCTTGAGGCTATCGGTATGTTGCAAAGCCAGGAGGTATGCTTTCTCGATCGTTTCGAGTGCCATATCCTGATTGTTCAACTTGCTATAGGTCGTACTGATGTTTTGCATGGTGGTAATCACCCCGTTCATGTTGCCAAGTCCCTCGGCTACCTCCATTGACTTGAAATACATCTCGATAGCCTTGTCGTAGTCACCGATTGTTTCATACAAATAACCCAATCCGTGATAGCTGATCTCCATGCCCCGTCGGTGCTTGATGTCTTTGGCCAGCTCGAGTGCTTTGAGATTATAGTCCTTGGTTTTTTGGTAGTTGCCTAGTTTGCGGTGGGTGATGGCTAAGTCAAAATAAACGGTCAGCTTCAGTTCATTGTCGTCCTTTTTCTGGGCAGTTTCCAATGCTTGAACGTAGGACTTTATGGCCGTTGGTAGCTGATTGTAATTTTCGAAGTAGTAGCCTTTGTTGCGATGAACATAGAAGATGACCTCAAAATCTTCTAGAGATTGTGCCTTTTCCAAGGCGATGTCAGCATAGGCCAAAGCTTTGGGGAGGTCCTCCATATGTGTCTCGTAAGACAAGTTGAGAATATCCACAGATTTTTGATCCCCCACTTCCTTGTACAACATTTGCTTAAGGCTATCGATGGATTCCTCCGTTGCTGCAGAAGCACTGCAAAGCACAAACAGACCGCAGCTCATCAAGATGAGTCGCAGACTGATAAACCATGAATTCTCAACAATACAGAATGTATTCATTGGATATTTTTGCTTCTGCTTTTGTAGAGCCAAAAATTGTACCGTTCCGTTACATACAAAAGGAAACGGGCCGACATACATCGGCCCGTTTTTGGCTTTTCATAGGATTTACAGATTTTTGCACCTAGCTAGATGTCTGTAAAGATCTTGTGTCAGATCGCAGGGACTGATTAAGGCTAGCCGAGATCGCTGCCTTTGTCATGCTCATAGGCATTGCCATTGCTGGTTCCAGGACCTGCGATCCCTCTTCCAGCTCCCGGCCCCATGCGCTTGTCATCACCCCCTTTCAGCATCAGCGCCTGACGAGTCGTCAGTCTAGAGCTGCGGCGTAAATCCTTTGCGAGTTTGCTTAGCTTACTCATGGTTATGGAATTTAATGTGAAAAATTGAATTAATAATAACGTATTAAGATCGTAAAATCTTCAAGTGAAATTCGTCGACAGGAAGGACTCAAAACTTTAAACCAATGTTTCGAAATGGTAGGTCTGTAGTCAGAACGTTTCTTCAGTCAACTCTAGAGGGGGGATCAAGATGGGGGTCTTGCGATAGGGGATAATAAAATCGGTCGGAGAGGTTACCTCCTCCTAATCTTACACGAGCAATATATCATTCAATTGATTTTTACTCAACTCAAAAAAAACTTTTTTTGTGACAACCAATAAAATCATATATTTTTTAAATTAAATCATTTACAACTACTAATCAATCGATAAAAACATAGGCGCCTACTTTACTTGCTACAATGTGTATCAGGATTTCGGTGTATCCGCGTAGGTGTCTATCGTTTCGTTTGCAAGGCCGGCCTTATGCTCTAAAAGAGTATTTACCTGCTCTTCCTGCGGAATGCTGACAAAAAAGGTCGTTCCTTCTCCCAACCTAGAGTCGAACCAGATTTGGCCATCGTATTTATCGACAATATTCTTACATATGGTCAAACCAATACCAGTTCCTTCATAATGCTTTCGCTTGTCCAAAACCTGAAAAAGGTTGAAGACCTTGTGCTCAAATTCTTTATTGATCCCGATGCCATTGTCTTTGACGTTCAAGATGATCTGCCCATCTCGTTGGTAGGCATTAATCCGAATAACAGGAGCATTTTCCGAAAATTTGAGGGCATTGCTGATGAGGTTTTGCAGCAACTGTGTGAGATGTAATCGACTCATTGGTATTTCTGGCATACCCGGCGAGCAGTAGACATTGGCCTGCTTAGAATCAATCTGCCCTTTTAGGTTGTTGCAAATCTCCTCTACGACCTCTCTAATATTCAAGGGCTCTCGAACGGCTTCTTCTGAGGAAATCCGCGAGTATTCCAACAGGTCTACCAAAAGGCTGTTCATACGTTTTGCACCATTGGTGACAAAGCCCATATATTCTCTTGCCTCTTCATTGAATTGACCACCATAACGCTTTTGAAGCAGGTTGATAAAGCTCCCAATGTTGCGCAAGGGCTCTTTCAAGTCGTGCGCAGCAACATAAGCAAACTGCTTCAAAAATACATTGGACTCCTGCAGTTTGGTGTTTTGACTTTTAATCTCCGCATTCTTTTTCCTCAAAGCCATGTTGTTGCGTACCCGCATGCGCCAGATAAAGGACAGTCCAATGATTGCAGCAATCGCAATAATGGTAAAGCCTATCAACATCAATCTATTTTGCTGCAACTGCAAAGCGTGGATGGCTTTTTCACTCCGCTCCAGATCGTACTTAAACTGTAGCTGTGTGATCTGTTGAATCTTGCGAGCATCGTAAATGGAATCATTCAAATTGACAAAGCGCTCCAAATGCGTCAAGGCCACATCAAATGATTCTTCATCGTGGTACAACTCAAACAGCTCGTGATGGGCCTTTTGGCTCTGTTCCTTTAAGCCATTGGCTTTACAAATCGCCAAACACTCCTTGAATGCCTTGATGGCTTCATCGGCTTTTCCCTGATGCGTCCAGATTTCACCATAGCAAAAATACAGCAACGCAAAGCGCTCTGGATTAAGCTGGTACTTGAAGGGTTCCAAGCGCGTAAAATATTCGAGCGAAAGGTTTCGGCGATTGCTGTTGTTGTACAGGACGCCTATTTTCAATAAAGTCGTAGCTATTTTTTCCGCTTCTTCTGCCGATTCAAATAGGTGTAATGCTTCTAGGTATTTAGCAATGGCTCTGGTGGTGTTCAAGCGTTTTTCAAGTATGCTACCAAACTTATAGTATACATCACCACGTAAAACCGTATCGTCCAGTTTATTGCTAAGTTGTTGCGCCTCTCGTATTTGACTGAGCGCAAAGTCGAAGTTTTCCAGCTCTAAATAGGTCTGACTGATTAAGCAGAGGTTTTTCACCATCCCAGGCAGATACTCTCTGAGACGACAATACTTCAAAGATTGCGTGTAAAACTCTAAAGCCTTTTCATAATCACCGATGTGAAAATACAAGCTTCCCAGCCCTTGATAACCATCTTCCAACAGTTGAGGTGATTCCTCTGCACTACAGCTTTCAATGATCCGATAGAAAAAATCTTGTGCCAATTTGTAGCGCTCCTCATATTGATAATTCAGCGCCAAATCATAGAAGATGAATAGTTTTTCCTCTTTTCCACCAATGTGCTTTTCAGCTACCTCAAGGGCATCTTCCAAGACCTTCCTTGCCAGTGGGTATTGCTTATTTTGTTGATACAAGCGTCCCAACTCCCGCCAAGTCATATACAAACGAGAAAAATCGCTGTTTTTTTCCGCTCTCTCCCCCAGTTGCCTAAGCTGATGGATGGCATCCAAGCGCATCCTGGCATTGGCATCCAGTTGCCACTCCAAGCTATCTTTGGTAAAAGCCTGAAGGCCCTGCCCTTGGAATACCCAAAGGAAGAAGAACAAAAAACAGCTATAGATTCTGTAGTTCAACATAATCAAGCCATAAAATGCAATTATCATACCCAAAGCAGAACACAGACTATCCGCCAAACAAAATGTATGCTATCCGACGAGCTCCCTCTTATTCACAATAAGCAGCTAAGTGATTCGGAATAGAATAGATCGCACAAGTTATGAGCACGATTCGCAACACTTTTGGTCAAATGTTTAACGTTTGCGTTCGCTATCTGCCGCTTAGGTCAATTATTTCTGCATTCAATGTTATTAATGCTCTTGCAGAACTCGTATTTTTGGGGACAAACAAAAAACGTACAACTGTTCGTTAAATAACCTTACCTCCTTAACCAAATCAATACCAACATGAAGCTAAAGAATTTTGCTCTAGGGCAGTGGACAGAGGGACAAGGGGACGGCCAAACCCTATTCGATGCATCAACCGGCGAAGCTATTGCAACGGCCTCCAGCAAAGGGCTGGATTTTGGCGAAATGATGGCCTATGGACGTAAAGTCGGAGGCGCAGCGCTTCGAAAGATGACCTTCCAGGAGCGTGGTCTGATGCTCAAAAGATTGGCGCTTTTCCTACATGAGCGCAAGGACAAGTTTTATCCGATCAGCTACCAAACTGGTGCAACCAAAGCCGATAGCTGGATTGATATTGACGGTGGCATCGGTACCTTGTTTGCCTATGCTAGCCTGCGTCGCAAATTTCCCAACCAACCATTTTATGTCGACGGTGAAATGGCCAATCTCTCCAAGGAAGGTAGTTTTATTGGCCACCATATTATGGTTCCTAAAAGAGGAATTGCTATTCACATAAATGCTTTCAACTTCCCTATTTGGGGAATGCTCGAAAAAGTATCTGTCAATCTATTGGCAGGCGTTCCAGCGATTGTCAAACCAGCGACACTGACCTCCTACCTGACAGAGGCCATGTTTCGGGAAATCGTCGCTTCTGGCATTCTCCCCGACGGTGCGCTGCAATTGATCTGTGGCTCAGGCCGTGGCATACTCGATCATGTGACTTCTCAGGATGTTGTAACCTTCACCGGTTCCGCAGACACTGGACGCATGCTCAAATCCCACACGAAGGTCCAACAAGAGGCGGTTCCATTCAACATGGAGGCCGACTCCTTAAACTGCGCCGTTCTCGGACCAGACGCCCTACCCGGCACACCGGAATTCGATCTGTTTATCAAAGAAGTTCGTCGGGAAATGACGGCAAAATGTGGCCAGAAATGTACAGCCATCCGCAGGGTAATCGTGCCGGAAAAGCTGGTAGAAGATGTTCAACTGGCCTTGAGCAAGCAATTGTCCAAGACCGTCATCGGCGATCCTCGGGTGGAGGGCGTACGAATGGGCGCGCTGGCTGGAAAGGTCCAAGTGGAAGAAGTCAAAGAACGGATTGCTCAATTGTCGCGCAATTCCCAAATTGTTTATGGGGACCTAGAGAATTTCGAAGTGGTGGGTGGCTCCAAAGACAATGGTGCTTTTATGGCACCCATCGTAATGGTCCAAGAAAATCCTTTTCAGCATTTAGATGTACACGAGGTGGAAGCCTTCGGCCCTGTCAGCACCATCATGCCTTATAAAAATATGGACGAGGCCATCGAACTGGCTCAATTGGGCAAAGGCTCCCTTTGCTGCTCCATTGCCACTTTCGACGATCAAGTAGCCAGGGAATACGTTCTGGGGGCTGCAACACATCACGGTCGCATTTTGGTCTTAAACCGAGAATCTGCCAAGGAAAGTACCGGACATGGTTCTCCGATGCCCCTATTGGTACACGGAGGTCCGGGTCGTGCAGGAGGAGGAGAGGAAATGGGTGGTATGAGAGGCGTTATGCATTATCTCCAGCGCTGCGCCATACAGGGTACGCCGACCACAGTAACCGCTGTGACTGGCATCTATCAATATGGCGGTAAGCAAGTCGAAACGCCTGTTCACCCCTTCCGCAAGCACTTTGAAGAGTTGACTGTTGGAGAGACGGTTATCACGCATAAACATACCGTCTCAGAAGCCGATATTGTCAATTTTGCCAACGTCAGTGGTGACAACTTTTACGCGCACATGGACGCTACGGCTCTGGATGAAACCATCTTTGAGGGTCGGGTGGCACATGGTTATTTCGTATTGGCAAAAGCTGCTGGTTTGTTTGTCGATCCCAAGAAAGGTCCAGTATTGCTCAACTATGGTATCGAAGACTGTCGCTTCACCAAGCCCGTTTACCCTGGAATGACCATAGGCGTTCGCTTTACAGTCAAAGAAAAAGTAGATCAAGAAAAGAAAAGTGAGGAAGACATTGCAAAAGGCATCGTCAAGTTCTTGGTAGATGTCTACGATGAAACAGGTGAAACCGTCGCCATTGCCACCATCTTGACGATGGTCAAAAAACTGGATCAAAGCAAGTAAGTTATTCCTAACATCCTCTTTTTGAGGATCAAGAATTATACATTGAAAATTGCAAACTACTACAAATGGATCAAATAAATGCAGGTTCTGTCGAGATGAACATCGAAGGAGGAGTGGCTACCATTACATTCTATCATCCGGCACATAATTCACTTCCGGGTCACCTTTTGGCCGAACTCCGCCAGAAAATAGATGCTGCCAGTGCTGATACATCTGTCCAGGTCATCTTGTTGAAAAGTGCGGGAGAACGGACATTTTGCGCAGGTGCCAGCTTTGACGAGCTGATGTCAATTGAAGACTTAGATCAAGGAAAGCGCTTTTTCATGGGCTTTGCCAATGTGATCAATGCTTGTCGTAGCTGTCCAAAGCTCATCATCGGGCGTGTTCAGGGTAAGACGGTTGGAGGAGGCGTTGGGCTTGCATCGGCCACCGACTACTGTTTTGCCACTCGCTATGCCTCTGTGAAGCTCAGCGAATTGGCAGTAGGTATCGGTCCGTTTGTGGTTGGCCCGGCGGTAGAACGCAAAATCGGCTTGTCGGCAATGAGCCAATTGGCCATCAATGCGACCGAGTGGCAATCGGCCGACTGGGCGAGAGCGAGGGGCTTGTATACACAGGTGTTTGAGGATGCCGCCGCAATGGACGAGGCCATTAACAACTTGTTAGGAAAATTAGTTAAATCTAATCCCGAGGCTATGCGTTTATTAAAAAAAGTATTTTGGGAAGGCACGGATCATTGGGATAATTTACTGGCAGAACGAGCCGCGATGAGCGGCGAATTGGTTCTTTCGGACTACAGCAAAAATGCCATCCAGCGGTTCAAGGCCAAAGCTTAAAAAAACAGGCCATGATTAAAATGTTTAATGCGATCGTCTGGGGTTTACTTATTGTCGGAGTACTCGGCATTATTTTCAACCAGGTAACACAAAAATCTGTTTTACTTCAAGGGTACGTCCTCTTGGTAGAAGTCTACCTGCTGGTCGTCAGTGCTTTTTTTGTGTTGAAGCGCATTGCTTTCTATCGTCTAAATGGCCATGTGGATACCATCAGGCTCATCAAGAAGAGTGAAAACCAGGTCAGTTTATTGGGACATGGTATCTTGCTAGGACTCATACTTTTGGTCGTCAATCGCTATCAGGATACCAATTTATTGAGTTTCAACACCCTGATGATCGGCCTTGTGATTACCTACTACATGACACAGGTATTGCTCAATGGCAATCCTTCGATTTACATTAATGAGCGGTCTTTTACCTACGATGATTATTTTATCGATGCCTGGGACTGGACCAACATCAAGCGAATCGAAATGAACAAAGACAAACTCCGCCTTATCAGCAATGAAAAGGATTTCGAGCTGGACTTTAATCTCATAGACGAAATAGACTACCATCACGTCCGGGAAGAAGTAGAGCGTTCGATTCTCGATGGTGAATTTACAAAAGAGCGCTCCTCCAAGGACCTTGCGTCCATCATCAGTAGGCATGCCAACCGAAATGGCCTGCAACTCAGTCAAATTACCTGATCCCGTTGAGCACCAACAGTGAGTGTAAAGACAAACCTTAACCATGATTAAAACCAAAACAACCATCCAAAAAGACCTGCTTCTAAAAGGCTTTCGCCTCATGGCTACAGCCCGTTCAATGGCAGAACTGTACGAAGACAATTTCAAGCTGGTTTCCAAATATGTTCATGCTACTTCTTCCGGCCACGAAGCCATTCAGGTTGCAATGGGTATGCTGCTCAAACCACAAGATTATCTGTCGGCCTACTATCGCGACGATGCCATGTTGCTCGCCATCGGTATGCGCCCCTACGATTTGATGCTGCAGTTGCTGGCCAAAAGAGACGATCCTTTTTCAGGTGGGCGTACCTACTACAGCCACCCCAGCCTAAAGGAGGAGGATAAGCCTAAAATCCCTCACCAGTCCTCTGCTACGGGTATGCAAGCCATTCCGTCTACCGGCATCGCAATGGGTATGCAATACCGGGAGTTGATGCAGTTGAATGACTCGGGTGTTGAGGCGCCCATCACGGTTTGTTCTTTAGGAGATGCTTCCGTCACAGAGGGAGAGATTGCCGAAGCGTTCCAAATGGCGGCTCTCAAACAACTACCGATTCTATATCTCGTGCAAGACAACGAATGGGACATCTCAGCCAGTGCCGATGAAGTGCGGGTAACCGATGCCTATGGTTATGCCAAGGGGTTTCCAGGCGTTGAGGCCCATACCATCGATGGCAACGATTTTCAAGCTTGTTACCGTTTGCTTCGCAAGATTGTTCGGACCATCCGCGAGGAAAGACGGCCATTTCTACTGCACGCACGCGTTCCATTGCTCAACCACCACACATCAGGCGTTCGCAAAGAGTGGTACCGCGACGATTTGGAGGAGCATCAGCAAAGAGACCCTTATCCCCGATTCAGAGCGCAGCTGATGGACGAAGGTGTTTCTGCCAGAGCACTGGAGCAGATCGAGCAAGAGGTCCGCGATCTGGTGCAAGCAGATTTTGAGGAGGCCCTCAAAGCAGAGGACCCCAGACCTGAAGATTTGTTTACGCATGTATTTGCAGAGACACCGATTCAGGAAGAAAAGGGCGAACGGGAGCCGGAAGGTAAGAAAGAGGCCGTTATGGTCGATTGCGCCCTTTTTGCTGTCAAAGAATTGATGAATAAACATCCGGAGTGCTTGTTGTACGGACAGGATGTCGGACACAGACTGGGAGGGGTTTTCCGGGAGGCGGCGACACTTGCGCAGCAGTTCGGACGTCAGCGGGTATTCAACACCCCCATTCAGGAAGCCTTCATTGTCGGAAGTACGGTTGGTATGTCAGCCGTCGGTCTCAAGCCGATTGTAGAAGTTCAGTTTGCCGATTACATCTGGCCAGGGCTCAACCAGTTGTTCACAGAGGTGAGTCGTTCCTGTTATCTGTCCAATGGTCAGTGGCCGGTGAGCATGATTTTGCGAGTTCCCATCGGGGCCTATGGCAGCGGTGGCCCTTACCATTCTTCCAGCGTCGAATCTGTCGTGTGCAACATCCGAGGTGTCAAAATCGCCTACCCGAGTAATGGCGCCGATCTCAAGGGGCTGATGAAATCCGCCTATTACGATCCCAATCCTGTTGTCATCTTTGAACACAAGGGGCTTTATTGGTCAAAGGTCAAAGGGACGGAAGCTGCCCGTACGATCGAGCCTTCCGAAGACTATGTCGTACCATTCGGCAAAGCCAGGGTCGCTCTGGAAGCTACAGAAGAAAAAATCGCAGAGGGCGCAAGCCTCTTAGTTGTCACCTACGGCATGGGGGTTCATTGGTCACTCAATGCTGCCAAAGCATTCGAAGGACAAGTTGAAATATTGGATTTGCGCACCTTGCATCCTTTGGATGAATCGGCCATTTACGAAGCCACGCGTCGCCACAACCGCTGCCTGGTGGTGACAGAAGAATCGGTGAACAACTCCTTTGCACAAAGTGTAGCAGCCCGTATACAAGAAAACTGCTTTGAAGCTTTGGATGCCCCCGTGCGTACCTTGGGTTCGGAAAATGTACCGGCTATACCACTCAACAGCAATTTGGAGCAGGCCATGATTCCATCCATTGAAAAAGTGCAGAAGGCCATCGGAGATTTGCTGGGATATTGAGCAGTACCGATTTTTAAAAGCGCGTATTAAGACTTATTTTGCATGCCTAAGTTCTCTTTCTAACTTAATCAAAGCATGCTCTACTGGCTTACGCAGTTTATTCTATTCTTGATCGTAACCGCATTGATCCTAGGCATTTCCTATGCACTGCGCTATGCCTTCGTCAAAAGAGGCTTAAACAATCAGCAAAGTAAGGAACTGACGGCCTATGTCATTCTGGGTTTGCTCATCTGGCTGGGTATTCTGGCGTTGCTGGCTCACGGTGGCTTCTTTCAGAATTTTGACAAACAGCCTCCTCGCTTGCTGCTGGCCATCATCCCTCCTCTGGTTTTAATCTTGGTACTGGCTTTTTCCAAATCCTTTACGGCCTTGCTAAAGGTCATTCCCTCTTCCTGGTTGATCTACATACAAAGCTTCCGGATTGCGATGGAACTGATGCTGTGGCTGGGATTCACTGCCGGCTTTGTCCCTTTTCAGATGACTTTCGAAGGCTTTAACTACGACATCATCGTCGGCCTATCTGCTATTGGAGCAGGTTTCTTATTTTTTGGAAAAGGGCGACATCTACGCTTTGAAGCTTTTCTGTGGAATCTTTTCGGAATGGCGCTACTGATCAACATTGTCTTTATTTCCATCATTTCAACCCCTTCCCCCTTCCGAGTTTTTCTCAACGAACCTGCCAACACCATGATTGCCTATTTTCCATTCATCTGGATTCCTGGTTTCATCGTGCCATTTGCCCTGGCCATGCACTTGTTTTCCATCCGACAACTCCGACTGAAAAAGGGCCAGAAAAGGACTTTCTCTCTGGATCGCCAAAGACCGCGCTAGGCAGAGATATTCAGATATTTTTCATTTCTTTGTTCAAAGAAAAACCCTTTCGGATGTCGTATTTCAAAGATAAAATTGTTTGGATCACTGGGGCTTCTTCCGGCATTGGTGAAGCCCTGGCACATGAATTTGCCAAGCGCCAAAGTCGCCTTGTACTGTCGGCCCGCCGAGTGGCAGAGTTGGAACGAGTTAAAAATGATCTGGGCCTGCAAGACGATGCCGTATTGGTTTTACCCCTCGATCTGACCAACTACGCCCAGATGGAAGACAAGGTTGCGCAGGTCATGGGCCACTTTGGACGCATCGATGTATTGATCAACAATGGTGGTATCAGCCAACGGTCGCTCGTCAAGGATACCGATATTTCCGTCTACGAACGCTTGATCAACGTCAATTACCTCGGTACAGTAGCCATCAGCAAGGCGGTCTTAAAGGTATTTCTTCAGCAGGGCAGTGGTCAGTTTGGCGTGGTGACCAGTCTGATGGGGAAGTTCTCAGCACCTTTGCGCTCTGGATACTGCGGTGCCAAGCATGCTTTGCACGGCTTCTTTGATTCGCTGCGGATGGAATATGAAAAAGAACACATCAAAGTAAACTTGATTTGTCCGGGCTTTATTCAGACGAATATCTCCAAAAATGCCCTGTTGGCAGATGGTAGCGCTCAAAATACGATGGATGATGCCACAGATAAGGGCATGTCTGCAGAAGAATGCGCACAGAGGATTGCAGAGGCACTCCGTAAAAATCGATTTGAAACCATTATGGGAGGAAAGGAAACCTTTGCCGTATACATCAAGCGGCTATCTCCGAGGCTGTTGCACCGGATTGTCAGTAAAGCTAAAGTAACTTGATTAGATGGAGAAGCTCTCTCCGCAGGCACATTCCCGAGAGGCATTGGGATTGTTGAAATAAAAGCCCTTGCCTTCCAGGCCACCAGAAAATTCAAGGGTTGTATTGCACAGATACAGGAAGCTGCGCAAATCCGTCACGATTTTTTCGCCATTGTCTTCGAAAACCTGGTCGTCTGGCTTGTCGACATTGTCGAATTCCATTTTATAAGAAAGCCCAGAGCAACCGCCACTCGTGACAGAGACTCTTACAAAATGCTCCTTTGTGAGCTTATCCGATACGCGGATCGCTTCGATCCTTTTTTTGGCATTATCTGATACGTAAAGCATAATTCGACGGCTAATTCTGAATGACTAAAATTCCATTACAATTGATTTTTTTCATCTTTGACCATAAAGATAACAAATGTTGAACCAATGAAGTTCCAGATAATTTCATCTACTTGCTCTACATCGATCCATTCAAGCTACTCGGCACTGCTTTTACTGCTCGTTGGCTGCCTATTCACCACCTGCAGTCCAAGCCCTCCACAGGCGGAAATGACCAATAATGTTCCATCCAACAAGGAAGCATTGAAAAAACTAAAGGCAGGACACTACAATGCTGCTTTTTTAATCATGGATGGCGTTTACAATACCGAGTTGACGGCCCCCTATGACATTTTTCAGCACACCATTTTCCGAGATAGCATTAAGCCGATGAATGTATTTATGGTGGCCAACACCTTCGACCCCATCACGAGCTTTGAAGGCATCCGACTACTTCCAGACTTTAACTATCTGCAAAAAGACATGCCGTTCATCGACATCTTAGTGGTTCCCAGCGCAGAACACCACCTGGATAGCGACCTGGAAGATGAAAAAATGATCGATTTTGTGCAGCAAGCTGCTCGGAATGCCCAGTTCGTAACCTCCCATTGCGATGGTGCTTTCATCTTGGCAAAAGCAGGCTTACTGGATTCGGTGGTCTCTACGACCTTCCCCAGCGACATAGCCGCCTATCGGGAGATGTTTCCGGTATTGGATGTACGAGAGGAAGTCATTTTCGTACATGATGGCAAATACATTAGCTCGGCTGGTGGCGCTCGCTCTTTCGATGCCGCCCTTTACCTGTGCGAATATCTATATGGTAAGAAGGTTGCCCAACAATTGGCCAAAGGCTTGGTGATCGATTGGGATTTGGAGAAAGTTCCACACCTTGTTGTTGACAAATAGTGGCGCTGTTTACATCTTCAGTCGAAAGCCAACGCCATGTATATTTTCGATCTTCAGGGCGGCCTCTGCCTTTAGGTATTTGCGAAGCCTAGAAATGAATACGTCCAAGCTGCGCCCCATGAAATAATCGTCCTCTCCCCACAAAACCTCCAAAATATGGGATCGCTTGAGTACTTCGTTGGGATTATCTGCAAATAATTTGAGTAAATCAGCCTCTTTTTGAGTCAGTGTTTTGGCGCCATCATCCCGTTTCAGTAGCAGATTGGTGTGATCAAATTCATAGCTTCCCAAATTGTAATGCGTACTTTTCTTTGGAATGGACGTAACGACTTTGCTTCTCCGCAAGAAGACCTCCACTTTGAGAATCAACTCCTCGATACTGAATGGCTTGGTAATGTAATCATCCGCCCCCAAACGCAGACCATGTATCCGATCTTCCTTTAAAGATTTGGCCGTCAGGAAAATGATGGGAACATCTGAATTTTTCTGGCGGATTTCCTTGGCGATGGTAAATCCATCCACTTCTGGCAACATCACATCGAGGATACACAGATCAAAACTTCGATCTCTTATGGTATCGATGGCCTCCCGGCCGTCCTTGCAATACGTAATCTGGTAGCCCTGCAGCTCAAGGTTGTCTTTGGTGACAAAACTCAGACTTTCGTCGTCCTCTACATACAGTAAGTGTGCTTTCATACAAATTTCTTTTTTTGGATCAAGATTCCCGCTCCATTTCAATGGTGATGGTCGTCCCTTCTTCTGGCAGGCTGTCGAGGTGAATTTTCCAGCCGTGCGCCTGGCAAATATTCCGAATGTAGTAGAGCCCTAAGCCAAATCCTTTGACATTGTGGATGTTGCCAGTAGGAACCCGATAAAACTTATCGAATACCTTGTCTTGGTGGCTCTTATCAATGCCGATGCCATTGTCTGAAATCTGAAGGATGAGCCGAGAGCCTTTCGTTTGAGTACCGATTTCTATTTCCGGTATCTGGCGGCAATATTTAATGGCATTGTCCAGCAGATTGTGCAAAATATTGGTCAAATGAAGCTTATCCGCCCGAACCATCGGTTGAATGGCCTTCAGTTGGCTCTTGAGAATTCCATTGACCTCCTTGACTTTCAACTGAATACTCGGCAAGATATTTTGTAGCAACTCGTGTAAATTAATTTCTTCCAGGTGCAATTCCAATCCCTTGCGCTCGATCTTGGCCAGTTGAAGTACTTTTTCTACTTGATGGTTGAGTCGGATGTTTTGCTCTTTAATGACCCTAGCGTAGTTTGACAAGCGTTGGTCTTCTTTGATCAGTGGATGGTTGAGAAAAACATCTGCCGAAATCTTGATGGTCGATATAGGCGTTTTGAACTCGTGGGTCATATTGTTGATAAAGTCCTTCTGCATTTCCGACAGTCGCTTTTGCTTGAGGATGACTGTAAGCGAGTAGATGAAAAATAGAATGGCAATAAATAATATGACTGTAAAAATTATGGCCAATGGCATTTCACTGAGCAAATAAGCGCTTCGCATGGGGAAGGTGACGACAAAGTAATATGTGAACTCGTCGTAGGTCTGCAGATTGCCGCCCGGAACATTATTGCTTTTGGGGCCGTTGCCGACACTGCAAATGTTGCCATACTGAAAATTGTCGCTGCCACAATCGTAAATAGCATATTCAAAGACGATGTCTAAAGCCCTGGCTTCAAACTCCTTTAAGAGGTAGTGTTCCAGTATACCGGCATCGATGACATTGTTGATGTTGACAACGTAGTGATTGGAAGACTTTCGGTTGACCAATTGGTAGCTTGGTAGGGGAATGCTGTCGTATGCTGCAAGGTTTTCCGCCACTTTAAACAATGCGCTATTGACCGTTTGGTGGAACTCTTGTTCCTTCAGGTCCCAGCTTCTCATCACCCAATAGCTTTGGACGGCAATGATCCCAATGATGGCCAATGCTCCCAAAACTACGACTCTGCGGATAACACTGTTGTTCATATCTAAAACCTTTTATTCATCACAACTCGGAGCATTTAAAGCTTGCAAAAAATTATCCAATACAAGATAAACAGCTAGAGACCCTCACCTATTTGGCGAATTGTTAGACACAAATTAAGGCTTTCTCAATTTATAAATAAGATGGTTAACAGCCCATTAACAATTATTGCAGCTTCATTAACAGCAAAATCGGCCTTAGTGCTGCTATTTTTGTGTCGACAATCAATTGGATGCGCACCAATTTAATTTTCAACCATTAAAAAATCTAAAATGAAAAAATTGATCTTGTGTTTGTCTCTCATCGTTAGCGCTTCTATGCTTCATGCGCAAAACCTCGCAGTTGCTTATACACCTGAAACCAAAAATGTTGAAGAGGAAGCTGCTATCAGCTGGGACAAGATGGTTCACGACTTCGGCACCATTCCCCAAGGCGAACCAGCCACCGCCGAATTTGTGCTGACCAACAACAGCGACACCCCATTGATCATCACCAAAGTAAAAGGTTCCTGTGGATGCACAGCGACTTTTCACGAAGATGACCCTGTTGCTCCCGGCGAGCAAACCATCATCAAAGCGACCTACAACGCTAAGAAAGTAGGCGCTTTTACCAAAACCGTCAAGGTTACCACAACACTCGAGTCTCTCCCCATTGTCTTGAGTATCAAAGGTAAAGTGGATCAACCCTAAACCGTTGTGTATCCGGCAGCTGCAAACTTTTTTGTAGCCTGCCGGGTATACTTTTGAATCATTTCATATTTTTGCTTCCGATGAAGCATTGCTACAAAAAATTCATTTGCTCCAGTCTTTTAATGATTGCCGCTTTTTGTCTTTGGGGCCAAAATGGGCAAAACAACCCTTTTGAGTTGCAACACCGGCAGCCAAAAGCAACATCGCCTGCAGCAAGCATGATCGATTCTGCTACTGGCAACCCTTTCGAATTGGAAAGACAAGCACCCGACGCAGCGCTACCTGTATCCCCAGAGGAAGCCCAGAATCCTTTTGAGGTGGAAGAGCGCCAAAGTGAGGAAAAGCCCCTGGCAGCAGCAGAGCCAACACAAGGCAATCCCTTTGAGATGAATCGCAAAGAAGCCTTGCTGAAGGAAGTGGCTTCCATCCGTCAAGTACCAGATGACAAACTAGCCCCAGCCGCAGATGTAGCTCCCACAAAAATAAGTACCAATTTCTTTTTTTGGATCATTTTGATTCTCTTGGTTATTCTGGCGATGCTCACCACTCTTTACAGAAACATTATTGTAAAGGTTTATCGGTCTTTCACCAATGACAATTTTTTGAAATTAGTTCACAGAGAACAGGCTGGATTTATTGGTTTCCCTTATTTGCTTTTGTACATCTTCTTTTTCATCAATGCCGGCGTCTTCCTTTTACTGATCACCAACCATTATAGCTTACCCAATGGCGGCCAGCCCTATGGCATGCTTCTTAAGTACATATCTTGGGTCGCGGGCATCTTTCTCGGTAAGCAATTGCTGCTCAATTTGTTATCCAATATTTTTCCCATCAGCAAGGAAGTAAAGCAGTACAGCTTTATGATTACAATTTTCGGAATCATGACCGGTTTGGTTCTCGTTCCGTTTAATATCATTGCAGCCTTTGCACCCTCGCCTTTTCCAGATTGGATGCTCAAGGGAGCCTGTATCCTGATTGGCTTGGTCTACTTATTTCGGAGCGTCCGTGGCCTATTCCTGGCAAGCAGGTATATATCTATGCATAAGTTTCATTTTTTTATGTACCTTTGCACCGTTGAAATTGCGCCTGTTATAGTATTGTTGAAACTAGTGCTTCTGAAAACAGGTGTCCAATAGAAGTTCTTGAAAAGACCAGTTTGAATGTCAACAAACGGAAAAGCAGTGGAGGAAGAATACAAGAAAGTACAGAGTATTTTGATCTCCCAACCAAAGCCTGAGCGTTCTCCTTATTACAAGCTTGAGAAAAAGTATGGTCTCCAAATCGATTGGAGGCCCTTCATACATGTAGAGGGGGAGTCTTCAAAGGATTTTAGAAAACTGCGTATTCGACCCGACGATTACACAGCCATCATCTTTACTAGTCGCAATGCGGTAGATCATTTCTTCCGCATCTGTGAAGAGATGCGCATCAAAATGTCGCAAGAAACGAAGTATTTCTGCCTATCTGAGGCCATATCCAATTACTTACAGAAATTCATCGTCTACCGCAAACGAAAGGTGTTTGTCGGTAAGAAGAAAATTGCCGACCTCAAGGCGGCGCTGCTCAAACACAAATCCAAAGAGAAGTTTTTACTTCCTTGCTCCAACCTAGGCAGCAAAGCAGTTACCAGCTTCCTCAGCGAAATTGAAGTAGACTTTAAAGATGCCCTGATGTACCGTACGGTCGCCAGTGATCTGTCTGATTTGAGCGATGTAACCTACGATGTGCTTGTTTTCTTCAGTCCATTGGGTATTACCTCGCTCTATGAAAACTTCCCGGATTTCAAACAGAACGATACTCGGATTGCTGTCTTTGGCAATAGTACCAAAAAAGCAGTCTTGGACCGCGGGCTGACCATCAACATCATGGCTCCCTCTCCGGTATCGCCTTCTATGACCATGGCTTTGGAGCAGTACCTACAGCAATCGAATAAGGAGGACTAAGAAACCTCTCTTCAGCATACATCAAAGAGGGCTCTCGTCTTGCATCATCTGCAGGCGAGAGCTTTCTTATTACATTTGTTTTGCAACTAATCGCACCACAAAGAGGTTTAAGCAGTATGATGTACTCTGTAGACAGCACTTTCATCCAACAGCTCCAACGAAGTATGAGCCAGCCTCTCCCTGGGCCAGAGGCTCACTACAAAATGGCACATGTCGGACGCAACCTGGCGCCCAAGGTACCGAGCAATGCTCGCATCGCTTGTGTACTCCAGTTGCTGTACCCCGTAGATAGGGATTGGCACATCGTACTGATAGAACGCCAATCCAGCAATCGAAACGACCGGCACAGTGGACAAATCAGCTTTCCGGGCGGTGGCTACGAAGCATCCGACGAGACGCTGGTCAATGGAGCCCTGCGCGAAGCTTGGGAAGAAGTAGGGGTAGAACCCAAGAAGGTGAGTGTCTTAGGCGCTTTGACGGAGTTGTACATTCCCGTAAGTAACTTCTTGGTACATCCATTTTTGGGCTACACGACCGAGCGGCCAGATTTTCGTCGACAGGAGAGCGAGGTGCGATCCATATTGGAAGTTCCGCTATCCTGGCTACAAAACCCGGAAAGCGTTCAAAAAACAGACCTTCCAATCAATAAACAATTGGTTTTGAAGGATGTACCTCATTTCAATGTAAAGGGGCATATTGTTTGGGGTGCAACGGCTATGATGCTCAGTGAACTCTTGGAAATAGCCCAGAGAAAGCCTGAGGAGAACACGGACTAAATTGTTAAAATCTCGTCATTTATATCTTTTATATTCACTTGTTCGTTAATTTCAAAGTATATTTATAGCTATTGCGGCCTGAAACAAGGGGCCAAATGAACCTAAAAAACCTGTTAGGTAGTATATAATCCATAGCATATCTGTCGCTAGCCAATGGCAAGTAGATATTGGATTTAACAGCTGAGTGTCGACTAAAGCAGCAATTGGAAATGTCAAAACGTTGTATCTACAACAAACAATATTTTACCAACTTGCTGTTTCTGCCCATACCAGCTGGTTCAATTTAAAGCAATCATCATGGATATCGCTTTGCAATTGCAAAACCAGGAAAGGGATTTTATCACGGCCTGTGTTCGAAAGGAACGCTGGGCTCAAAAGTTGCTGTATGAAAAGCATTACAGCAAGATGATGGGTGTTTGTCTTCGGTATTCGGACAACAAAGAGGATGCACTGGATATTTTGCATGAAGGATTCATAAAAATCTTTCGAAATATATCAAAATACCAACCGGGTACTTCTCTGTCCGCTTGGATTCGTCGGATCATGGTTAATACCGCGATCGACTACTACCGCAAGAACATTCGCCGCCGAACGGAAAATTTAGACCAGGCTTACGACGTCAGCAGCCGCGAGGCCGACGCCATCAGCCAATACACAGAAAACGAAATCCTCGAAGCTGTTCAGACTTTGTCTCCAGCTTATCGAACTGTTTTTAACCTATATGTCATCGAAGGTTACTCCCACCGGGAAATAGCCGAGATGCTAGACATCACAGAAAGTACATCACGATCCAACCTGGTAAAAGCCAGGTCGAAACTGAAAGCACTACTTACAGCAAGGTTCATTCGATATGGAGAATAATTACTTTGACAAGTACTTAAGAGAAAATCTAGAAAATCTGGAATCCGACTTTAAGCCGGAACACTGGGATTTGTTTGAATCGTCTCTTGATAAACTGCCTGATCCTGCGGGAGAGGGAAGAAGTAATCCCTCGTTTGATGAAATTGCTCGTCAAAAGCTCAGTCAGCTAGAGGCCGATCCAACACCTGGCCATTGGGAGTTGATGGAAAAGATGATCGATGCGGACGAAGTATCCGAAGCAGCAGAAACTTCCATAGATGACCTAGCTTATTCCAAGCTCGCCTATCTCCAACCACCTTACCAGCCAGCGCATTGGAAAAAAATGGCGCGAAGGCTCAACGAAGAGATTTTCCTTCGCCGAATCATCTACCGCTATAAACTGGCAGAAGTTGCCCTTTTCTTGCTCATTTTGTTGACACTCTTCCAGTTTTTACCCCTCAACAAACCTTCGACCGCCAATTCGAGTCAAGCTCAGGCAGCCCTGGTGCCAAGCGTCTCTAACAGCGCCGCTTCCCAGAAAGCCAGCGAGGAGGTTGATGCAGCACAAAGGTTGTCCTCTAAAGCAACTGCCCAAAAGGCCACCGTTGACCATCAGCAGGCCAGCGCAACATCGACAAGTTCGAAGGTCGTTGCACCAAGTAACAATCCATTAGGAGGCCAGCCGACCTTTCAGTCGCCGAAGCCTCTTGTAGATACGCCACTCAAGGCTGCTGCCTCCATAGATGAAGTGCAGCAAAAGTTTACTCAGAATCGTCTTGGTCTACAGTCTGTTGATCGCTTACCACACAGGTCAGGAGGTATTTCGGTAGGTGTACCGACCTATCCTTCCATCGATCTTTCTCTACTGCTTCCTTTGCAGCCTATTGAAAATATTGCCCTTATGGCAGAGGCAGGAGAATTGGTGGATTTGACAGAATGCAGGTCCTGCCAAAGGGTCAAGCAAGGTGGACGTCTCAGCATAGGCATGTTTAGTGCGGCTGACATCAACTACATCATGACTCCCTACAATACGAAATTCCGTGTTCCATCCTATGATCAGTTTTTTGCAGGCTATGGTGGCGGATTATCCCTAACCTACCAGATCAAGAGGTGGTCTGTAGAAATAGGGGGAATCTATTCTTCCATTCTATACCAACCAAATGAGTGGTACCTCAACGTAACTGGCGATCTCAACAATGGCTTCAACATCAACCAAGGTTTCCGCAGAGCGCGTCTCGACCTGTTTAAGATTCCACTCAATCTTCGCTATCGCCTGACAAAGAGCGTCAGCAAATGGAATATTTATGCTTTAACGGGTGCTACGATGAATACAGCTGTATTTAAGCAATATGAAATTTCAAAAGGGCCGTTGTCCAGCAGTGATCCTCAAGCTAAGCCTGCGCCTGTCAGACCGGGAGAAAGAAATGTTGATGATCCAAGGTTGTACAGAGGCTTTTTCGAAAATGGCCGCCTCAAGGACAACATCTACTTCACTGCCAATCTCGGACTGGGTGTAGAAAGATACTTCAATCAACGGTGGAGCCTTTTTGTCCAGCCTGTCTACCAACACCAATTCCTATCAAATGGAGATGGCTTTGGTCCTAACAGAGATCGCTTGAATAGCTTTTCTACTTACATCGGTATCCGTAGAAGCCTACTCAAATAATTCCACGGCGATTCCATCCTTACGGCCTGAATTATCAAAAAGTTTGTTGTGACAGTTGTATAGACAGTTGCGCTTGCAGCTCTTCATTGACCACCAGATGACCTTCATCCATAATGTACAGCTGAATATTGGGCGCCTTATCAGCCAACCAAATACCGCTTTTTAGAGGAATCACTTCGTCTCGGCGCCCAAAGTACAACCATACGGGAATGCCGAGTCGAATTAGGTGCTTCTTAACGGTGGCGGGTCTCAGCTCGAATGCATCCAAAGAAAGCCAGCATCCCAACACTCGCCGCCGCCGGTCTTCGGAAGAAATATGAAAAAGGCAAAAATCCCTGATAAAGCGACTGATCAAACGATAGCGATAAAGTCGATTGATGTTTTTTGAAAACCACTCGGGATGTGCATTTAATAACTGACTCAGCTTGCGCCTGATAAATACAGGTGTAAAGGTCGCATTGAACATTCCCTTTGTACGCAATCCATCTGGTGCCAACAGATACAGTTGATCCAAGCAATTCTCCAAATCGCTCAAGAGTGATTGCACAAGTCTTCCTCCCAGGCTATACCCTAACAACTCGAGGCGTTCCTTCTTTTCCAGTGCCATGATTTGATGAATAATACCCAACAGGTCTGTCCGGTCAAAACGTTTGTAAGGCCACTGTGTCTGACCGTGGAAAGGAAGATCAATGGCAAAGACCCGGTGTGTTGTCCCAAGAGGATGTTCTAGTTTATCAAAAAGCGCAGCACGATCTCCAAAGCCATGCAATGCAATCAGGAGCCGAGGGCCTGTTCCGAAGCAATGGTAATGCACCCGGGCCGATTTCCAATCCACAAAACCCTTTTCAATGGTCATATGTCAGACATCTAATCTAACTTCAAGAATTAAGATACAGCAAATTAAGACCATTCTTTGTTAAGAATCTAAGATCATATTGATAATCTATTTACTCAGTTAAAAATCGTTACTTTCAGAAGAAGAAGAAATAACGCTTTACAACTTTTACGCTAACAACTTCAGATATGCCTCCTACGACCGCTTCAAGCCTTGGCTTTTTATTTTCCTGTTTTATGCTCATGGTAGTGACCTCCTGCAGCGTCAAAACCTATCCCTCCGAGTCACAACCCATCACACACAGCTCATGGGACAGCCTCCTCAAAAAGCATGTGGACGACAAAGGCTGGGTGAGCTATGAGGGCTTTATCCAAGACAGCAGCCAGCTGAACCGCTACTTGAACCTATTGGGCAGCAACCACCCCAATGCAAAAAACTGGTCGAGGGAAGAAAGACTGGCTTATTGGATCAACGCCTACAATGCTTATACTGTCCAGCTGATGATTCGACATTATCCAGTAGAGAGCATTAAGGACATTAAGAAAGGCATCCCGTTCATCAACTCGGTTTGGGACATTTCTTTTATTCAAATCGAAGATGCGACCTATGATCTCAACAATATTGAACACAGTATTTTGCGCAAGGAATTCAATGAACCAAGGATTCATTTTGCCATCAATTGCGCCTCGTTTTCCTGCCCCAGCCTATTAAATGAAGCTTACACGGCCGACCGACTGGAAGAGCAGCTTACCAGACAAGCAAAAGCCTTCTTAGCAGATACTCGTCGCAACTTAATTACAGCGCAAGAGGTCAAAGTCTCCCGTATTTTCAAGTGGTTCAAAAGCGATTTTACAAAGAATCAAAGCCTTTTGGATTTTCTCAGGCCCTATGCACCGGTCGACATCTCGGCAGATGCAAAGCTGACCTACCTCGAATACAATTGGACGATCAACAGTCAGTCTAAAAATTCAGCTGATCTCTGAGTTTCCATGGATTGAGGTCTCTAAGTCGCAGGGTGAAGCTGATTCGGGAGCCAAAGCTGCCACCGTCCCTTTGATCGTATAAGTCCTTCAGCTTGTCCGAATTGAGGAAGGGAAAATGTACTGTAAAGGCCCCATTCAACAATTCGATCATGGCACCGCCGCTGTATATAAATTGGTCGCTAAAGGATGGCTCTTCGTTTAGCAATTCCGATCGGTTGAAGTATCCCAAATCCAAGTAAGGTTTGATGTTCCTTAGGATCGGCGCGTTGATCGGCAGGTCTATTTGAAGGTTGGCAGCGGCAATAAAATCATTGCTCTGTCCAATGTTTTGTTGACTGCCAAAGGCATTTTTGAAGCCTCCTTCCCGATGGTTTATTTGCTGGGATAAAAGGCCATTCTGCTCGCTTCTTCCAAAGTGAACATTGTCGTACTGATAATCATTAAAGCCTTGGTGAATAAGTGCAAAAGACCCTCGGGTAAAAACATTGGAGTAACTGCGGGAATCCCTGCGAGAGTTGAGGATAAACTTACCTACAAATAAGCGAAGGTCGATGTTTCTTCCCCGCTCGTAAGTGTAGCTGGCATTGAGTTCAAAGGAAGCTTTCAGATAATTTTCCCTATCGCCAAAAGGATTGTCGTACGACTGCTGCTCCAAAAGGATTTGGTAGCTGTAGGGATTCAATACCCGATCTTGCACACCCGTATAAGAAATTTGATAGATCACATTCTGATCGGTGCTGTTGCCGGTGTACATCCCATCATTGTTGAAATTGGTCGTCTCCTCCCCGATAATCAAGGCGCGCATTTGAAGCTTTCCTCTGTAATTTCCAGCAGGGTTTGTTCGAATGTCAAAATTGATGGTAGGAGCAATCCGATAGAAGGACAGATGGGTTTCCAGGACACTGTCGCGGTTCAGATAGTTGTTGCTATAGCGTTTGAAGTTTGCTCCAATACTGACTTTTCTGAATAAGCCTTTTCTTGGATAGATGTTGTAATGCGCAAATCCAATTCCGTTGAGCTGCTCACTGTCAAATGCAAAGGAAGGAGCCAGGGCAAACTCGAAGGGTCGTTCCGGAAGAATCGAATTATACAAGCCAACCCCCAACATCAGTCCATCGTATTTATTCCAATGCGCAATGGGCGACCAATAAAAGCTGTTCTTTTGAGAATGCTCCATGCCTATCAAAAATTTGGAGCGGATAGGATTGAGTTTTTTCAACCCTCCCTTTGTTTTAATCTGGTTGTTCTGGCGGTTGACATCCAAAGTATAGTGCGGACCATCTATCATAATCAGGTCGTACTCTCCGAAGGGATAATCAACCGTCTGACTTCCTTCGAAGCCTTCGTACCACTGCGTAGAGACAATCTCACCATCGCGAATGGCCGATACGGGAAAAGGGGCTGTAATGTCTCCTTTGTTTTGAATTTTTAGCTGATAATTATTGCCATCCTTCTTGATGTTCTTTACGGCATAATCCATTTTGTCATTCGAGCCAATGAAGCCATCAATGAGCCAAGAAAGGTCTTTGTCGGTCTTCGATCGAAAATACTTCCAGAGGTCTTCCGGCTGAGGATGCTTGAAAGCCCAGTCCTTGTAAAATGCTTGCATGATTTCGTCGAACAAGGCTGCTCCAAGGTAGTGTTCGGCCATTCGGAATGCCTGCGCTGGTTTTTCGTAACCACCCAAAAAGTAATTGATCCGAGAGTATTCGTTGGAATGCGTTATGGGCGCCTGGTCGTCGTTGCGGCGCGCCTGATACAAGTATGCCATTTCACCTAGACTAAGATCGGAGCCATCCATAATGAATCTGGGAAAAAATTCATTCTCTTCCCCAGGATAATAAATCTCCGTGTAGCGATGGTCGTAATAAGAATTCAGGCCCTCATCCATCCAAACATGGTCTCGCTCGTTGAAGGCCAAAATACCGTATAACCAATTGTGGCCGACTTCATGGGTAATGACTTCATCCAACGGTTGGGCGCTTCCCATCAAGCCAATCACCGTAATCATAGGATACTCCATGCCGCCGCCTGCAGACAATGCACTTTGTACAGCCGTAGCGTGTGGATAAGGATATTCCCCTAACAACTTTGAATAATACTTCACCGAACGATCCACATAGAAAGTTCCTTTTTTCCACAATTCTCCTTCCTCGTTTGTAAAAAAGGCCCAAGTATCCACCTCTTTACCAGATTTGAGGAGTACCCGGCTTTTTTGTACATAGAAACGCTTGTCGGCAAACCAGGCAAAATCGTGTACATTCTCGGCTAGGTAGCGAATGGTTTTGCGCTTGCTACTGGAAGGAGGAAAAGGGCTTTTTCCTTCCAACTTGTCCTTTAAAATTTCATCTGTTTCGCGGACTTTTTCGGCTAGAAATGCCTTCTCTGATTCCGTTTGAAGCACTCCGGTGGAAGCTACCACATAGTTTTCTGGAAGGTTAATTTGAACATCGTAAGAACCAAACTCAGAGTAAAACTCCCCCATATCCAAATAAGGCATCGGGTGCCAACCTTCTCTGTCATAAACGGCTGGCTTTGGAAACCACTGGGTCAGTTGATAAGATTCTCCCACATGTCCCAAGCGAGAAAAGGAAGCAGGTATTTTCAGTAAGAAGGGCGTGCGAATGACAATTTTTCCGGCAGGTGGAAGCGGTTTGGACAATTCCAACACCGCAATATCCAGGTTGCCTTTGTATGATTTCCACTCAACACTGCTGCCATCTACCTCAAAATTCAGCTTGGAAAAATTGCCCAGGTCTTTTTCCTCTGCAAAGAAAAACTTCGTGCTACGCGTGCGCAATTTTTGTTGTGCAAAAGCAGTCGTACGATCCTTGTAAGCATTGGCCCACAAATGCATGTAAATCTCTCGGAGGCTGTCCGGAGAATTGTTAATGTACTCTATTTCGATGTTTCCATCCAGCGTATGGGTAGAATCATTCAGAACAACATCGATTTTTGTATTAACTTCCTGCTGAAAATACGCCTGCTGTGCCTGAACAGTTAAAGACAAGAAACAGACAAGGAGAATGGATAGGTAATGGTTCATCTCTTCAATCGGGTTTGTCAGAAAAACGGGTGTGTAAATCTACAAAAGCTCTGTCAAAATCACTCAAATTGCGATAAATGATCTATATGGATCGCAACTTGAACCAAAATGAATTGTCATGTATAGACTCTACGTATTTTTTGCCTTTGGGGTACTCTTAGCAGCTTGCAAGCCCAAAGTCACCTCAGAAAACCCTCAACAAACAGCCTCCTCTCAGCCCTCGGCCACAAAGAGTGAGACGACCGAATCAAAATTTCCCGATGATTGGATAGGTACTTGGATCGGAGAGTTGGGTATTTATCGAGGTACCAAAAAACTCCAAAGCGTTCCAATGGAAATGGTCATTGAAGCAGCCGACACCATCGGACGCTACACTTGGACCACCACCTATTTGGGCAAAGACACCATCGTCAAACCTTATGAACTCCAAACGCTAAACGAAGAAAACGGCCAATATTTGATCGATGAGAAAAACACCATTAAGATCGAAACTTACCTCTTTGACAAAAAGCTGGTAAGTTGGTACGACGTGCAGGGAACCATGATTTTGGCCTCTCACGAACTGCGAAATGGCCAGCTGTTGTTCGAAATTATCGCTGGCCAAAGCAAGGAAGTAAGTACCACAGGCGGTACCACTTTCGAGGGAGAGGAGATACCTCCGGTACGGACATTTCCCATCACAACGACACAACAAGCGACTCTGAGTAGAAAAAAATAACCTTGCCGAGCAAAGCTCGACAAGGCAACAAGACTATGGACACCCTATGACTGTTCTAAAATAAAAAGCCGATACAATAGCGGTTTATCGTCTACTGAATCGGCTTATACAAAGATGCTAAAATTTGCCGACTTTTACAAAGGAAAGCCAGGCAATAGAAAATATTTATTTATTATTATTTCATATCAATAAATTACGCATAATAACAATTTATATTATATTTTATTTGGCTATCTGCCTCTTTATTAGGGAGTTGTTACACCTGCTGACCGACGCTTTTCCCAAGCCCAGGCGGTCTTCATAATGTCTTCAATGCTTCTTTCCGGCTTCCACCCCAGCTTGTTATGTGCTTGATCATTGTTGGCATAGATGGCAATGACATCCCCCGGGCGGCGGGGTCCAATCTGATAATTGAGCGGCAAGCCAGCAACTTTTTCAAAGGCTTTGATGACTTCCAAAACAGTCGCTCCTTCCCCAATACCGAGATTGAAGACCTCACAATTGCTGCTGTTGCGCGCTTCCAGCAAATATTGCAGCGACTTTGTGTGCGCATTGGCCAAATCCATGATGTGGATGTAATCCCGTACGCAGCTACCATCGCGGGTATCGTAATCATCGCCATAGACAGTCATTCCTTCGCGCTTGCCGATCGCTGTTTCTGTAATAACCGGTACGAGGTTGAGGGCAGGATTGACGGGGGACTCACCAATCAAGCCGCTTTCGTGCGCACCGGCAGGATTAAAGTAGCGCAGCAAGATGGCATTAAAGGCCGAATAGCGCTTGCAGAAAAACTGTATGATGCCTTCTCCTATCTGCTTGGTATGCGCATACGGAGATTCTGCAGGCTGCAAGGGCGTTTGCTCAGTTACTGGCAGTTCAGTGGCATTGCCGTAGACAGAACAGGAAGAGGAAAAAATCAGATTTTGAACACCGTACTCCTCGGCCAATGCAAGAATATTGTGAAGGCTCGTAATGTTGTTGTGGTAGTATCTGAGGGGTTGCTCAACGGACTCTCCGACAGCTTTGAGGGCTGCAAAGTGGATGATGCCGCTGATATCCGGATGCTCTGTGAAAATGCGGCGCGTTGCTTCCTTGTCGCAGAGATCCACCGTGTATTGGACAACCGTCTTCTCTGTAATCTGCTGGATGTATTTAATGGGCTTGAGGTCGGAATTCACAAGATTGTCGACAGAAATGACTTCAAAGCCGTTGTCGAGTAAATCGATGATGGTATGACTGCCAATGTAGCCGCAGCCTCCTGTAACAAGTACTTTTTTCATAGATATAATTTCTAACTTTACGACTTAATACTGAAGTTGTTCAGCTGAGAGTAATGATGCCCTTTGTACGGCAGAATTTTACATTTTGTTCGGCAACTTTGTTTCTATCACAAGATAACGCAATTTTGAATGACCTATCCAGATTTACTTCCCCAAATCATTGAGTTGGCTCGATCTGCCGGCGCTGCCATCATGGAGATTTACGAAACGGCCGATTTTGGTGTCGAAGCTAAAAAGGACAACTCCCCATTGACCAAGGCCGACAAGGCTGCGAATGATTTGATCTGTGCAGGATTGGAAAAACTTCCCATTCAATATCCCATCATATCTGAAGAGAATAAGGAAACCCCTTATGAAGTCCGACAGACATACACTTCTTTTTGGTTGGTCGACCCACTAGATGGTACAAAGGAATTCATCAAGCGAAATGGAGAATTTACGGTCAATATCGCGCTAGTCGAAGGGCAGCACCCAGTGATGGGCGTGGTTTATGCGCCGGTGCTAGACGAATGCTATGCAGCGGTCAAAGGCCAGGGAGCTTTTGTGGAGAAGTCGGGCGAGCGCAAGCAACTGATGGCAACAGATTTTGATGTGACAGATAAAGGGCTACGGGTGGTTTGCTCTCGTTCGCACCTCAACGATGCAACCCAAGCTTTTGTGGATCGACTGAATGAACCGGTTCTCGTTTCCAAGGGCAGCTCTCTCAAATTTCTCTTATTGGCCGACCGCCAAGCTGAGTTGTACCCTCGCCTGGCGCCTACAATGGAGTGGGATACCGGAGCAGCACAAATCATTCTGGAAGAAGCAGGCGGCATGGTGCTTCATGCCGAGGATCAAAAGCCCCTGCGTTACAACAAGCCCAACTTATTAAATCCCTATTTTGTAGCCAGCGGACCATTGAAAACCTCCATCGATCAATTGTTCACAGCCAGCTAGGATGCCGTCGATCAGCGTCATTATCCCCACTTTCAACGAAGCTGCCCACATCCGGCAAGCACTCCAATCTGTAGAATGGGCCGATGAACTGATTATTGTCGATTCCTACAGCACAGACAACACGCTCGAAATTGCCAGGCAATTCCCGGTACGCATCCTGCAGAACACCTACAAAGGTCCGGCAGATCAAAAAAACTGGGCCATCCCCCAAGCTACGCATTCATGGGTATTGCTGCTGGATGCCGATGAGCGGGTGACACCACAGCTCGCAGATGAAATTCGCCACACCCTCAAAGAGCCGAATCCCAAAGATGCTTATTGGATACCACGCACCAACTTTTTCCTTGGAAAACGCATCCGCTACAGCGGCTGGCAAAATGACAAAGTCATCCGATTGATCCGCCGAGATCGCTGCCGCTACAACAACCGACAAGTCCACGAAGAGATTGAAACAAAAGGGATCACAGTGGGGCAGTTGCAACAGCCTTTTCAGCATTTTACCTGCAATGAATTAACGCCCTACTTACAAAAAATACGACGCTATGGCCAATGGTCGGCCCTAGATCATCAGTCGAAAACACCAAAAGTGGGTTACTTTCACCTCCTTTTCAAGCCGCTCTTTCGTTTTTGTAAGCATTACTTTTGGCAGCTCGGTATATTAGACGGACGCCATGGTTTGATCATCAGCTTCCTTATGGCTTGGGGAGTCTTTCTGCGGTATGCCTACTTGCAGGAATTGCAATGGAAAAACAAGCAATAAACGAAGAGATAAAGGTCTCTTACCATTTATACCACCATACCATTTGTAGGGATTCTCAAGGAAGCAAAGATTAATTTACATCCCTGAAAATTAAGATGTAATTTTGTAGCATTCCGGATAAAACAAACGCCCCCATGCGCACTTTTATATTTCTATTGCTCTCATTTTCCATAATCTCTTTTTCGGCCTGTAAAGGTTCAAAAGCTTCATCCACCTCAAGCTCTACCGAAACTAAAAAGACCAAATCGGGACTTGTCAAATTTGTCCAATCCGAAACTTTATCAGATGTGCTTGATGATGCGGCGCGTCAAAATAAGCTCGTTTTTGTCGATTTTTACACTACTTGGTGCCTCCCCTGTAAATTGATGGATCAGGATGTTTTTACCGATAAGAATGTCGCCAAATTCTTAAACGATAATTTCCTGAGTTATAAGGTCAATGGCGAAAAAGGCAACGGCCCCAACTTGGCCTTCGTCTATCAAGTGCAAGCTTATCCAACCCTTTTATTTATGGATGCCAAGGGCGTAGTGATCGAAAAGAAGGTAGGAGCTGCTTATCAAACAGAGCTGATGGAAATGGGCCGCCGCGCCTTGAACAGTCAAGGAATGTAATGGCTGCTTTCAGGTAAAAGCACAATCGCCCTCTCCGTCTTGAAATATTTCTTCCCTGACCGGAAGGATTGACTTTAGTGCCTTTGAAATGAGGTAGGGTCGGTTGAACGGCCGAATGAGGAAAAAAGTCCCTTGGTGCTTTTGCCAATGGGTGCGTAGAGCCGAGTCATAGGTTGTCAGGATATAGAGTCCTTTGGACAGCATGTAGTTTTCGACTTCCTTGGCGACCATGGCCTCGCAACCTTTTTGTAGGAAGATATACGGGATTTTCAAGGCCCGATTCCTACAGGCCAGAATCATCCAAGCCTTCAACACATCACCCTCGAAAATCTTCAAACCAACAAATTCAAAGTGATCGGCGTAAACTGAAAACTGATAACGCCCTTGTTCTTTTCGAGCAAGATCATCCGACGACAGCCAAGGATTTTTCAGCAACCAATTCAGTGCTTGCCGATTGCGCTGAAAGGCCGTTGGTGGCGCATGCCGTTTTAAAAATTGCCAAGCATCTTCGTCCACTTCGTCAAACTTTGCCAGCCGCACATTGGATGGTCTCGATGTTTTTTTCCACCAAAGTCGAAGGCTGTTCAAAGCATTAAAGCAGCCATCTCCAAGCCGCAAAAGACTTTTGTAAGGAGCGTATTTTGGATTTTTTGCAAGCAGTAAATCAGCCATATTCAGCCGTAAGTAAGCGCGTATTCCTTGCTTGAGGGCCAAGTCGTCAAATCGACCGGTCTTATCGTATAGGCGTTTCGCAGGTGCAGTAAATTCTGTGGCCAGCAGTTTTGCCTCCCAGCAGTTGAAGGCTTCCTCCAGTAGCTTTCCGGCCAATCCACGCCCCCGAGCTGTAGGGCTCACCCAAATGCAGCTCATCCAGGCAAAGCGAACGGCAGTGTCTATTGTCTGGTCGGGCAGCAAGCCCAAATAGGCGAGCAATTCATCTTTTTCGTAAAATAAAATCAGGGCAACATCCTCCGCCCTTGCCAAAGGATTGCTGGCTTGTGATCGAGCGCGCAGGCTGGAAATGGGTAAGTCTGGCATTCGCCGGAATTCTTCAGAGCCGATAAAAGTGCCTAATTCCTCAATGCTGATGTGGCGAACCCTCATGTCCGTTGGAGCCTGTTTTTCTTCAATAGAGATTTGACAAGGTAGTAAAAATATTGAGTCCTCACCAGACGGGAGGCGGGCAGATCACTTTCTTCCATCGCAAAGCGGTGCAAATGGTAGGGTACATCTTCCAACTTCAGGCCCGACGTACCGAAAGTCAGTTGACTAATTTGTCGGTCTTGAACAGCTTCAAAAAAGCGCTTTTTCACCCCCAGGCAATGGAATGGAAAGGCAAATACCCGGTAGTCAATACCAAAATGCTGACAAATAAAATCGATGCTCTCCTGGGTTTGCCTTAGTTGTTGGTCGAGTGCCAATCCAGCGTACAGAGGATGATCTACGCTGTGGCCTCCGAAGGTGAAGCCCTGGTCAATCAACTCCTCGATCTGAGTGCGGTCCATGTAGGGCTTGGATGCTGCAAGGTAGCTGTCAAAGTCTACTTCGAGCAAGCGTGCAATACGAGGCAGAACAGCCCTTTGAGGATAATGGACACTTAGGAGATTGTGTATCGGATCATCGCTCAGCAGGTCATACTTGAAAAAGGCTGTTTGCATTTCGTCCAGACAGGCAGCAGAAGGTGGTTGCTTTTTGAATCGATCGATGAGCAGGCTGACTTTGTAGCGGTAAAACAGCGCTCGGTTGTCCACAAAAGCACTGTTGAGAAAAAAGGTAGCTGGGACGCCCTTGGCCCGCAGAATGGGTGCTACCAGCTCGTAGACCTCCCGGAGGCCATCGTCGAAAGATAAAAAGAGGGCTGGCTGGCTCGGCAAATTGCCTGATTGCACCTGCTGCAAAAGAGTGGTAAGATCAATTGGCTGAAAGTGGCGCAGAAAGGCGTCTAAATCTTTTTCAAACTGACGTACGTCCCGTAGTCGATACAGATGCTCAATGTGGGGAATCGCCTGTTGCCCCCGAACACTGTGGTAAAAGGGTGCAAAAAGTGCCTGTCCACTCAGACGAATCATCCACCTCATGGGAAGCAGACGTGCCGGAAAGTACATAGCCTCTATCAGACGATTTTTCATGAGCTGTTAGCTTGGATCAGTCTCTGATTTTCCTTGCAATGATCACTCCATCTCTCAGCGGTAAAAGCAGATTTTCCACCCGCGAGTCCTCCTGTATGCGCCGATTGAACGCACGCATCATACGAGTATCCTCATCTTGAACTTCCGGCAGTGTGACCTTTCCATCCCACAGAACATTATCAGCTAGGATCAAACCTCCAATATTGACCTTATCAAAAACCAGGTCGTAATAGTATGCATAGTCTTTCTTTCCAGCATCTATAAAAACCAAATCAAAGCGAGTCGTTAGCTGCGGAATAATCTGTTGTGCTTGTCCTATGTGGAGACGAATGCGTTCCTCCATTCCAGCCTTTTTGATGTATTTGCGGATGAGGTATTCCATCTCGTCATTGGCTTCTATGGTTTGTAGCAAACCGTCGTCGGGCATCCCATCTGCCATACAAAGAGCAGCATAGCCCGTGAAGGTTCCAATTTCCAGGATGTGGCGCGCCTGGTAGAGTTGACACAGCAGTCGGAGGAAAGCCCCTTGCAGCGGCCCACTCGACATTTG